>JBBTSR010000004.1:0-138938 GCA_038064615.1 Patescibacteria group bacterium
CTTCGCTCCGGCGGTTTTCATTTCCTCACTTTTCCAAGTCTTCGGGGGAACGGCATTTTTTTATAATTTCTATTTATTTGATAGGATTTTTGACATTAAATCGATAAATTTTTTCATAATCAATTAATTAAATAACAAAACCCTCTCCCAAATGTTGGAGCGTAACGTCTACTATTCTATTCTTTTTAATTTCTTTAATCGTGTCTAATTTTTTATTCTCTGTTTGTTTTAAATTTTTAAGAGATTCCTTGTGTACTTTCTGGAACTTTTGAAATGCTTCCCACGCTTCCTTGCTTATTTGCTTGGTTGTTTTTCCCGCTGTTGAGATTAAAAACATTAATTGTTTCATAATTATTTAAATATTTTTTATATTATTTATTAATTATCCAAACTTGCATCTTGTGATTCTTGTAAACCTTTATATTCATCGATGACTTCAAGTCCTAATTTCGTACAATTAGTATTTAAAGTGTAATCATTACAGACATTTTCAACTGCTTGTTGAATATCCTCTATATTTCTTTTATCTCTGACATTTAAAATTACCCACCACATAAATAATATAAATATTATTACTGCCAATACTGTTTTGTGAGATGTTTTTTCCTGCATAATTATTTTAGACATTAATTAACTTTGTTTTGATTTTATTTATTTTTTTCAATTTCTTTTAAAATATTTTTTTATTTATTTTCTACCAAAAATTAAATCAACGCCATATCCTTTATTTCCTGATGCTACACCAATCCCAAGTACATTAAAATTACCAAGGAGAATCGCTTTATGAGGTTCGTCTTGTGCGAATGTCCATTCAATTAAGTGAACCGCTTCAAGTGACCCGCCTAAAAATGAATCTTCTCCAGCTCCTTTTAATCCAAGATTTTGAGCTTTGGATTCTATTTCTGCATTAAATCCAGAATGCTGGTCTAGATCGACTGTTGCAAAAAGAAAGGCTCTTGATTGAGCCCATGAAGCTAAACCATCGTCCCAAGATACAGAGCCACTTCCATTCTGATTACGATAATTATTAACTGCGGTTAGTATTTCACTTGGAGTAGCCATACGACTATCATTTCCAAAATTTGCATTATATTCATATTTACCTACTTGTTTTACTACTCCATACTCTTTATTATTTTGAGAAACAACAGTAGGAACAATATAAATCGTTGGGGTAGGATATGAAGTTGGTTTTTCAGTCGGGAATGGTATTTTAATAGGTGTTGGAGTTTTTATTAAGTTTTGAATAATTGGGACATCCTTGAATGTTTTGTTGAAATCTCTATTGTTAGTAATCAATCCTCCTCCAAAAAGAACAGTTAACCCTATTATTAATGTTGCAATATAAGCCATCATAAATAAAGCTAATATTTAATATATTAATTTACCCTCTCGATCAATCGTCTATTTACACCGATTGAAAGAGTATCTAAACTACCCACTCCAAAAGTATTGATTGTATATTTTTTTCTATCCTGATCCGATGGTAGTCTGCATTTCATACCTTCGGTTAATTTAAAATTATTCTTCTTTATTTCTGACTCATTCGGTTGAGATGCCCAAACAATCCCAATATCACCAAGACCTGCGTCGTTGTAACCAAATAAATAACTTTGATATGAAGACTGATTATCTCCTAGATATATTTCAAAATAATAAGAAGGCGCTGTATTACCAAGATGAGACTCGCAATCATCAGGCTTAACTCCTTTTTCGTAAAACGTTGATTTACCCAATTGGACTTTGATACCCCTAATTCTTAATATTGGATTAAAATTTTTACTTCTAGTTGTAATAACATAAGACAAAACTGAATTATCCAAATTAGTGGTTAACATCACATAATAATCTGGGTCAACAAAAATATATTCTTTTTGATTCTTATCTTTGATCGTACTCATTGACACTGGCTTACCTAAATATTTTTTTAAATAATCAACTTGAACAGAAATAGAAACTTTGGAAAGATTGATATATTTTTCTTCTTTTGTGAGAATATTTTTTTCTTGCTTTACTGGAGTACTTACTTTCAAATAAATTAGAAAGAGTAAAAGAATAACAATTAATTTAAAAGTAAAAGAAAATATTTTTTTCATATAGAAAAAATGGCTGAAATAATTTCACTTTCAGGTTTAACAAAATCTTCTTTGTTTACTCGAATATAATCATCAACATTTTCATTGTTTACTCCTATTTTCCCTATTCCTGGTAATATCATTGTCAAGCCAACAAGAATGCAGAATGAGTAAGTTAAACCAAATATTTTAGAGAGTAAATAATGAATTCCAAAAAAAACCAAACTAAGAAAAAATAGGAATAACCAATAATTTCGGATGATAGCGTTATTTTTCTTTAAAAGATTCAACTTATTTAGCTTTTTAGTCACTGGAATACCAAAACGCAAAATTATCAACACAGAAAGAATCGTAAACGGGGAAATAAACATTGATATTGTCCAAAGTGCGAGGAAGATAATTATGGTAATGATTGGAGATCGTCTTTCTGGTGGATATGCTTGATAATAAACCTCATTGCTATTTTTTTTCCACCATTTAAACCACTCTTCTCTTAGTGAATTACCTCTGAATTGTAATTCAACCTTCTTTCTAGAATCCTTCTCTTTTAATCCTTCATAATATATTTTTGTTCCTTCTATGTTTTTTCCTGCAAAATAATATCTAAATTCTGAATTAAAATAATCAAAATAACGAGGATCAATTTTATCGTTTAAACTAATCATTTCATTTATTTTTGAATAAATTTTTTCTTGATCATCATTTGCTATTTTTTTAAATGCGGGACTTTGTAAATTTGCTATTTCATCTGATAGCTGGTTAATCTTTTCAAAATTATTTCGATCGTTTACAAATTCTTTTGGAAAAGAAGGATACGATTTTAGCATAGAGCCTAAGAGGATTCCTAGAAAAATATATTGAATGATAAATAAACTTTTCATACAGGTATTATTATAATCTTTTCTTAAATTAAATTTATAATTCCTTAAAATTACACCGTTCTCCATTGGTTAAGCCTAATGCCGTGAAATGAACAAAAAACATGTTCCACTCCGGGCCAGATGCTTCTCCTACATACACTTCATTTACTGTTTTTTGCCCTGTATAAAATTTTGTTGATAGATCATATTCGATCAACAACCAACTATTGCCACCATACGAATTGATATATTTCATTGAGGATTTCTTACCAAGTTGCGTGTAGGATTTTAAATCCGGTATATATATTGCGTCACCTAAAACATTTTTCCCTAATCTCGTTCCTTGTTGAGCAAACATAACATTGAAAGGATAATTATTTAATTCTGGACGATCTGGAATTTGTAGCCGATGAGGAACAAAGCCTAAGAAGCCTCCTTTATTTATGCTGTCTTGAATACTCATATTTATTATCTTTCCCCATTACGGGGCTGGAATTGGCACCTTTCGTTTTACGATGGTTGCCGGTAGGTCGTCGAGCCAGTGCTCTCGCTACACTCTTGATAACTAACTAATCAACTGTACGAAAATAATAATAAATTGTCAAACGCAATTAATCAACGCATATTTTCTCTCGGCTTATTATTCCTCCTCTAATTCTACCCATAACAGGAACTCCTTTTTTTATTAATCGAGTATAACAACCAAATGAAATTTTATTGGAAGCACATTTACCAACATCATCAGGCTCATCAACTATACAAGTATCTGAAAGACAATCTAAATTACTTCGACAAATCTTCCCTCCATCAGCCATTTTATTATTACAAAAAAATTCCTTACCAAATGGACCAGTTATCCATTCTCCACCGGACTTCTCACACTCAATCCCTTTTTTATCGGTAATAGGAGTTGGAGATAGTTGACTACCTGTAAATTTATAAGGCTTTTGGGATAAAGACGTGTTGATAAATAAATAGAATAAAACTAATCCCAAAATTAAAATAAAAATGAAAATAAACAAAAAATTTTTGATAAGAGAAACTGTTACTTTTTTCATTGATTTTTACATTGTTCCTGATAATAAGAATTATTTTTAACGTAATTTAATATTTTGTTGTAGGCAGGATCGCTTTCAGATGGACCGACGGAAGAATAATTAACAATTGTTAATGGTAAATCCAGTGCAGCAATTGATTCTGGTGACGTTCTGTTATTATATCTGTATGTCAGGGAAGCTATTTCCTCATTATTTAGCGTTGACATAAATAAAAGTTGAAGTCGAAACGCTTGTGCTTCATCCTCAAAACAGGATAGAAACAGATTGCCATCAATAGTATAAAAATAGGCATGTATTAATTCGTGACTTAAAAGTATTGCGGTAAGTAGATCGTCTTTTATTTGGTATCTTGGAGAGACTAAAATCCTTAAATCTTCCTTTGAACTGCTGGGTGAAAAATAAAATAAGCCTTCAGTTCCTTTCATCTCATCATCAGTTGAAGCATATTGGATATTAAGACAGTTTTTAATTGATTTAAAGGAATCTGCTCGACTAGTTGTGATAGGGTGATTTTGCTCTAGTAATCTTTGGATAATCAAACTTATTGCTCGATCAAATTCCGACGAGATTGGATATGGTTCATTCCTATCACAGATAATATTATTTTTGAGATTAAAATACCATTTATTGTCAATTAAAATATATTCCTTTTTGCCTGTTATTGTTTTCCTATCGATATTCAAACAGTCAGGATTGATACAAAAAGACAATGATCTGTCAATTATTCCCCTGTCTCCACGGATTTCTATGTTATTAACAGTATAAATTCGGTTATATGTTTTTCTGGCTGTTTGACTTGAATTGATAAATTGGTTCAGATTAGTACTATTCTTGTCATTTGGTGCCAAGTAATTGTATAGACCAGTCCAATCTTCATTCTTTTCTAGCTCGGTAATATGATTGTAGGTTGTTTCAAGGGTTTTCTTTAATGTACTTTCATTATTAATGAAAGTTTTAAATCCATCCGTCTTTAAGGACAGATAAAATAGGAAAATAACAATCACTAAAAGAATCCATGGCAATTTTTTCATATTATTTTAATAAAGACTCACACGGTTGACCATCGTAATTTATATCAAGATTATATGGATCATATTTGTTTACATTTTCGCGCAACATCAAACTAAGAACTTCTGAACTGTTTTCCTGTTCTATTTTTAGCTGATTAAAAATATTAATACCTCCAACGTATTCGTAAAATTGTCTCGCTTCTGTTCCATCAATAAAATCTGAACAATCAAGATTGGAATTTTTTTTAATAAGAGAATCAAATCGCTTCTTTAAGAATTCAAATTTATTTTTTCCTTCTAAGCACTTTATCCACGCTTCTTCATGTTTTTCAGATTCAAGAGATGAGAGATCGCAGTATGAATATACTTCGATGGTATTATCTATATTTGCGTGGCCTAAAACATATATCTTTTTAAAATGATTTTTTATGGGGTTCCACATCACAAAAGTAATAATAATTACTGTGTTAATAAAAACTAAAATTGGCAAATAATTTAACCTATTATTTACTTCATGATAGCTTTCTTTATCGTTCATAAACTAGGTAATTAATAAAAGAGTTTTTATAACGCCCCATATTATTAACAGGAAAAGAACAACTATAATAATAGTAACCCAGTAGAACATAATCATAAAAATTTTAGTTGCAATTTTTGGTATGAAATCTTTCATATTTTAAAAAAGTTTCCGACAGCTTCAATTCCCATATATACCTTGATTGGTTTGGATATGATACAAAAATATTATAGCAGTTGTTGAAGGGTTTTAAAGAATGAAAAAAAGAAAAAAAAGTGTATTATGTATATAAATCTATATGAATAAAGTCTCTGTGCAGGAAAAAAATACACTTCTGTTTATTAAGGTTGTTACTAAATATTTTATTAGTGACAGATTTTTATAAAAAAAGTCAAAAGAGAGGAGGTGTTAAATATTATGGAGATAAAATTCACATTGCCAAAAGAATTATATGAATGGACAGAAAAAACAGCCAAGGAAAGTAATAAAACAGTCGAACAGTTTATAGAAGAGGCTATTAGGTTTTATAAAACTGATATTGACCTTGACAAAAATAGTAATAAGCAAAAAAAACGAGATTTTCGTTTTAAATAAACTACTTGTGGATGTTTTTTTGAATCTTATAAACTCAAAGTTAATCTTAAATATATTAATTATGATTTTGTATTAAAATCGAAGAGTATTCTGTAATCTTACCGATGCTTACCTATGAAATCAAAAAAGAAAAGATTAAAACCTAAAAACTTCTAGACCAAGCTAAAAAAGGAAAAAGAAGAAAATAATGAAAAAATATTTATAGAAGCTTATAATACATACATGAACGAAATTATTCCTTCCAAAGAAGAAAACTCAGGAATAGATCCGCAAATTATCCCTAAACTAGTTACTTACGAGGACTATCTTTTATACTACATTCAACTCAGTCAAACTCACGATTCGGTCTCTTGGGTTAAGGCCGATCTCTTGGTTCAAATGCAAAGAAAATTAGGTAAAAATAGTATTGTTCTTTTAAGTAAAGAACTAAAACAACCCGCCAGTACCACCTCAGCCTACGTTAGAGTAGCAAAAGCCTTTCCAATAGAGCGTAGAGACTTTATGATGTCTTTCACAATTCATTTAAAAGCATCATATGCCGATGACTACGATGATACAAAAGGTGTATTTTGGGGAGAAGAACGCTTTTATTGGTTGAAAAAAGCCGCCGATAATAATTGGAAAAGTCGAAGACTTGAGGCGGAAATTTTAGACAATAAAGTAAAAAAAAGAACAAAATCTACATACCCTTGTGTTAAATGCGGAACTAAGGAAAAATTGGTTAGACAATATACTATGTATCCTCTTGGAGTTACAAGTAAGGCTAATAAATTTTATATGGACGAGGATTGTTTTTTTCAATTATTAAATTATATTTATGGTAATCAAGAAACATAACTTCGAACACTGAGAGTTGACTGTCACTGAAAAACTTTCCTATTTAAAACTTGAGCTTTTTTCCTCAGATATAATCTTAAAAATTTGACTTTGCCTTTAGCTTTTGTAAGAATTGAACCTGTGATAAACAAATTTAGAAAAATAAATATTCAAAATTCGAGAAGGAGAAATTCTTTTAATATTTTTTCTTTCATTAAAAAATTATTAGGGATAATTATCAATATTATCTTTTTTCCCTTTGAGCTTCTCTATAAATTAATTACTTCAAAATTCATCTCTTTCTTCGTCAATTTTACCTTTCTTATAATGGCGTTTTTCTTTTTTACTTTTCATAATCAATTATTAGAATTATTTTATGACGTCGACTTAAAAATCGGAGGAATAGAAAATATCAAATGTAGAGAAGCGGAGACTATCAAAAACCTTAGAACTTCAACAGTCAGAATAGTTGGGGGCGAAAGCGAAGGATCGGGATTTTCAATTGAAATGAATACTGATATAAGAAAATCGTACGTCCTAACTAATTTTCATGTCATTGAAAATGAACCAGCACCCAAAGTAGTTTTCTTAAACAAATACTCCTCTCAAGTCGAAATTATAGCCGCCGATAAAAATACCGACTTAGCCCTTTTGTTGGTTAGCGATCTCATACCACCTTTAAAATTTAAAAACTCTGACGAATTAAATCCTGGAGATGCGCTTATTTCTTTTGGTTATGCGTTTGGTAGTGAATTGGTCGGGGAAGCAACGGTAAAAAAAGGAGTATTTTCCGGAAAAAGAAAAGATAAAGTAGCCGGAGTAGAATATATTCAAACCGACTCAACTTTAAATCCCGGGATGAGCGGTGGACCGATGACTGATATCTGTGGACGTGTGGTCGGAATAAATAAAACAGGAACGACGGGTATGGGAATGGCGATTTCATCTAATGACATTGAAACAAATATCAGCTATTTAAAAAATTCAAAAGAACCTCTTAAAGATATTAAGATAATAACTTTTAATCCAAACCAAAGTCCGCTTGACGCAGTGACAACTTTTTACAATTATATTAAAATGAAAAAAATGGAAAAGGCATTTGCTCTACTCGGAGAAAAATTCTTAAGTGGCGGAGATTATGAAAACTGGGTAAAAGGTTATGCTCCTAATTTAGATACATCAGTACTAAAAATTGAAACTGATGAAAATAATAAAGACTTAGTCAAAATAAAGTTAATAACTAAAGATTTGATTGATGAAGAAATAATAACTAAATATTTTGAAGGGACATGGGAAGTAAAAGAAATTGACGGAAATCTCAAACTTTGGTGGCCACAGATCAAAGAAATTAAGGAGCCGGATTGGATGTGGTTTTATGAATAGTATTTATATTTATTTTTTCCAAATCCCCAATCTTAAATCTTTGGCAGATTTTTCCGCAGACAATAACTCATCCTGATATTTTATCTTGGCTCTTTTTTCATAAAGGACAACTCGAGCAAGTCCATTTCTTACCAACTCAATATTAAGATTGACTCCGTCTACAAATACATAACCTAACATTCTTCCAAACTTATCTTCCTTGTAATTTTCTTCCTGCTCAAAACTGATTTCTTTATTCAAAACAAAATTTTCGGTAAACGCTTTTGCTTCCTCAAAATACGATTCCTTAATTTCAGGAGAATTAACACCATAAAGTCTAAAAGTTTTACCGTCACTTAATTTCATCGTATCTCCGTCAGTGACTACAATAACTGTCAGTTTTTGATTTGAGGGAACTGTGGGAGATAAGGGATATGGGGAAGATTTAATCTTCTGCTTCTCAAAGTAACTCCCGCCAAAGAAAGAGCCAACCATTAATACCAAAATAGTAATTCCTAAAACAACTTTGTTTTTCATTTCTCTTTTGAATCTTTGATAATAATCTTTTTTTCTTTTTCATCCAGCTCAAATTCAAGGTTTTGATTTTGCCTCCAGTTTAAAGCCTTTAGAAATTCGCGAGGGATAGTTATAACTTTAGAGTATTTACCTGATGAAGTAATTTTTCTGATAATCTTCATGATGATTTTATTCTACACCTAATCAATTTGTCTTTTCAACTTGAACCGGTCGGACTACTTACTAGAAAGCAAAATGAATATTAACCGACCGGAACACACAATCGATTAACAAACTCGTTCCCCTCTCCGCCTGCTGGAGGAGGAAAGGGGTCAGGGGTGAGGAGATTAAAATTGGTCGATCTGAAAATGCCGCCCGCCTGCGGGACTCCTGCCCGCAGTGGGGCGAGTCCCGATAACTTTATTCCTACCCAACTATAGATACGATTACCAACCGTATCTCTCTGAGTTGATTTGGTTGATTTAGTTTTGGACTAGGACTGGTTAGCCAAATCAACTGAGAGAGAAAGATAGAACCAAGCTTCTTCAAGTATTCCCCCAAGGAAGGTATCAATTTAGGGACGGGCATTTTCTTTCGACCATATTCCTTATTCCCCAGTTTGGCTTAACCTTAGTTTTATAAAGGGAGTCTTTCGACAGAGAGAGGGAACCTGTCACAACTGTGAACCGAACGACAGAGAAAGATGACCGAAATTAAAATTTCTGGAGTTTAACCGGTTGAGTAACTTCCGGTCAAAGGGCGACTGCTTGCCAGTCGCCCAACTCCTCCTGTCTTTTCTTCCCCCCCTGTCTTCCTGCCGTTCCCCCGAAGACTTGGAAAAGTGAGGAAATGAAAACCGCCGGAGCGAAGCGGAGGCGGGCTTGTCCTCCGTAGCTGAAAGCGAAGGAGGAAAAAGCCCGAGCGGATCCCGACTCAGTCGGGCGGGAGCGAGGGCTGATAGCTCCAGGATGTGAAGGAGTCGAGTTGGGCGGGCGACTATAATAATACCTTTGTATCCGCCGTATCCCGACCTAACTCATCAGTCGGGAGGAGGCGGAAAGCCCGAGCGGAGCGAGGGCGTGTTGTGTTTGAAAGTCTGGCCGGCTGACAGAATGGCCAGTTGGTTGGTTAGGTTGGTCGAGTGTCCGGTTGAATGACAGGTTGGCTGATCGTCTGGTCAAACGCCAGAAGTTCTCCAGCCCCCAGACTACCAAAGCCTTGTCCCCAGATGGGAAACTCCTTAATGGTCGGCTCTGGTCGTCGGCGCTGTGGAAGTCCCCAGCCCCCATATTTGAAGCTCGTCATGTCGCAAAAAATAGAGCGAAGTGTCGCAATCTTCCGAAAAAAGTTACGATTGTTTGGCTTAAGGATTTTTGATAAAATAAGTTCGAGCCAATTGGTATAATTGCACAAAATTTGGGTCCGTAGCTCAACTGGCAGAGCAGTGCCCTCTTAAGGCATTGGTTGGGAGTTCGAGTCTCCCCGGACTCACAAATATGAAATTACCACAATGGTCTATTTTTATTCCAGTCGTTATATTTATAATAATAATTATGACCTTTTTTATTATAAATATATATTCCAAAACAGGTAATTTAAAAAATAATTTATGCACTTCTTTTTTGACTCGGAATAAAATAATTTGCCAAACACTTGGTTGTGGTTGGACAAGTTTTATTGGCATACCAGAAAATCCCCCTTCCGAAGGATGTGTGTTTATTAATGGTGAACCACAAGGATTTCTAAAATAACTTAAGAAGTAAATGCTGGTAATCGTGCCTGATTGGTGTTAAAATAATCAAGCACGCGGGTAACGAAATTATTAAAAGAGTTCCAAAAGTTGCCCTCCGAGCTCACATTTCTATTGATTTTCGTGTTCGTTTCCTCTATATTAAAATTATGGTCCGAAAGATAACAATCCTTTTTATAGCCTATTTATTTCTTAACGTCATAAACTTGTTTTTAATAGATAAAACATTCATTTATGCAAATACACGTAAGGACTTTGCGGCTGTTTTAGGCGAGATAACTGATCGAAAAAATAACAGTAATAACTATCAATTTACAGCTTCTTACAAAGTTGATTTGTCAAATGGATATTCTGCCGAAATCAAATCAGGAGACGCCCGAGCGGCAAATTTGAAGGCGTTTTTTCGAAAATATAATTCAGATTTATATAATCACGCGGAAAAAATAATTGAAGTTTCTGATAAATATGAATTTGATTACCGGCTTCTTCCGGCAATAGCCATGCAGGAGTCCAATCTTTGTCGAGTTATTCCTGATAATTCATATAACTGTTGGGGTTGGGGGATTTACGGAACGACCGTGACCAGATTTGATTCCTACGACGATGCAATTGAGACCGTAGCTAAAGGAATTAAAAAATATTATATTGATGAGGGATTGGTAACAGCCTCAGCCATCATGGCAAAATATACTCCCTCATCAAAAGGCAGTTGGCAACATGGCGTGAATTCGTTTATGAAAGCATTAGAATAAGTTCATCAAGTTTGTCAAGTTTATAAAGTTATAAAGAAAAACTTATTTCTTGATGAACTTGATAAACTTTATAACTTGATAGACTTACTGGACGGACCTTGAATTTGAAAGCTCCTGTGACATAGAATATTGAGTTCCCTGTTTTTTACTTCTAACAACAAATGCTGAACCTCTTTTTTTCTTTTTAGACATTAAAGCTTGAAGCCAAGTTTTTGATTCACCTACTTTAGCACGCAAAGTTCTCAAAATATTTAAAACTAATTCTAAGAAGCGAATATGATAGATTCCAACTTTTTCTGGAAGTCCATTAATGGTTAAATTTTCAACATCACGAACGTCATTAAGAAGAGAGGCGTCAGCTTTTTTGATCAATTCAATTTCTTTTTTGATTGCTTCGGTTAATTCTTGAATTTGCTTTTTGATAAGGGTATTTTCATAGTATTCCTGGTAATTAAAAATCTTGAATTCTTTCTTGTCAGCTTTAGCCTTAGAGACTTCCTTTTTGAAGCTAAATTCACTTCCTATATTATCTTCTTCATGATCATCAGATCCGCCAAAAAATTGGTCAAGCATTCCCCCACCAATTTTTCCAAAAGCATCGGCGGTATTTTTAGCAGTAGAAGTTCCTAAATCACGAAGAGACTCTAGAGGATTTTTTGCTGGATCATTTTGACTTTTTGCTTTTGTATTCTGCATTTTTGCCATGCCTATATTTTACTACAGGCTAATAAGATAGTCAAGCGTCTTTTGTTTTCTTAAGATTGTTGCGTAGTAATAGCTATTTTGTTCAGCTTTCTTTCTCTCATTTACATCCTTAATATTGATAAAAAGTTTATCAAGATCAGCCTGCTCTACCTTTAAATTTTCTTTATCAGCTATTTCAGATAGCGCAAACTCTAATTTATAGGTATCTTCAGTTTCTTTCCTAAATTGAGCCTTAAGCGAGTCCATAGTCAAATTCTTTGACTTTAAGTAATTTTCTACAGTTAATCCAATTTTTTGAATTTCATCCATCAAATGAGTCAAGCGATGATTAATTTCCTCATCAATGACCAGGTCAGAAACTTCTATTTTAGCCTCATTTAGTAAAGCACTTAGCACTTCGTTTAGAAGTTTGTTTTTATCTTCCTTGTCCGCCGGAGCCTTGGCGGAGGCGGATTCCTTTCCGGGCACCCAAATATTGGACTTTTCAGCTTTTGCCTTTGCTTCCTTTATGACTTTTTTATAGTCGCCAAGAGATATGGTAGGTTTTTCAGCAATGGTGATTCTTATATGCCAATCTTCACCTTCCTTAGCCTTAACTAAATCAACTTTGGGTGAAACAATTGGTTTAAAGGCTTCCTTAGTAAAAATTTCTTTGTAAATACGTGAAACTAATTTTTGAGCGAGTTCCTGGTATAAATCTTCTTTGGAAATATGTTTTTCAGCAATATTTTTTGGAGCCTTACCAACTCTAAATCCTTCAACAGTCAGTTGTTGTTGCAGCCGAGTAAAAGCTTCTCCCTCTTCTTTTATAATATCTTCTTTGGGAACCTCAATATTTATAATATTAGTATTTTTTGGAAGTTTTTCCTTTTTGTAGCTATACATTTTTATAATTGTACAGGAAATTGACTTGAAAGCAACGACATTTTTTCTTCTTCCCTTTCAAATTGGTTGATAAAGTAATTAACTCTAATGGCCCAAGTTGGACTCTCAGAGTAAATAGGGCCAATATCTTCAACGGTCAAAGCACCTTTATTTATATAGCCTTTTTTTAAACCTTTAGCTACGGTATCTATTCCCTCTGACCAATCATTAAACATCATATAACCACGCGCCCAGCCGAAAGGATTAAATGAGTTTGGCCAAATAAATTTGCCGAAAGTCGACTCAAGTCCAGCGATGGATGGCAAAAGGTAACAGTCTATTTGATATTTTATACAGGCTTTAACAAATGAGTCAGCGTTGCCAGCCATCGGAGAATTATATCTTTTAAGTACAGTTTCGATGGTAATTTTAATATTTCTTTGGCGTAGTTGTTCAATGTCATCTGTTTTTATAAATGAGTTATAAACCAAAGGGGCCGATGCGCCGGCTATAATTTCAGCCTTGACTGGATTAACAAATAGAAGAACAAATAGAAAAAAAACTGTTTTTGCAATTAGCTTTTTCATAAAAAAAATCCTAAAGCTTTTCTAAAAATTAGAAGAACCTTAGGATCCGAGAAGTATTATAGCAGAAGACTATAGGTATGTCAAGTATTAAAAAGTTAAACCTATAGGAAGTAAAAATAAGCTTTAAGTGGACGATACAGGACTTGAACCTGTGACCTTTACAATGTCAATGTAACGCTCTAGCCAACTGAGCTAATCGTCCTTGAGAAAATCACTTACACTATTTTATCAATATTTTTATAATTTGTGTGAAGAACTACAAATGCTTTTATTGTTTGATATCATTTTAAAAAAATTATACAATAAATAGTCAAATGAAAAAAATACTTGTTACTGGCGCTTATGGTTTAGTCGGTACAGATTTAGTTTTAGCTCTTCGCAAAAAATATGGAAGGGAAGATATTGTGACTCTTTCCCACAAAACCACTCACAATCAGTTTGATGTTATTGCAGAAAACGGCGATGTTCGGGACGGAAAAAATTTAGAAAAAATTATTAAAAAATATAATATTGGTACAGTTTATCATCTGGCAGGGCTTCTCTCGGTTGCCAGTGAAAAAAATCCTGATCTTGCTTGGGAAGTTAATCTTGGTAGCCTAAAGATTATCCTTGATCTGGCGGTAAAATATAAATTTAAACTTTTTTGGCCCAGCTCGATTGCGGCTTTCGGATCAACTACTCCCAAAATCAACACACCTCAAAGAACAGTCCTTGAGCCGACCACGATGTACGGAGTTAATAAAGTGGCCGGTGAACTTTTATGCCAGTACTACTTTTTAAGATACGGGGTTGATAGCCGCAGTCTGCGTTATCCTGGTTTAATTGGTTATAAAACACCGCCGGGCGACGGGACAACCGAGTATTCGGTCCATATTTTTTACGGAGCTATCGAAAAAAATAGATACACCTGTTTTTTAAAAAAAAATACTATGTTACCGATGATGTATATTGATGATGCTATTTACGGAACCATAAAACTAATGGATGCGCCGGCTAAAAAAATTACTGTCCGCACAAGTTACAATTTTGGAGCAATTAATTTCACCCCGACTGAATTGGTCAGCGAAATCGAAAGATTATCACCAAAATTCAAATGCGATTACAAACCCGACCACCGTCAGAAAATTGCCGACTCTTGGCCCAAATCAATCGACGATTCACAAGCGAGGTACGATTGGGGCTGGAATCATAAATACGATCTTAAAAAAATGACAGAAGTTATGTTTGCTCAATTAAAAATTAGGTTAGAAAAATAATATGTCCAGAAAAAACTTTTTTTCCGTTTTAAGTCAGGAGATTGATAGGATTGACAAAGCCAAAACCTCAAAACGTTTTGAAAAAATTATTGCCACTTTTACAAAAGAAAAATCTCCTAAAGCAATTATTGGAGGAAAAAAATATCAGGTTTTCAACTCCAATGATTATCTGGGACTTCGTCATAGTCTGTCTTTAAAAAAAGCCGAGCATCAGGCTTCAGAAATTTTTGGGACTGGGCCGGGAGCAGTCAGATTTATCTCCGGCAGTCTGAAAGTTCACCGTGATCTTGAAAAGACTCTTGCGCTTTTTCATAAAAAAGATGATGCGATGGTTTTTTCTTCGTCATTCGCCGCAAATTTAGCGGTTTTATTCTGCCTTATTGCCGGACAAAATAAAGATTCATTGATTGACTCCAATGTGATCGTTATTTCTGACGCTTTAAATCACCGCAGCATTATTGACGGTATAAGAGTCGCCAATCTACCTAAAGAGCAAAGGGCGGTTTTTAGACACATGGATCCGTCCCATCTGAAAACAATCCTTGAAACCAATAAAAAAATTTACAAAAGAGCTCTGGTTGTCACCGATGGAGTTTTCAGCATGTTGGGAGAATATCAAAAGCTTAAAGAGATCAGAGTAATTATCGATAAATTTGATAAAGAATATGAAAATGGAGTTTTACTTGTGGTTGACGATGCTCATGGAGTTGGGATTGCCGGAAAGACTGGACGCGGGGTTGAAGAGGTAGAAGGCGTTAAAGCCGATGTCCTTGTTGGTACTTTTGGTAAAGCTTTCGGAGCTGACGGAGGATATGTGGTTGCCAATCAAATGATTATTGACTATTTGAGAGAATCGGCGGCTACTTATATTTACTCAAACTCAATTCCTCCTGGTACAGCCGGAGCCGCTTTTAAAGCAATTGAGCTTTTAGATAAACCCTCTGGGAAAAAATTATTAAAAAATTCAAAAGAAAATGTTGTCTATTTTAAAGGGCAGATGAAAACGGCAGGCTATTTGTTTGCCGCTGACTCATCCCACCCGATTCAACCTGTCCTGATCGGTGACCCGGTTAAAACCAGCGCTTTAGTCGGAAAACTTTTCAAAAAAAATATCATTGTCACAAACATCAGCTATCCGGTCGTACCCAAAGGACGCGATGAAATCAGAGTTCAAATTTCCGCAGTCCATACAAAAAAAGATATTGACCAACTGGTAAAAGCATTTGAAGAAGAAAAAGTTTTTGTGATCACTACCAGCTCCTAAAAGAAGATTAATTATAAGCATAGATTAATCTTTAAAAAGGAGCTTTTTTTATGCTAAAATTATTAAAAGTTTATATAATTAAAATATGGATAGACAAAATTTAGACAATCTTAGACATTCCTGCGCTCATTTATTGGCTCACGCGGTGAAGCAATTATTTCCGGGAGCGTTGAATGCGATTGGCCCTGCCATAGAAAATGGATTTTACCAGGACTTCGATATGGGTAAGTGGAATATATCAGAAACTGATTTTCCTAAAATAGAGGCAAAAATGAGGGAGATATTACCCAGTTGGCAAAAGTTTTCCTTCAGGGAGGTAACCCTAGCGGAAGCAAAGAAATTATTCAAAGATAACAAATATAAAGTTGAGATGGCAACAGAATTTGCCAAACAGGGAAAAAAGCTGCAAACAAACGATCCGGGAGATTTTTTGGATCTTTGCAAAATGGGCCATGTTGAAAACCCCGAGAAAGAATTAAAACATTTTAAATTGCTTTCCGTTGCCGGTGCTTATTGGCGGGGGAGTGAAAAAAATAAGATGCTGACAAGAATTTATGGAACGGTTTTTCCAACAAAGCAGGAACTTGATGATCATTTGAAAATGCTCGAAGAAGCGAAAAAAAGAGATCATAGAAAATTAGGAAAAGAATTAGACTTATTTGTTATTAGCGAAAATATTGGTAAAGGTTTGCCGCTTTTAACTCCAAAGGGAACTATAATTCGAGAAGAAATTTTAAAATTAGAATATAAGCTGGAGAAAGAATATAATTTTCAGCACGTTATTACCCCCCATATTGCCAGATCCGAAATGTATAAAAAAACCGGTCACTGGCAACATTATCGTGACGTTATGTATGCCCCTTTTGGTATTGATGGGGAAGAGTATGTTCTTAAACCGATGAACTGTCCTCACCACTATATGATTTATACGTCGCGCCCTCGCAGTTACCGGGATTTACCGATGAGATTGGCGGAGCCAGGTACTTGTTATCGATTTGAAAAAACCGGAGAGTTGGCAGGACTTCTTCGCGTCCGCGCCTTAAGTATTGATGATAGTCATATCTTGATGCGAGAAGATCAGATTGAGGATGAGTTCAAAAACTGTATTGAGATGGTCAAACGAATGTTTACCGCTTTTCAGTTAAAAGATTATTATGTTAGATTATCTTTAGGCGATCCATCTGACGCTGTTAAATACATAGCCGATGAGGCAACTTGGAAAAAGGCAGGGGAAAAGTTGGAAAAAATCGTTAAGGATAATAAATTGAAATATATCATCGCTAAAGGTGAAGCTTCATTTTATGGACCAAAGATTGATTTTATGATTAAGGATTCACTTGGCCGTGAATGGCAGATGAGTACACTCCAACTTGATTTATTTATGGGAAAAAAATTAAATTTAACATATATTAATGAAGATGGCAAGGAAGAACATCCAGTTATTTTGCATCGCGGCTTGACAGGTTCTCTGGAAAGAACGATGGCTATTTTAATTGAGCATTTTGCCGGCGCTTTTCCATTGTGGCTTTCACCGGTTCAGGTGGTAATTTTGCCGATTTCAGAAAAATTTTTAGAGCCCGCACAAAAAATTAAGGAAGAATTATTAAAAAGCAATATTCGAGTTGAGTTAAACGCTGAAAATAAGTCACTCGGAGCAAAGATCCGTCAATCAACCTTGCAAAAAATACCTTTTATGATTATAATTGGTGAAAAAGAAGTAGCAAGTTATCAAGTTCATCAAGTTTATCAAGTCACGATCAGAACAAGAGAGGGAAAGGATTTGGGAATGATGGAAGTTAATAAGTTTATAAATCAATTAAAATCTCAAATTGAGAATTTTTCATAAAAGAAAGTTTACACAGCGAAAGTTTTACTTTATAAACTTCAGAATCGAAGCGCCGGAGCTTAGAGTATTAGATGGAAAAGGTGAGCAGATAGCGGTGATGAGCAAACAAGAGGCATTAAACAAGGCCCAAGAATTAGGGGCCGATTTGGTTTTAATAGCTCCAAAAGCGGTGCCACCAGTTGCCAAGATAATTGATTTTAAGAAGTTTTTGTATCAGGAAGAAAAAAGGGAAAAAGATGCCAGAAAAGGAGTAAAAAAAGGAGTTGTTAAAGATGTAAATTTAGGATTATTTATAGGACAGGCGGATTTGGAGAGGATGGAAAGACGATCAAAAGAATTTTTGTCTGAGGGACATCAGGTAAGAATAAATTTATTACTCCGAGGAAGAGAGAACGCCAAGCGGGATATGGCCTTTGCATTAGTTAATAAATTTATTGTTAGCTTAGGCGAAGTTAATATTTCCAAGGAGCCAAAGCTTGAGGGAAAAATATTGAGGGCCGTTGTTGCCAAAAAGAAGTAACAAGTTTGTCAAGTTTTTCAAGTTTGTCAAGAAGGGAAAGTTTTTCTTGATAAACTTGATAGACTTTATAACTTGATAAACTAAATGAATATGGCTAAAAATAAACCAAAAACCAGAAAATCGGCGGCTAAGCGGTTTAAAGTTACACCTAAAGGTAAGGTACTTAATCGTGGACAAAGTTTTAGACATTTACGCAGCAAAAAAAATAAAAGTTGGTTACGACGAAAAAAGAAATTATTAGGGGTTTCGGGAAGAATGAAGAGAAAAGTGTTGATGATGCTAGGTAGAAAATGAGTTCATCAAGTTTTTCAAGTTTGTCAAGTATAATGAATTTCTTGATAAACTTGATAGACTTTATAACTTGATAAACTTTATATTATGGTCCGCATAAAAGGTGGAGTCAGAACTAGAGCAAAGCATAAAAAGGTCTTAAAAATGGCCAAGGGTTTTTGGATGACCAGACATAAGCAGTTTAAGAAAGCCAAAGAGGCTGTGCTTCATGCCGGAGAGTATGCTTTTGCGGGACGTAAACATAGAAAAAGAGATTTTAGACAGCTTTGGATCATGAGAATGAATGCCGCCCTCCGAGAATTGGGCATGAAATATAGTATTTTTATCAACAAACTTAAAGTCAATAAAATTGAATTAGATCGCAAAATATTATCTCAACTTGCCGTCGAGCACCCAGAAGTCTTCAAAAAAATAGTCGAAAAAACGAAATAAACCTGTATAATCTTCTTATGATGGATAACAAAAAATATGAAGAGGAAATAAGCGAGGTTAAATCTTTGGATAAACTTAACGAACTTGAAATTAAATATTTGGGACGAAACGGGGAAATAAATAAACTTCTTTCGGAAATAAAAAATATTCCCAATAAAGAAAAAAGAGAATATGGGCAGAAAGTCAACCTGTTAAAAACTGAAATTAAGAAATACATAGAAATTAGGAAATTAATTGTTTCGAAACAAAAATCAGAAGTTTTTTTTGATAAGACTTTGCCTGGGAAAACCTATCCAAAGGGTAGTCTCCATATTGTTTCGCTTGCAATAGAAGAAATAACCAAGGTATTTGAAAAAATAGGATTTATCCGTGTTTCCTATCCTGAAATTGACTGGGAATACGGTGCTTTTGAATCTTTAAATATGCCATCCGGTCATCCGGCCCGTGACGATGTTGAAACTTCCTTCATTGATGCTCCGGCGCATTCAACACTTGGAAAAATGGTTCTCACCCCTCATACTTCAAACGGACAAAATCGAGAAATGAAAAGAGTTGGCAAACCCCCAATTCGAATGATTAATATTTCAAAATGCTACCGGCCAAACTGGGATGCCACCCACACGCCGATGTTTCATCAATTTGAAGGTTTATGTGTTGATCATGAAATTAACATCGTCAACCTTAAAGGAACGCTTGATTATTTTGCCGAAAAATATTTTGGAAAGGGGACTAAGACTCGCCTTCGACCGCATCATTTTCAGTTTACCGAGCCTTCTTTTGAGGTCGACATAACATGCAATGTGTGTGGGGGCGTAGGGACAATTCATGAATTGTCCGTACAACGCAAATGCCGTGTCTGTAAATCCGGTTGGTTGGAATTGGGTGGAACCGGCATGGTTCATCCTAATGTTCTACGAGAGGGCGGAATTGATCCAGAAAAATATTCCGGTTGGGCATTTGGTTTTGGAATCGAGAGGGTAATAATGATGAAATATGGGTTGGATGACATCAGAAATTATTATAGTGGGGATATAAGGTTCCTAGAACAGTTCTAAGAAAGTTTCAAGTTTGTCAAGTTTTTCAAATTTATCAAGTAGTTGTTTCTTGATGAACTTGATGAACTTTATAACTTGATAAACTGATTTATGAATATAAAAATCACCTACAACTGGCTTTTCGAATACTTGGATACTGATGCGACGCCTGATCAAGTCCGTGAATATTTGTCTCTGTGTGGTCCATCCATTGAAAATGTGGAGAAAGTTGGAGATGACCATGTCTTTGATATTGAAGTAATTTCAAACAGAATCGACTATGCATCGGTTCTCGGTATTGCCCAAGAATCTGTTGCAATCCTGCCGATGTTTGGAAAGAGGGCAAAATTTAAAATGAATCCATTAAATGAATATAAATTTGAACGAATTAATAATGAATTACGAATTACGAATTACGAATTAAACGTTCAAATAAAAGACCCGTCGTTATGTCCGCGCTTTACTGCTATTGTTATTGAGGACGTAAAAATTGGGCCGTCGCCAAAGTTTATTTCAGAAAGATTAGTCGCCTGCGGTGTTAAATCTATCAACAACGTCGTTGACATATCAAACTATCTGATGTTAGCACTCGGCCAACCTGTCCACGTCTTTGATTATGACCAAATAAAAAACTCAACCATGATAATGAGAGAGTCAAAAAAGGGTGAAAAAATTGTTACTTTAGACGAAAAAGAAGTGGTTTTGCCGGGTGGGGATATTGTGATTGAGGACGGCTCAGGACGATTGATTGATCTTTGCGGAATTATGGGTGGACTGAATTCGGCAATCAGTGATAAAACAAAGAACGTTTTGCTTTTTGTCCAGACCTATGACAAGGTAAAGATTCGAAAAACGACGATGACAACTGGAGTCAGAACAATAGCGGCAACATTTTTTGAGAAAGGGCTTGACCCAGAAAGAGTTGAGCCAACCTTAGTTTATGGAATTGAGCTACTCGAAAAATATGCGCAAGGAAAAGTAGGATCAAAATTATATGATATTTATCCAGAAAAACAGGAAGAAAAGTTATTGGTTATGAATTTTGAAATATTTGAAAAAAAAATAGGGGTAAAAATACCGGAAAAAACAATTAATTCGATACTCACAAATTTGGGATTTGGCGTCGTGATTGCTCCAAGCAAGGGTCAGACCCTAACGCAGGGTCAGACCCTACAGATCACGGTGCCGTCGTGGAGGACTAATGATATAGATATCCCTGAAGATATTATTGAGGAAGTGGCTCGCGTATACGGTTATCAAAACATTCCCTCGATATTACAACCAATCGTTTACGTTGATCAGCCAAAAGATATGGAAAATATCTTTGTCTTTCAAAATAGAATTAAAATATTCTTAAAACACTTAGGACTAAACGAAGTAATAAATTATTCTATGATCTCTAAAAAAATGATTGAAGAGTTTGGTTTGAAAGTTGAAGATCATTTGAGATTATCCAACAGCATTTCCGAAGATATCAAGTACCTAAGAATTAGTTTATTACCATCGCTCAAAAAAAATATTAAAGAAAATTCTGGTAAAAAGGATGTTTTAAAATTATTTGAGATTGCTAAGGTTTATATTCCTGTAGAGACGGGGCATGCCCCGTCTCTACCAAACGAAACGTACCGCCTGGGCATCGCCGTCAATACCGATTATTCAGATTTAAAAGGCATAGTCGAAGCGATTTATATGGAATTAAATATAAACGTAGAGACGCCCTATAGGGCGTCTGTACCAGAAATCAATGAGAAAAACGGCGTTTTTCTGGCCGAAATTGACTTCCAATCCTTAATAGATAACTGTCAGTTAGTGCCAAAATATAAACCATTACATCCCTACGCAATAATTAAATTAGACAAGACCTTTGATTTAAGGGCGAATATAAAATTCGCCCCTACGACGTATTCAGAAATTAAACAAAACGCTTTCAAATCAAAATTATTGCAAAAAATTGAGGTTGTTACTTTATACCAGAATAAACTAACTCTTCGTTTCTACTATTCTTCACCTGACAGGAACATAACAGAAGAGGATGCGAAGGCTGAGCTATATAAGGTCCGACCCTATGGTGACGGCGTGACATAATCCCATGGTTTGTTGACTCCAAATTTGATCGTTGATTCACCTTGCTTGTCTTTTTCATTAGTCCCAATTATCTGGAGCTCATAAACCCCGTCAGCTATTATTGAAATTGTTTCATCAATATCACGTTTATCTTCGCTCCAGTCAAATTTTATTTCTCCATTTAATTTAACCTTAACGTTTTTCAATTTATCCAAAGAAATAATTTTGGCTTTTATATTAAGATTACCTGAAGAAACGGTAGTTTGTCCCGAAGGACTTTTTATCGAAACAATTACTGAGTCAGAAGATGCGTCGGAAATCTCCGTCGGCGATTTAAATTTATTATCACCTTGTTGACCGGCCCAGGCGTTAATAGCTTCCTGCCAACGGTTTTTCCCATCAAGCGAAATCGGATCGCTTTCGCTAATCACGATAAAATCCTTTTCTTCATAATTACCACTTTTTACCTCGACCTCATTGGCAAGTTTTCCGTTAGATTTTGATATTTTTAATTTTTTATACCAGGGAGAAGTATCTTTTGGCTCTGACCCCTCAATAAAATACTCTGATCGGGTTGGGTAGCCGTCTTTTGGAAGACCGCCTAAAAACGAATCAATTAATAAAGCCTTAACTTTTTCCGGTTTATCAATTATTCCGTCGTCATATTTTTTTAAAAGTTCCCGCATAATTCTGTACCAAATTGGCGAGGCCCCGGTAGCTCCAGAGGCAATTTTCGGATTCATTTTACTATTATCATTATTACCCACCCAGACGCCCACAGTAATAGATTTAGTGTAACCGACTGTCCAGTTATCCCGCTTATCATCTGTTGTTCCGGTTTTAGCAGCTACGGTTTTACCGGGCACGTTAAGATATGAATTTGGTCCAAATTCTTCAACCCTCGCATTATTATCTGACAAAATATGGGAAAGTAAAAATGAAATCTCTGGTGAAAATACCCGTTTTTCCTGGGTCCTAACTTTTTTAAAAATATTTTTCCCTTTAAAATCGGTAATATCTGCAATTGAACTAATATCGTGCTTTAAACCGCCGGTTGCCAGTACTGAGTAAGCAGAAGTAAGATTAAGCAAGCTGGTTTCGCCGCCACCCAAAGTTAAAGAAAGACCAAAACGTTTTAGATTTTCTGAATTTGGTGCAAATGTAGGCATTCCAAGATCGTTTAATTTGGTTAAAAAATCACGAACACCCAGTACTGCCAAGGTTTTAACGGCTGGAATATTAATAGAATTCCCTAAAGCAAATCTTAATTGAACTGGGCCCCGAAATTTTCCATCATAATTAACGGGAACATAATCCTCCGTCCCTTGATCAGGGAAGGTTGTTTTTACATCCATAAATATTGTACTGGGGGTATAACCCTTTTCAAAAGCTAAACCATAAGTAAAAGGTTTTAAAGCGCTCCCTGGTTGACGTAAACCTAAAGCTGTATTAAATTTTCCAAACTTCTCATCATTAAAATCATAAGAGCCGACCATAGCTAAAACTTCTCCAGTTTTAGAATCAAGGACTACAACGGCGGCATTAGTAGCGTTAAAATCTTTTAATTTAGCAATTTCTTCTTTGACAATTTTTTCGACTGTCTGTTGTACTTCTAGAGACAAGGTAGTTTTAATTTTTACTCCCTGATCGATTATTTTTGAACCATACTCGTTTTCTATTTGATCCTTGACATAAAATACAAAATGAGGGGCTTCGATCAAAATTTTTGGAGCTTTAAATTTTGTTATTTCAACTTTTTTTAAAGCAGCGTTTTCCTGGTCCTTAGTAATATATTTATCTTCGCGCATTCGGCGTAGAACACTTTTTGTCCGAGTCTTCCAGGCTTCATTTTTACCAATAAAAGGTGAGTAAAGGCTGGGAGACTGGGGTAATCCGGCTAAAATTGCCGATTCAACTAAATTCAAATCCTTAGCCGATTTCTCAAAATACGCTTTAGCTGCTGTTCCAACTCCCCAGTAAGTTCCACCGTAGGGAGCCTCATTTAAATACATAAGTAGAATTTCATCTTTTTTATAGCGGCGTTCAACCTCAAAGGCCAATATCATTTCCTGAACTTTTCGAGTGATAGTCTGGCGATTAGTTAACAAAACATTTTTAATTAACTGTTGGGTGATCGTTGAACCGCCCTGAAGACCGCGGCCTAGAAACATATTAAGAAAAGCGCGAATCATACCTGTTTGAGAAAAGCCACCGTGTTTATAAAAATTTTTGTCTTCTATGGCTATCGTTGCCTCTTTAAGTATTTGTGGAATCTCTTCAAAGATAACCGGAACGCGATTTTTATCTTTATACATATCATAAAGAACTTTCCCCTCTCGATCATAGAAGACTGTCGAATAACCTGTTTGTTGAGATAATTTTGAAGGAGAAGGAAGATCTTTTGCATACCAGGCAAAGAGTATGAATAAAAAAATAAAGCCTAAAATAACCGCTCCGGTCAAAAAAAATAGAAATTTCGCTAATATTTTTTCTTTATCATATTGAGACCTAAATCGTTGCCTGCGGTGAATATACATATTTTTATTATAACAATTTGATACAATTTAAACTATGAAAATATTTGGGAAAAAAATAAAACACAATAGTATATGGAAATTAATAATGATTGTTTCCTCGATATTATTGATACTGATGTCATTTGCGTCGATGTTTATAAGATAAAAGATTAAATCTTAAACGGTTAAAGGTTAAATAAACTATTAAATATTAAACTATTAAAGAAAAAACATGTTTAAGGTTCTATGGTTTAAAAGTTTTTTTAACTGTTTAATATTTCTTTAACCTTTAATATTTAATCTTTAACATTTAATATGTTATCTTCTCCTATTCAATCTCTTCCTTCTACCAGCTCAATTACAATAAAAAAATTACAGAGCCTTGGCATCAATACTTACTTCGACCTGCTTAATTATTTCCCCACCCGTTACGAGGATTATTCCATCATTTCAAAGATTGATAAAATTCAAGTTGGAGAAACAGTTACTATTACAGGAAAAATTGTTGAGGCAAAAAATCAATACACTCGCTCAAGAATTACTATTCAAAAAGTTGTCATAACCGACGATACGGGAACGGTTGAGGTAAATTGGTTCAATCAATCTTATTTAATAAGAGTTCTAAAAGTTGGAGAAATAATTTCTATTGCCGGTTTAGTCAAACAGTTCGGTTCAAAAATATCTATCGAGCCTAAGGAATACGAAATTATAAACTTCAATGTATCGATACATCGAAGTATTTTGAAACATACCGGTAAAATTATTCCTATTTATCCAGAAAAAAAAGGCCTTTCAACAAAAACAATAAGGGAAAAAATATTTTATGTTTTATATTCAATCGTAAGGGACAACCATCGTGTTGTCCCAGAATTTTTGCCACAGAAAATAATTTCCTTCAATAAATTAATTGATGAAAATACGGCCTATCAACAAATTCATTTTCCGGACAACTTGGATTTAGCAAACAAGGCCAAAGAACGATTAGCTTTTGATGAACTGTTTAATTTACAGCTAGCCAATAATTTAATTAAAAAAGAATGGCAGAAAGAACGGGTTGGGAATTTTTTTAAAATTACGGATTACGAATTACGGATTACGAATTTTATTGATAATCTGCCCTTTAAATTAACCAGTGACCAAAACAAGGTCGTTGGCGAAATCATTAATGACCTGAAAAAAACCACCCCGATGAATCGGTTTTTACAGGGAGACGTAGGTTCGGGGAAAACCGTCGTGGCAGCCATCGCTTGTTATCTTTCGTTCCTAAACGGATATCAGTCAATTATTATGGCGCCGACGGAAATATTGGCACAACAGCATTATAATTCAATTAAAAAATTATTTAATGGCGAATTACGAATTACGAATAAACTAAAAAAAAACAAAATTAAAATACCGAAAATTGGATTGATTACCGGATCTAAAAAATCTATAGTTACAACTCTTGTACGGCCGTACAAGAGTCGTAACGATGAATTTAATATATTTATCGGTACGCATGCTTTACTAAATCAGAAACTAAAATTCAAAAAGGTTGGACTAATTATTATTGACGAGCAACATCGATTTGGAGTTAGTCAAAGAGCTCTTCTTAAAGAAAAGGCCTTAAATTCTCATTTGTTAACGATGACGGCCACTCCAATTCCAAGAACAGTCGCCTTGACTTTATATGGGGAACTTGACCTAAGCTACATAGAGGAAATGCCTAAAGGACGCCAAGTTATAAAAACATTTTTGATTCCAAAAGAAAAAAGGGGGGATGGTTATCAATGGATTAAAAAACAAATCAAAGAAAATGCTGCGCAAGTATTTATCGTTTGTCCTCTCATTGAAGAATCTGCGTCAGAAACTTTAAAATCCGTTAAAGCCGTAAAAATCGAATTCGAGAATATAAAAAAAATATTCTCTGATTTTAAATTAGGGTTACTTCATGGAAAATTAAAGTCTCGGGAGAAAAATCAAATTATGACCGACTTCAAAAACAAAAAAATAGATATTCTTGTCAGCACACCGGTGGTTGAGGTCGGAATTGATATTCCTGGCGCCACTATCATGATTATTGAAGGAGCCGAACGTTTTGGGTTAGCCCAACTCCATCAACTGCGGGGTAGAGTCGGGCGTTCGGATAAACAGTCACATTGTTTTCTTTACACAGAAAATGATACTGACAAAACAAGAAAGCGTTTGGATTTTTTTTGTAAAAATAATCTCGGGGTTAGACTATCCGAATTTGATTTACAAAATCGCGGGGCCGGAAACATATTCGGGACAGAACAACATGGATTTGTAAATCTAAAAATTGCCTCGCTGACCGATTATGAGCTAATAAATAAAACGAAAAGCGCGGTTGAGTATTTTGTAGGGAAATATAAGATTGGAGGCTGGGAGGAACTTAAAGGAAGAATAAGGGAATATAAAGGAAAGCAGATATCGAGAGACTAGATGAGTTTATCAAGTTATAAAGTCTATAAAGTTTGTCGAGAAAAAAACTTGATAAACTTGAAAAACTTGAAACTTGACAAACTATTTAAAAGAGTTCGTCAGATTATAGATCGGGGTTATGACTGACATGACCAGAAATCCTACCCCAACGCCAAGAACCACTAATATTGTTGGTTCAATCAAAGTGGTCATAGTTTTAGTGGCCATCTCCGATTCCATCTCAAAATATTTTGATAAACGAAGTAAAGTATCGTCAAGATTACCTGTCTGTTCTCCAACTTGACTCATTTGAACCAAAATCTGTGGAAAAATTTCTTGTTTTTCAAGTGCCGTACCAAGAGATAGTCCTTTTTCCACTTTATGACTTACAGTTAAAAAAGCTTGTTGATAGACGGAATTCTCGGTCGCGTCAACAACAATTGAAAGAGCTTCAAGAATTGAAATTCCAGAGGAAATTAAAATTGCTAGAGTGCGAGTCGATTCAACAAGCGCCGAAATTGAAACTATATGTCCAAAAACTGGTAATTTTAAAATAAACTGATCAAAAGAGCTTTTGCCAGCTTTTGTTGCTAAATATTTTTTAGCAAAATATACGGCCACAAATATCATCACTAACACTAACGGCCAAAATCTGGTTGAAAAGGAAGAAATCGCAATTAAAATCTTTGTTGACAATGGTAATTCAACATTGAAATCTTTATACAACCCCAATAACTTAGGTAAAACAAAGGTCACCATAATAAACATCACTACAAACATACCAACTATTACAATAACCGGATATACTAAAGCCCCTTTTAGCTTGCTTTTAAATTCCCGTTCTTTTTCTAGGTTATCTGCCAGTCTTAAAAGAATTTCGCCTAATTTACCCGACGCTTCACCAGACTTAACTAAAGAAATATAGAGTTTTGAAAAAATATTTTTATAATCGAGTAAAGCAACAGAAAAAGAAGATCCGCCCTTAATTTTTGTGATAATTTCTTCAATCATTTTAACTAATGACAGTTTTGCTGTTTGTTTTTTCAGTATTTCCAAAGCGTCAATCAAAGTTAATCCAGCATTTAACATTATTGCTACTTGACGAGTAAAGTCAACTGTGTCGTTAAAATCTATCTTTTGAGTCAGATTATTAAGGAAATTTAAATTTTTTTCCTCGACTTTTTCGACAGAAATAGGAAAATAATCATTTTTTTGCAAATAATCAACGACTGCTTCAGAACTAGCCGCCTCAATTTTTTTTATTATTGTTTTCCCGTCTTTTATAGCCTTGTATTGGAAGAACATATTGATAAGCAAAATCTTAAAGATTAAATATTAAAGATTAAAAAAATATTAAACTTTTAAAGTTTAAATATAAAACGTTTTTATTTAACAGTTTAATACTTAACAGTTTATTTAACCTTTAACCGTTTAACATTTAACCTTTTATTTTATTAGCCTTGCTATTTCCTTCGGTCTAATTGCATAAGAATAGGCTGTTTCTTTTGAAATTATTCCTGCCCGATAAAGGTTAAGAAGATTTTTTTCTAATAATAATGAGCCATCACTTTCTGAGGTTTCAAGAATATTTGCAATAAGAAAAGTTTTACCTTCTCGTATGCTATTTGAAATAGCAGAATTATTAATTAGAATTTCTACTGCGGGAATCCTGTCTATTGAATTTTGCTTAGGTATTAACCTTTGAGTTATAACCATTTTTAAAACAACAGCTAATTGATTTTTTATTTGATTTTGTTGATGAGGCGGGAACGCATCAATCACTCTATCAATTGATTCTGGGGCAGAATTCGTATGCAGTGTCGAAAAAACTAAATGACCTGTTTCCGCTGCAGTTAGTGCTAGCGAAATTGTTTCAAAGTCGCGCATTTCACCAACCAATATTACGTCCGGATCTTCACGTAGCGCCGACTTCAAAGCTACTGTCCAGGAATGAGTATCCTGATGAAGCTCTCTTTGGGAAATTATTGATTTATATTTTGGATAGATATATTCAATTGGGTCCTCAATAGTAATAATGTGTTTAGCGTATTTTTGATTAATCTCATTGACTAGGGAAGCCAAAGTAGTTGACTTTCCCTCACCGGTTGGACCTGTCAATAAAATTAGTCCTTGACGTAAATCGGTACATTGATGCAAGAGAGCAGGAAGAGATAGTTCTTCTAAAGTACTTATTCTTGCTTGAATATAGCGAAAACTTCCACAAAGAAAATTTTGCGCATAATAAAGATTCACTCTAAAACGGGCGTCTGATAGTTTATAGGCTAAATCTATTTCTCGATTTGCCAATAAAATTTCTTTTTGCTCTTGATTCAAGATAGAAATTAGCATTTTTTCGAGATTTTCGGGTATTACAATTTCCAGAGTCGTTAATTGAAATATTTCTCCATTCACTCTTATAGTTGGAAAGTAACCTGGCACCATATGAAGATCAGATGCCTTTTTATCAATTGTTAGTTGTAATAGTTTAGTTAAATCCATATATGAGTTTATCAAGTTTCAAGTTTATAAAGTTATAAAGGGAAAACATATTTTTCTTGATAAACTTGATGAACTTTATAACTTGATGAACTGATTTAGGTTTCGGCCACCCGTAACACTTCCTCCATCGTCGTCACTCCATCAAGAACTTTTAAAAACCCATCTTCTATCATTTTAACAAATCCTTCTTTTTTTGCCGTTTTTTCAATTACCTCAGCGGGATCCTGATGTATTATATGCTGATTAATAGCCGTTGTAACTTTAAGAATTTCAAAAATCGCAATTCTGCCTAGATATCCGGTTTGATTACATTCCTGGCAACCTTTTCCTTTACTTAATAATACTGGAGTTGATTCAAATTTTTTGGGAAAAAGCGGTCCCAAAACCGATTTAATATTAGCCGTTACTTCGGCCGATGCAGGGTAGGAAGCTTTACAATAAGGACAAATTTTTCGAGAAATTCTTTGACCTAAAATTGCGGTTAGAACAGACGCAATTAAAAAAGATTCTGCGCCTAAATCAATTAAACGGGGAATAGCAGTTGCGGCATCATTTGTGTGCAAAGTCGAAAAAACTAAATGACCGGTTAAGGCTGCTTGAATTGCCAGTTGAGTCGTTTCCTTATCTCGAATCTCTCCGACCAGTATAATATTTGGGTCCTGGCGTAAAAACGCTCTTAGACCGGTTGCAAATGTCAAACCAGCCTGAACGTTAATCTGAACTTGGTTAATACCGGCGATTTGATACTCTACAGGATCCTCCAGTGTCACGATATTGACGGTAGGTTTATTCAACCTTGATAAAATTGAGTACAAAGTTGTTGTCTTTCCACTTCCGGTTGGGCCGGTAATTAAAATAATTCCATAAGGTTTGGCAATCGCCTCTTCAAGTTCCTTCAACTGCGGTCCGCCAAAACCCAAGTCCGTCAATGAAGGGATACCGCCAGTTTTTTTTAGTAATCGCATAACGACCTTTTCTCCAAAGACTGTTGGTAAGGTTGAAACACGAAGATCCACCTCATCTTTGGCCGATTTATAAGTAAAACGACCATCTTGGGGAATCCTTTTTTCATCTATTTTCATTTCACCTAAAATTTTTATACGGGATATTAGAGCTTCATGAATCGTTCTAGGTAAAGATAATTTTTCTTGAAGAATACCATCTATTCGATAACGGACTTTGGTTCTACCTTCTTCTGGCTCAATATGAATATCTGAAGCACGCCCTTTAACGGAAAATTCTAGGATTGTGGAGACGATTTTTGCAATCGGAGCCTGCTGTAATTGAACATTACTATTGTTAATTTCTTTATGAAGGTCAGGTGAATATTCTTTTAGCGCATCACGTACTTCTGGAGATAGGCCCTGACTAAAAGAAAGGTCGATCATCTTAACGATTTGTTCTTTATCCGCTAAAGATAAAATTATTTTTTTACCGGTTTTTTTTTCTAGGAAATCAATAATTGAGCGATCAAACGGATCTTCAGTTGCAATAGAAATAGTCGAATTTATTGAGTCAAATAGATAAGGAATAATTTTATAACGTCTTGAAATTGACTCTGAAACCAAACCGACTGCTTGAGAATCAATCGGTGTTTTTTCCAAATCAACATAGGCAATTTTTTCGATCTCAGCCTGCGCTTTTACAATTTCAATTCTTTGAAGATTTGTGTACTTATATAAATAGTCGATAATGGAAACATCTTTTTGCAAACTGACAACTTCGTACTGACTGGCTTCAGATTCTGTAATTTGCTGATTTTTTACCAATTGATCAAGTAACTTTTTTGGGGAAATGTTCATTAATTTAAATATACATTATTGTTATAATAGAATTCAAGTAAGATAGATTGTCATCCCCGTGAAGACGGGGATCCAGTCGATAATTACATTTTAAAAGGTGATTTTAGTCTGGATTCCCGCCTCCGCGGGAATGACAGCAGAGCCACTTTGATTTTTAAGATTTTATGATTCCTCTACTCATCCTTTCTAAAGACTCAAAATTAGTCAAAAAATATATCGATGATCTTAAAGTAGGTTCTCTCTTCTTCGAAATTATCCCTTTGACTAAGGAATATTCAATTGACGATATTAAAAATTTAAAAAAAGAAGCGAAGATATTTAACCCCCAGACTCGGATTTATTATCTTGAGAATTTTCATCTTTCTTCAATTCCAGCTCAAAATTCATTTCTAAAACTTCTTGAAGAACCGCCCTCCAACGTTCAGTTTATTTTGAGTACTGATAATAAAAATAATTTATTGCCAACAATTGTTTCCAGGGTTAAAATTGTCAAATTGCAGGAAGACGAAAAACGAGGAAATGTTAATAAATTTGTTTTTGATGAAACGAAAATATCATTATTACCGTTCAAAATCACGGACAAGGAATCGGCCATCAATATTTTGTATCAAATCATTATGTTTTTTCGGGAAAAATTGGAATCTGACAAAAATTCTCCTATTATCATAAAAGAAGTTCTTCGTCTTGAAGCACTTTTGGAAAATAATAATCTTAATCCACAGTTAACAGTAGATCAGGTATTGATATTTATTTGGAAAACGTATAGGATGAAATAAGTTCATCAAGTTTGTCAAGTTAATCAAGTTTTTCAAGATAAAATTTATTTCTTGATGAACTTTATAACTTTATAACTTGATAAACTAGTTTATGAAACACGGTTTTACGCTCATTGAGCTTCTCGTCGTCATCGCCATCATCGGCAGCCTTTCTGCCTTATTTTTGCCAAATTTTATGGCCGCTCGTGAACGGGCTCGTGATTCTCAAAGAAAATCGGATTTAAGGCAGATTCAAAAAGCGTTTGAACTTTATAAACAAGATCAAACACCAACAGCTATTCCTCTAGCTTTGCCAACTATTAACGTTTGTTGGTCAAGTGGAGCAGATTGCTCAGGCAATATATATATGAACAATTTTCCAGCGGATCCACTAGGAACAGCTTATGCGTACGTTTATACTGATACTCTTACATACAGTGTTGTTGCCTGCCTTGAAAATATCGCCGATCCTGATGGAGCGACCTGCCCAGTCATCGGTGGATTTACTTGCGCTTCCCCAAAAAAATGTTATATAGTTAATCAACCATGAAAATAGTTCATAAAGTTTGTAAAGTTATAAAGTTTATAAAGTAATTATGAAAAAATCATTTACTCTCCTAGAGATGCTCGTAGTCATCGGCATCATTGCCATATTGGTTAGTATGGGATTTGCTTCTTATTCAACTGTCCAAAAAAAAGCCCGCGACGCTAAGAGACAAGGAGACCTTAAAGCAGCCCAGCAGGTGATGGAGCAGTGTTATTCGGTTAACAGTTTTGCGTACCCAACCATTTCCGGAACCGGAACAATCACGGCCACCTGTCCTGCGCCAAACACTAGTATTACGTTTACTTTAACCGACCCTCTAAACACTGGCACGTATATATATACTTATACAACATCAACTTCAGTCTATACTATTACGGCTGATTTAGAAACATCAACCACTAATTTTTCAGTCAGTAATCAACAATAAATAAGTTTATAAAGTTATAAAGTTTATAAAGTTCATAAAGTGAAAAAAAGTTTTACATTAGTAGAAATTCTTGTCGTTGCCACTATTATTGTTCTTCTCACGGCTGCGACCACAGTCACTTATTCTACTTTTCTAAAACAATCACGTGATGCTAAAAGAAAAGCTGATTTAGGACAAATTAGCTCGGCCTTAGAAATGTACCGATCAAATAATGACACTTACCCAATAACTGGTTTATCACAGTTGACCGCACCAACAATTTATATACAAACCGTTCCGACCGATCCTAAAAATCCAACATATACTTATTATTATACTGCAACAGCTTCTGACTATACTTTAGGTTCTTATCTTGAAGGTGGAGGTACAACCTGTGTTGCTGGGCAATGTGGCGGGAACTGTAGTTATTGTTTAGGACCTTATGGACAAAAATAAAAATGAAAAAGTCTTTTACATTAATCGAATTAATAGTTGTCATCTCAATAAGCATAATTTTTCTTGGCCTTGTCCTGCCCAGATACAATGATTATTCAGGCCAATTAAAATTAAGAAATGAGGCAAAAAAATTAATTGATGTCCTTGAACTAGCTAAAAAAAAGGCTCTTTCTGCTGATCTCATACCCACACCAGGTGCCCCAAAAACTTTTTGCACTGATTTTACTGGTTATCAAATAACGTTAAGTCCACCAGGAAGCTACTCACTAAAATATTGTTGTGATTCAGTCTGTACAACCAATATTAATACCTATACATTAAATACGAATAATACTATAGTTTCACCAGCTTCTTCAACTAATCTCATTTTTACACCATTAATGTCTGGTGTTAATTTAACCGTCGGATCGATTAGATTAAAAAATTCCGCAATTAGCGGTACAAATCAATGCATTGATATTTCTGTTTCACCAATTGGTATCGTTGAGTTAAATGAAACTCTTGTTGGTTGTTAAATTTAAAATATATGATGGTTTTTAAAAAAGGTTTCTCTCTTGTTGAGGTATTGGTTTTTGTTACAATTCTTTCTCTATTTTTTGTGACCGCTCTAACTGTAACGACTTTTAATTTAAGAAATTTAAAAATTCAAGAACATAAAATTCTAGCAACGCGATATGCAGAAGAGGGTATGGAATGGGTTAAACAAGAAAAAGAAGACGATTGGCAAGTATTTACGACTCATACAGGAACCAACTATTGCCTAAATACTCTAAGCTGGACCAGTGGTTTATGTGGTTCATATTCTTTAGGCACACCCGCCTTTTTTAAAAGAGATCTGTTAATAACAAATAGCGGTAGTCCCGTTAACAAAGTCACTACTGAGTTAACGGTTAGTTGGCTGGAAAATGGTATAGTACAAAAAGTTATTTTAAAATCGGTTTTAAATTTATGGGAATAACCATAAAAACAAAATAATTAAATAAACAAATAAGCAAATAAATGTTTAAATGATTAAATGTTTTAATTAATACATTTGATTATTTTATTATTTATTTGACTATTTAATTATTTATTTATTTCATCATTATGAAGAGGGGATTTACCTTAATTGAAACAATTGTGGTCGTCGCTGTAATTGGATTGACTTTGCCGGTAATATTTGCAATTTTTTTTGTTTTGCTTCAACAACAAACAAAAAATTATCGCTTGAATACCGTTAAAAAAGAGGGGGATTATATTATTAGCCTTATTGAAAATACTATAAAAAATGAAGCTGTTACAATTCTTAGCAGCACTTCCCCAATTCCCCCGGATGCCACAAATAAAAAATGTGCAAGTGATTCAACTTCCTATTCCTCAACATCGGGGCTTTACTTTCTAAACAAGAATGAATTATGGTTTGGCTACTTAGTAAATGGTAATACAATTGCTTCTTCTTCAGCAAGTTTAGCCTCAATTAATTTAACTTCGTCAAAGACTCGGATAAGCTCTTTTTCTATATCCTGTTCAAGAACATATATGTATTCGCAGCCATCAATTTCTTTGAGCTTTAACATTGAATATTGCAACGATGTTGCCTGCAACCAAACACGTCCGGAAGAAACCGCCTTACTTCATTATCAAACAAGAATTAAATTGAGAAATCAGTAAATATCTACTTTGTTTACCTATTTGAAACGGCCGTCGGGAATAGGCGAGGCTAATAATTCCGAGTATCTATCGACATTTATTTACTTTCATAACAATCTAAAATACCACTTTTGTAGGTTATAAGCGATTGACTTAATATTCAGACTGATTGATAATGTAAATATGTATATTTTTCCTAATTTAATCAGCGAAAAATTATCAGATTTTTTTGTTAATCTCTCTGCTTCATGTTTTTTTGCCGCAACTCTCACTCCTGGATTCAAGACTCAAAATCATATTGACTTTTATTTAGCAATTTTTAATTATCTAATCTTTGCTATAATTTATTTGGTTTTATCAATTACTATTTTAAAGAATAAATATGAATAATTTTGATTTCTTTAAAGCCAGCGGAGTTTTCCAGTTGGTCAGTGCTTTGTTCATGATTATTTTTCTCTTGATGTATATTGCTTTTTGGAAAAAGGAACCTAGCCGAAAATAACTCTATTTTTGGCATAAATCGAGTATTGAGTGCTAGTCTAGACCTTTAGAAATTAGGTTAATTTGCTATTTATTCCCTCTTGAATTCCTATCCCATTCTTTGTACTCTTATCTCGTGGAACCTGTTTCAGATAATTCAAATATTAATTCAATCTTGAAGATAGCATTCGTCATCCTTCTCCTGGCCCTCATCGGCGAACTGACTTATTTCTTCTACATCGTTCCAAACAAAAAGATCGCCACCAAAGTTATCCCAACTCTTGCCCCAACTCTTGCCCCAACTCCCGTTTCTTTCACCCCGTCTCCCATAAAACAAGAATTTCAGGGGAAGATAGTCGAAGTTAATACGGTAAAAGTTGCTATAACTCCCGAAGTTAGTAAAGAATTTTATTTGAAAGTTGAAAGAGATGTTAAGGGAGTAAAAGACCTATTTGTTATTTCCTTTGACAATAATATATTGAGTAAAACAAAGGTAATAGATTCTGAAGGTAAAATTATTTCTTATAAAGACTTAAAAATAGATCAAATTATTAAAATAATTAGTATTTATGATTTTAAAGCAGATCTTTACAAAGGCTTTGAAATTACAGTTCTGAATTAATATTTGATTTAATATTTTGTCCTTTTCGTTGCAAATTAAAGATGTATAAAATTATATCTAATACCATATACAGAAAAGATATAAGTAGATGAACAGAAAAATAAACGAAAAAAGTAAACGGGAAAAAATTTGACATTTAAAATATAGTATGTTATTATAAGTCTAATTATGGAAAATAAAGTTGTTAAACCCCAAAGTAAAGATAATAAAAATAAAATGATAAAAACGTTTTTTAAATTGGGATTTCTTTTTTTAACCATAACTACATTATTAAGAGGAAGTGAAAAAAATGGTTGTGTGGATACTCCAGGTTTAACTTTTAGAGACCTTGAAAAAACTGGTGAACTACGTTTTGGTCCAGGTATGTATAACTTAGCTGACCGACCTCAAGATTTGCCGGGTGAAATAGAAGGTTGGACCGGTGAAGTTTATGACTACGATGAGACTATTGGTCAAGCGTGTTATGGTAGTAAAGCTGTTAAAATAAAATTATACACACCAAAAAAATAGTAATTTCTAATTTGTTTGATTCTAATAACTTCTGGTTATCATAACTTTATTTTTTTCCTCTGGTATTAAGTATGATCTAACGAACTAATAAAAATTCATACTAAAGGTTTGTGTGCTTTTTTGACTTTATACAAAATGTTTTTTTGTTTTTATTGTATAATAAATCAATATTGTTTTTTATTTTAGAGACTTCGTGGGAGTAATGAATATTATTTTATATGTGCAGATTCAAAGTTATATCAATTATATCAATAATATTATTGTTCGTTGTTTTTGTTTTTGTGGGAGGTACGAACGTGCATGCAATTGATTGTAGTCTCCCTGCCAGCCCTTGTAACTGTCCCAATTGTACAGGATGTAGCAATGCGGCTAGTTTAACTCCACCGGAATGTACGTGTACAGGTTGTCTCGTTCCCACAGCTTCCTTCCTCCCCGGTACGCTTGTTAAGACTTTAATAGGAGATAAAAAGATAGAGGATATTAAGGCGGGAGATGAGGTGTTATCTTTTAAAGATGAGACAATTGGCTATTCCAAAGTAATTAGGATTTTCAAGTACCCCAAACCGTACTACTACACTCTTGAGGCAGGAAAATATATGGTTAAAGTGACATACAACCATCCCTTCTACATAGGATCCAATCAATTCAAGATCGTTGAAGAACTTAAAATAGGTGATACGGTATACGTCCTGGAGAACGGTCAGTTGACCGCAAAGGAGATAACCCAAAAAACAAGGGTTGACAGAGAATCATATGTCTACAACATGACCGTTGACAATACAAACACCTATTTTGCAGCTGGCTTTGCCGTGCATAATAAAGGGAGAGAAGCGGATAAGGTATATGGTCCAAGTTGTGGGGCGGGATATGTAGTTGATTACACACAACCTATTGACAGCATGTGCGGATTACCAACAAAGGATGTAGTTTATATACCGGGTAATGCACAACGGGAAGAGGGTTGTTGTCAAACTGGTGGGGGAAAAAGAACGTGTGGCGATTGGTATAATTGCCCGACACGTAATAACCCTGATAAAATGTGTAGAGATTGTGAGGAGACACCAGAATTTTGCGCAAAATCCACTTGGACTACCTACGCCTGCAAAGCAACATGTGATCCCAATGACTGGGGAGTTTGGGGCGCTTGCAGCGCAAGTTGCGGCCCGGGGACGCAGACAAGGACTAATGCCTGTGGGACGGGACAAACTCAAGCTTGTACAGTCAACGACCCCAATGTCTGGACTGCCTGGAGTACCTGTACCGTAAACTGTGGGACAGGGACACAGAGCCGGACAAATCAATGTGGAACACCGCAGACTCAAAACTGTAATACCTCAGCTTGCGGGCCATGGATAAAACTCAAAGACTCATCATTTATCTCAGCAAAAAATCTGTTCAATATGATTTCTTTAGTCCCTGATCCCTATGATGCTGATGATACTACAGAACAATATTTTATCGTTGGTGTAGCTGGCATAGTTGCAGCACCGGCAATAAGTATTAATATTTCTAATATTAATCCGACCGCAAAGACCGGCAACCCAGAATATAAAGCCATCTATACTCCTGCCTACTCCATGACCCCCGCTTTGTTTCTCTCCTATATCAAAGCCCGTAAAGAATACAAAGTAATTACTGATCTAGGTGAGATTACCGGATCAGGAATATATGTCTATAATGGAGATATTTCGATTGATTCCGACTCCTCTCCCTTTAATACAGCCGGTAATATTGTTCTAATCTCAACCGGAACGGTGACGGTGATAAGAGTAGCTCCGGCTACTGTCTTTACCCCGGTGGGGACGGCCGCCATCATCGCCCCAACCATAAATTTTAGCAGCAATCTTACCGAAGCGACGGGAATATTTATTGGAAATACCATCTCAACCGGCACCAATGCCACTCAAGGATTGAAAATAGTCGGCAATCTGATCGCCCAGACATCGCTTGTCAATAATCGTAAATGGGCCGCAACCGGAAAACCGTCGTTGTTTATTAAATTTGATCAGACTAAATATATCAACTTACTTCCTTACTTAAGTACGGCTGACTATCAATGGAGAGAGGTGCAGTAACTCTGCTTGATACTTGATGCTTAATACTTTATATTAAAACTATGTCTGACAATAGTTTTACTTTGGATATTGACGAAAAATTTACCAAGGTAGTTGACGCGAAAGCGAATGGGGAGTTTCTTGATGTAACGGCCTTGGGTAAAACAGAAACTCCGGAATCTTTTTATACCAGCAACCTAGAAAAAATTGTTGAAGCTGAAGTTACTCAAATAAAAAAACTGGTAGAAACTCTCAATATCACTAAAAAGAACGTTAATTTAATTATCCCGGACTCACTCACTTATAATCAGATTGTCTCGATGCCTCTTCTTAACGAAAAGGAGCTTATTACAGCAATTAAATACCAGGCTGATCAATTTATCCCTATGCCAATTGAAGAAACTAACATTGACATTGAAGTAATTGAAGAGAATCAAAAAGAAAAAAAAGTTTTACTTCTTATTGTTGCCGCCCCAAAAAAAGTTATCGAGAAGATACAAACGACAGCTGAGCTAGCGGGACTCAATCCTGAATCAGTAGAAAATGAACTAAGCAGTAACAGCAGATTTATTAATAAATTTAATAAAAGTACTCTTAATCAATACAAGATTAGTCTTGACCACGGAATCTTGGTTGTTAATTTTGATACAAACTCTTCCTCTTTGGCATATTTTTTACCGGAACAATTAGTTATCAGAGAAAGCCACCATCTCTCGATTGGTTATAATTTATTTTTGAAGGAAGCTCAGATTAATATGGACACAGACATCAAAAAAACTGAAGAAATACTTAAAAGTTATGATGAAAAAAACTCTTCTCCTTATCCAATTGAAAAAATTGTTGAACCCTTAGTCAATGAATTAGCTAACGAGTTAAAAAATTTTACATCAAAATACACATCTTTTTCGATTTTATTTACTAATAAAATATTTTTATTTCCTTCTCTAATAACCAGTTTGAGCAAGGAACTATCCTTTCCTGTTGATATTTTTAACCCTTATTTTATGATTAAAAAGTCACAGTTAGTTGAAACTTATAAAAATGAATTGCCCTTGTTTATACCAGGAATTGGTGGAAATTTAAGATAGCAAGCCAAGCGTTCCTGGATCCCCGTCTTCACGGGGATGACAAATAAGTATTTTAGAAAATTAAACCATGCAATGAAAAAAAATAATATAAATCTGCTTATCAATAGGGAAGATTATCAGAAATATGAAAATCTCTTTGAGCGTTTAAAGTTAACGGCTACAATATTAACTGTTATTTTGGCGATTGTATTTGCTTATTTTTATATTTCCATAAAAAATAAATTCAATATTTATGAAAAAATGAATTTGCAAAAAAAAACTTATCTGCAACTGTTAACTAACAGAAGAGAAGATGAGGCCAAAATCAACTATATTGAAAAAAAATATTTAGATTTAAAAAATTTCTTAAAGGATGATGCTTCCTCCGTTACTTACTTTGAAATACTTTCTGATTCTATTAAAAATAGCAGCGAATCTGCTAAATTGAAATCTTTGGCTGTTGATAAGACGCGCAATACTTCTTTTACAATTACTTTTTCAACTTTTGAAAAAATGATGGACTTTTTAAAATTTGCAGAGTCTGAAATTTTTTTAAGTAACTTTGAAAATATTTCCTTGAAAAATCTTGTTATTGTAGGTGATAAAGATAAAAATGAAAATTATGAGTTAGGTTTTATTGGTAAATTTGCACCGGTTAAAAATATTATGAAATATGAAAAATAAAATTAAACCATTTATCAAACGATTGGTTAAGGAAAATATCTATTATATTATTGGCAATGTCTTTATTTTCATATTTATAATTATAACTGTAAAAATAGGCATAACTGAAATTATCAACTACAAAACAAAAATTTCTTCCTTAGAGTTGGAAAATACTCAATTAATGAATAAGGTCACTCTTATGAATAGTTCTATTCCTAAATCAGAGAAATTAGATGAGGATATAAAATTTTTAAATACATTAATTCCAAATGCTGAAGATTACTTCTCAATTATTTATGCATTAGAAAATCTTTCCCAAAAATCTAATTTCATAATTACTAGTTATACTGTCAACGTTAAAGCATCTACTTCCGAAAAATTACGAATTAACGTTACCGGTGTTGGAGACAGCCAATCCTTAATCAATTTTTTAAAAGATTATAATTTTTCTGGTGGCCGTCTGATTACTTCTGACAAAGTCCAACTTGATCCAAATTTTTCAGGTTCAATAATAATCGATCTAACTTTTTATAATAAAAAGACAGTCGTTGCTAATAAATTAGAAAAGCCGCCAGATAGTAATATTTACAAAGAATTAGAAACCCTTAAGGCTAAAGTAAACTTTAGTTTTGAGAGCAATGCAGAAACTAACGGTCCTGATTTAAACTATCCGAAGAAGAGCAACCCATTCTGATAAACCAGTCTATCAAGTTTCAAGTTTATAAAGTTATAAAGATAAAGACTGTTTTTCTTGATAAACTTGACAAACTTTATAACTTGACGAACTTATTTCTTGTTTTTAAGTAGCTTCTGAAGTCCTTCTGATACTTGTGCTCCTACTCTCATCCAATAATCGAAACGGTCTTTTTTAATATTTAAAACGACCGGGTTAGTCATTGGATCATAAAAACCGACCTCTTCAATATATTTTCCATCAGCCTTGTAGTGTTTATTTACAGCCACGATTCGGTAAGAGGGGCTTCCTTTTTTTCCTTGACGATAAAGTTTTAATGCTACTGCCATAAAAACAAAAATTCTAAATTCTAAATACCAAGTTCCAAATAAATTATAACATCAAAATTCTAAAAAATATTAGTATTTTAGAGTTTGAGATTTAATATTTATTATTTGATATTTATTTGTGATTTGATATTTATGATTTAAAATTTTGTTTCCAGTGCTTCCTTAGCCGCTTCTTCTTCAGCCTCTTTTTTCGAAGGCGCGGTTCCTTCTCCAAGTAATTTATTATTAAAATATACTCCAATCTTAAATATTCTTTTGTGTTCCGGGCCTTTTTCATCAAGTACTTTATAAACAGGTGTTTTTTTATATTTACTTTGTATTATTTCCTGTAATTTACTTTTGGATGATAGATAGAGATTGTTTTTTAGTAAATAGTCAAGTTTGTCTTTAAATAAAAAGTCAACAACAAAAGTATACGCCATTTCAAAACTTTTATCTAGAAATATAGCGGCAATAAGAGCTTCAAAACAATCGGCCATAATATTGTTATTTGTACGGCCGGCTCCTCTTTCTTCGCCTCGTGAAAGAAGAAGATAATTATTTAGTTTTATTTTTTTTGAGGCTTCAGCTAAGCTTTCCATTTTAACGATTGCGGATTTTATCTCGGTATAATCTCCTTCTTTTAAATCAGGGTATTTTTTAAAAAGATAAACAGAAGTAATGAGTGACAAAACGCTATCACCAAGAAACTCAAGACGCTCATTTGACTTAATGCTAGTATTTTTATGTTCATTGAGATAGGAGCGGTGAATAAAGACGTTATTAAGAAGATCTCTATTTTTAAATTTTATATCTATCTTTGTTTCTAAGTTAAAGTATTTATTGTCCATATATTTTCCCCAAAACTGCATTAACAAATCCGAACGTCTTATCACTTCCTAATTCCTTAGATAATTCTATTGCTTCATCAATAACTACTTTTGGAGGCTCTTTTTTTTCAAATAATAATTCAAAGACTGCCAATTGCAGGATTGCAAGATCTACTTTAGCAATCTTATCTAGAGGGTATTTTGGAGCATGTTTCTTAATTAATTCGTTTATGGCAATCTGATTTTTTAGGACTTCTTTTGTCTTACTATTTTTAGCAGATACTTTACCTTTAGAAAAACTTAGTGCAAAAAGCTGTTGGATAATTTTGATTCGAAGCTCGTGTCGTGGATCCATTTTATTTGTTACAGTACTTACAAGTCTTGTGTGGCAGCTTTGTTTTGCCGCAGTTTACACATTTGACCAACTTAGAAAAAGATCTGACTCTCTCTGCCATTCTTTTGCCTTTTCTTTGGGTTGAGTGTTTACGCTTTGGTAGGGGAGCCATATAAAAATATCAAATATCAAAGATTAAATATCAAATATTAAATCAATGATCAAAATAATAACTCAGTAAATAATAACATACAAAATACCCCTGTCAAACCAAAATGAAAATGTCATACCACTAAATTTGTAACTCATGCGTAACTAAACTGTCTCCAAGGATGATCCGCCGGTGGTCGCCAGTTTGATTTGTGTTCTGTTAAAACAATAGGTGACGGATTAACTTTTAATGGTTTTTCTGGCAACTCAAAGAAATTTAGATAACGGTCTTTGTATTTAATTTCGATTGTATTGTTAAGCCTTTCCTCAATTAATACTTTATCTGTTTTGTAGACGGTTAATGGTTGAATTTGCTTTAGTTGATACCATTTTGTTTTGTATTGAACAGTAAAGTCATTATTGATTCCTCGAGTGTAATGTTTTGAAAAGACTCCATTAAGTTTTGTTGTGGTTGAAACATCTAAGACACGATGACAGTTGTTGTTTGATTTTGCTACAACGGCATATCGAGAGTTAAACCAGGGAACAAATTTATCTTTTAAAAAGATATTGGCATCTTCAATATTATTAATATTGGCCAGTCTCATTTCTTTAACCAATCGATCTTGGAGAGTTTTAAATAATCTTTCAATTCTTCCCTTAGCCTGTGGAGTGTTTGCAGATATTAAGGTAACTCCCAACTCGTTCATCGCTCGCTTAAACTGAGTCATCAGTTCTGTGTTATCAACTGCCATTGGGTGATTTATCTTGTAGGTAGAAAATTTATCAAGATATATTTCTCCAGGAATTCCATTTTTAATTATGTATTCCCACCAAAATGAAAATGATGCCTCTATAGATTCATTATGATCAAATTTAGCATGTGTTATCCGACCCGTGGCGTCATCAATTGAAGCAAGTAAACAAACTTCAGGAAGAAGAGGATTCCTTCCCTCAAACCAGTTGTGGTAACTACCATCAAACTGTTGGAGTTCCCCGTAAGAAGATCGTCTTTCCCTCCAACTAAAATATTTGCTACGTTTTTTCTTTTTTGATTTCCAAATATGATTTCTTATCATAATAGCTCTTATGGTTTCACTACTTAATGATATTCCGTGAAATTCATGTAATTTTTCAGACGACATTAATGGTCCAAAATCATGATATTTATCATTAATAATTTTCACAATATTGTTTTCTAAATTAATATTAATTTTTCTGACTCCGGTCTTTCCCCTGGAACCATGGATTAAACCATCATGACCATTCTCTACAAAAATAGCCTTCAATCTTTTAACATGGCGAATTGATAAGTTTAATCTTGTGGCGGCGGTTGTGCCATTTATCAGTCCGTCTGTCAAATCTTCAATAACTGTTAATCGTAACCGTTCAATCGTTGTCATAATTCTCTCCTTCATATTGGGTAAAAGATAACTATTAAAGCTGAGCGTTAATAGTACCCTTTAACCTTGATGGGGGTATGACATTTTCATCTTGTTAACTATGACATTATCATTTTGGTGTAATACATACAAAATACCCCTTGACAAATGGAAAAGAAATCCATTATATTTAAATTATATGAAAAAATTTAAGTTGGGTTTCACACTCATTGAGCTTTTAATCGTCATTGCACTTCTTGGGGCTCTTGCTGTAGGATTACTTGCCGCGCTTGATCCTTTTGAACAACTAAAAAAGGGAACTGATACCGGAGTAAGAAATACTGTGTCAGAAGTTCACGGGTCTGTTATTCGTTATTACGCAATAAAAAATTATATGCCTTGGTGTACTGATGCGTCCACCTGTGGTACAGAACCTAACGGGAGCGCACTTACTGGTCTTGTAACAACTATGATTAATCCTATTATCGTTACAGGTGAATTAAAAACTGATTTTGAAGCTCTTGCTGGCTCGGGCACTTTGGCAAAAATTTTTGTCACAGGTGTTAATGTAGATGCTACAGTTTCGGTTTGTTATAAACCGACCGCCAAATCATTTATCAGTGATGCAAATACAAAATATACCGTAAGTGGCATTGACACATGTGCCGCAGCAGATCCAACGCAAAAAACATGCTACTGGTGTGTAAAATAATGAATAAAAAAGCCTTCACGTTAATTGAGCTTCTTATAGTGATAATAATTCTTGGAGTTATGGCGGCTTTAATAACTGGTAATTTCTTTACTTCCTTAAAAAAAGGCCGGGATGCCAAGCGTAAAGCTGATTTGGAACAAACACAGCGGGCACTTGAGATGTATTACGAAGATAAAAGAATCTATCCTCTCACAGCTGATCTAACTTTTGGAACTTCGTTAACAGATCCTGATAGTGGAAAAGTTTATATGCAGAATCTTCCTAATGATCCAATATCGGGCAAAATCTATCAGTATCTTTCATCCAACGGCACAGATTATAAACTATTCGCCTGTTTAGAAAATAATTTGCAAAGACTTGGATATGTATCTTCCGGATCAACATTAAGTTGTGGTCAATGTAGAAATTCTACTGATACTGCTGATGTTGACTGTATTTGGGGGATTTCGAGTACGAATATATCACCCTAAAAAAATATTAAATCTTATATCGTGTCATCCCCTTGAAGAAGGGGATCCAGTCGATAATCGCATCTTAAAAACATTGATGAATATTTAGCTTGGATTCCCGCCTCCGCGGGAATGACGTCGTTATTGCAATTCTTTTATAACTTCCTGGTCATTTTTATCAAAGTTTTTTAGCATATATTTAAATACTTTTTTCGCTTCTTCAATTTTTCCATACTTTTTTAATAGCTGGCCTTTAAATAGATAGGCTTCGCGGTAGTTGGATTTGAGGTTAATGGTTTTGTCAATCTCCGAAAGAGATAATTTTTGCCAGTTTTGTTTATCAAGATTATTTTCAGTCGTGTCATAAAGAGTCGTATAATAAAGTGCCAGAGTATAAGGAATCTTAGGATCGGTTGGATAAAGATTTCTGGCCGTCTTTAAAGCTTCAATTCCTTGCAGCAGTTCATTTTTATTACCAGTCACCTGATAAAAATAGTACATATTCTTTGCTCTCGTCTTCCAATAAAAAACATTTTTTGGGTAATCCTTAATCATTTTTCTATTATATGTGTCTGACAAATTAGTTATTTGTTTTGCTAGTTCGGTTTGCTTTTGCATACTTGCAACAGCCGAAAGATAGGCTAAGGATGAAGAAAATCGATCCATGTAAACTGGTTCTATTCTCAATTTTAAAGCTTTTTCAAAATAACCGGCCGCTTTTTGTTGATCATTAACCTTAGAATATTTTAAACCGTATGAATAATTGACATCGGCTAAATAGTAGATGGCAATGGAAAATAAAAGATAGATTGTGACAGCAATCAAAACAAAAATAACTAACCATTGATAAGTATTTACTTTTTCAAATTTTGTAGTTTCTGTTTGTTGACGGCTCTCCGCGATGATTAATGCCGGAATCAGATAAAAAAATAACTGAACTGTAGTTGTTGAGAAGCCGAAGAAGTTGGTTATTAAGATAGTTAACCATGCAATTATCAATCCTACGTAAATAATTTGATTATTGTTTGATGACGAATTGCGGATTACGGATTTACGGTTTTCTAATTCGTAATTCGTAATTCGTAATTTTTTTAATAAATAAATAATAAACCAAAATATTAATAGTAAATAACTTAAAACACCAACAAAACCCGTAGTTGCTAAATAGTTAAAATATTCATTGTGAGCTTTGTTGTAGACATAATCCCACTCACTAGTTAGGTTGTGAGTGAGTGGTCGAACAAGGTTATAACTATAAGCAAATGTTTCTACACCCGTACCAAATATTGGATATTTCAACGCCAATTTCCAAGCCCCCTCCCAGACAATTTTACGAATATCAAAGGATTCAGTAACATTTGAGGAAGAGATTGGAGAATTATTGTTAGTGACTGGTGACTTGTTTTGAAAATTGAAAATTGAAAATTGAAAATTAAGAATTCTATCTACCTTGTCTTCTCCTGTCTTGAAAAAAATAATCGGCAACAAAGTTACCAATAATAGAATAAATAGGATTTTTTTAAAGTTAGTTTTAATAAAGAATGAATAGTAACCGACGAATAGTATTAATCCAACAATAACGGCGCCTATTGCTGATCTCGACCGGCTAAATAAAATCATGGAAAAATTTAGAAATAAATAAATCGGCCAAATAAAATTTTTAATATTTGATATGTATTTTTGATTTTTGATATTTGATATTTGATATTTGACCAGATAATATATCCCGATAAAAAACGCTACTGCCAAATATGCTCCTAACCAGTTTGGTTGTCCTAATGTTGAAAAGGCACGTAATTCCGGTCTAAAAGCCAAAGTAGTATTGTCCCAACAAGAATTATTTAAATGACCTGTAAATAAAAGACAGGTTAAGTCGTAGCCAAAGTGTCCGGGTACAGCCCAAAAAATTACTAAAATAGAAGAAAATATAATCACTTTTAATAATTTTTCGACATTAATCATGTTTGAGACTAAAGCATAATAAAGCGTTATATAACTTATAGTTGAAAGTAAACCACCGTTAAAACGGCCATAATATCCAAAAATTGAAGCGTGTCTGTCAATAGAAATTACCGTTGATGTAAGCTGAGATAAAAAAAATATTAAAATTGGAATATCTAAAGGAGTTTTTTTCAGTATAATTTTCTTATTAACAATCATTTTAAAAAGCCAGAAAAAAGCAATCAGAACCACAGCGGCATAAATAAAAAGCATTTTATTAAATTCAAAAAGTTCCGAAGTTGATTTAGTCATAATCAATGGAGTTATGAAAAAAAGGACGTTATAAAGAAGTTGGATAATTTTGTCAATCATTATGTTTAATATTACGAATTTTTTAAAGAAAATCAAGTTGCCATTTTTTTCTAATTTTGAGATTTATTTTGATTTAGGTACTTCTATCACAAAAATTGCTATTAAAGATAAAGGGGTAATTTTGAGAGAACCAACATTTTTAGGTTACAATAGCCGCATTAAAGATTATTCATTTATTGGCACTGAAGCAAAAACTATTTTAGGAAAAACTCCCGATTTTATCAAAGTTGTCAGACCGATCGTCAGTGGAGTTATTTCCGATTTTGATGCTGAAGTATTTTTATTACAGAAATTTTTGGAAAAATCTGTCTATTTATATTCCGGAAACAAAACAATTAAGCCGATGATGATCGGGATTGCGACTGTACCAACAATTGCCACCGAAATTGAACAAAAAGCCGTCAAAGAAGCCTTGCTCAAAATCGGCATGTCTCAGGTTTTTTTAGTGGAAAAGCCTTTGGCAACGGCAGTAGGCTCCGGTATAAATATTTTTTCTAACGAACCAACTCTTATTGCTGATCTAGGAGGCGGGTTAATTGAATTATCAATCGTTGGCTCCAGTGGAATTCTTTCCCAGAAAACCTTAAAAAATGCTGGCGATCAAATGAACAAAGTTATTTTTAATTATGTCTATTTAAAATATGGAATAATTTTAGGTGAGGCCACTTGCGAAAATTTAAAAATTGAGATTTTAAACTTTAAAAATACGGAAAAAATTGTTGTGACCCGAGGCAAGTCACTTGAAAATGGTTTGCCGAAGTCGGTTAAAATAAAAAGCTCTGATGTTAATGAGGCTCTAAGATCTAATTTTAATCAAATTATCGACGGCATTAAAGAATTAATCGAAAGCTCTCCTCCTGAGGTCGTAGACGAGGTCATGCAAAAGGGGGTTATTCTCACAGGAGGACTTTCTCGAATTCCCGGGATAGATAAATTTTTTGAAGAAGAGCTTAAGTTAAATGTCTATTGTAGTGATAAATTTGAATACACAACAATTAACGGCTTGATGAAATTAACTGCGAGTGAAGAAGCTTTTTCCAAGATTTTAATTACCTAAAATAGCGGTTGCTATTTGATTATATTTTATATAAAATTAAAACTCTCTGAAAAATTTTAGCACAGCTCTTTGACAATTTGTTGTTTTTCTTTGCCAATTTTAGTTTTATTTAGTTTTAATAATCGGGTTAGGATTCCCCGTACAAAAGCTTTGTGTTTTTTGTCGGGGTTTTTTTAAGAGTTTGATCCTGGCTCAGGATGAATGTTGGCGGTGTGCCTGAGATATGCAAGTCGAACGTGTCCGACGTAAGTCGGACTAGTGGCGGACGGCTGAGTAACACATAGGGACTTACCCCTTTTTGAAGGATAGCCCATCGAAAGGTGGGATAATACTTCATAGTTCCCTCACCATTTTGTAGTTAAATAGTAAATTTAAATTTAAAATTTATTTTTATTTTATTTGAAGCCAAAATGGTGAGGGATAAAGAGATTAACTTCTCGAAAAGGGATGGACCTGTGGCTTATCAGATAGTTGGTGGGGTAACGGCCTACCAAGTCTACGACGAGTAGCTGGCCTGAGAAGGTGGTCAGCCAGAGGGGGACTGAGACACGGCCCCCACTCCTACGGGAGGCAGCAATCAGGAATAGTCGGCAATGGACGAAAGTCTGACCGCGCGACACCGCGTGTAGGAATAAGCTCTAACGAGCGTAAACTACTGTGATAGAGGAAAAAGCCCCGATTTAATCGGGGTTGATGGTACTCTATAAGAAAGGGGCCGCTAACTGCGTGCCAGAAGCGTCGGTAATACGTGGGCCCCAAACATTATCCGGTTTTACTGGGTGTAAAAAGTAGTGTAGGTGTTTCGCCAAGTTTCATTTCAAATACTGCGGCTCAACCGTAGGAAGGGGTGGAAAACTGGCGAAATAGAGTTTGCTTTAGAGAAACTGGAACTCAGGGAGGAGTAGTGAAATGCGTTGATACCCTGGGGAACACCAGTGGCGAAGGCGAGTTTCTGAAAGCAGACTGACACTGAGACACGAAAGCTAGGGGAGCGAAGCAGATTAGAGACCTGCGTAGTCCTAGCCCTAAACGTATGCTTGCTAGCCGCATTCTTCTATCCGTAAGGATTGAGGGGTGTAGCGAAGGTAACCCGTTAAGCAAGCCACCTGGGGAGTACGGCCGCAAGGTTGAAACTCAAAGGAATTGGCGGGGAGGCACACAACCAGTGGAACATGTGGTTCAATTCGAAACAAAACGAAAAACCTCACCAGGGTTTGACATGCTATCGTACATTCTGCTAGAAATAGTGGGAAATCCGTAAGGATGATAGCACAGGTGCTGCATGGCTGTCGTCAGCTCGTTCCGTGAGGAGTACCCTTAAGTGGGACAACGAGCGCAACCCTTATCTTGTGTTATATTTGTCACAAGAGACGGTCCCGACTTAGTCGGGAAGGAAGGCGGGGCAGACGTCAAGTCAGCATGGTCCTTATACCCTGGGCTACACACATGTTACAATGGATAAGAACAACGGGTTTTGCCACGAAGTAATTCGGAGCAAATCCCTGAAATTTATCCTCAGTGGGGATTGAGGTCTGCAACTCGACCTCATGAACACGGAATTGGTAGTAATCGCGGATCAGTCATGCCGCGGTGAATACGTTCTTGCCTCTTGCACACACCGCCCGTCAAGCCAACAAAGTCGATGATATCTGAATTTTGATTTATCAGGAGAGGATATTACCGGCGATGGGGGTTAAGTCGTAACAAGGTAACCGTTCTGGAAGGAGCGGTTGGATCACCTCCTTTCTTATTTTCTTTCGATTAGTAAAGAAAGTAGTCTGACTACGCGAGGCGTATGTACGACTCAAAACAAATTTCCTAGCCCGATTATTAGACTAAATTTAACGAATAGATTTTGGCAGAGGATTGGAAACTACTCCCATAACATTAGCAGGGAAATAACGGTAAAATACATCACCAATAATACTGTCTATTGTGACGGCACAAAATTCTCTTGAGTCGGAAGACCTTGGCCTATTGTCACCCATTACAAAAATATAATCTGCCGAAACGGTGTAGGGAACGTTGTCCTTAATACAACCGCCATCCCAAAGATTAGTGGTTGCGGCAATATAATTTTCCGGTAACTGCGTATCGTTAACTTTAACTACGCCGTTTGAAATATTAATAACATCGCCGGGTAAACCAATTATTCTTTTGATATATTCAACATCAGGGTTTTTTGGTGATTTAAAAACTATAACATCTCCCCGTTCTAACTTTCTAAATTTATATGTAATTCGACTGGTTAAAATATAATCGCCTGTACGAAAAGTGTTTTCCATGGAAGCGCCTTTGACTTGATTAGGGGTGAGTATAAATAAATAAACAACAATAAAAAGAGAGCCAATAAAAACAACCGTTTCAAGAATGTCCATGACAAAATCAATAACTGGTTTAACTATCTTCATAAGGATTCATTGTAAAAAAATTGATTAAATTTTACAAGCGGGTTTTGTATAATTGTTATTGAGGATCCGTAGCTCAGTTGGCTAGAGCGTTGCATTCACATTGCAAAGGTCAGAGGTTCAATTCCTCTCGGATCCACGTTGGCTTATGAAAATTAAAAAAGAAGTCAAATCTTTAAGTTTGATTGAACTATTGATAGTCATATCAGTATTAGGAATTATTTTATTACTTATTGCCATTCCTATTTCCGCTCAACTCCAAAAAGCCCGTGACGCAAAACGTAAATTGGATGTTAATATTGTTCAAAGTGGCCTTGAAGAATATTATGATTCGACCGGTTGTTATCCGGAAAGATTACCTGAATGCGGAAATGTTTTTTCAGTGGGAAGTACAAATATACTAGCAGGAATACCTTGCGACCCAAAAAATAATTCTTTTTATCCATATATCACAACCGGTGAAAACTGTAGTCCTTACTTTAAACTTTATGCTAAGCTTGAAAGAAGTGATGATCCAAATATAAGAATGGTTGGTTGTGAATATGGCTGTGGTCCCAACTGCGCTTACAATTTTGGAGTTTCCAGTCCAAATGTTTCATTGGATTATTGTCAACCTCCAATAACCCCAAGCCCAACCTTCAAGCCGCCGACACCAACCCTTTCTACCACTCCAAAACCAACATCAACGCTTTCTCCAACACCAATTCAGTATGTCTGCTCTCCGGCTGCCGGCCCAAATCCTGAAGGTAAATGTGAACCTTATGCAGTTCCGACTTTAAGCGAATGTCCGAAAATTTACCCAAATGATCCAACCTGTAAATATGAGTGTTATTTAAAAACAAACCGCTGCAAAACCGCTAAGGGAAAATTCAAGCAATAAATAATTTTTTAAAGAAAATAAGAACCTGTCCTAACAGTCCAAAATACGTATTTTGTTGGCTATAGTTGAAGTTTGATAAAAATAAAAATTATCGTTTGACAAAAAAAATATTTTTATTATACTTATTTATGTTTTACTCTACTCCGTCCAAAAGACGGAGGTTTTTTTTGATCTTTTCTTTCAATATCACTCTTAATATCTTCTAAAAAGAAATATTGGTTTGCATTTAACTTAAGTTCCCACGATAACATTTTTCTGGACGAATAAACCACCACATATTTTCCAAGGTCTTTTAATTTTTTAATTAAATAATTAAAATCAGAATCACCCGTAAAAAGAATAATTTTATCAACTAGTACTCGATCAAGAAGTACGTCAGTTGCCATCTCTACATCAAAGTTTGATTTAAAAATATTGCCATTAATCGTTTTGATTATTTTTATCGGTTTAGTCACAGTCGTTATAGCTATTTTGTCGAAATAATTTAAATATTTTGACATTTTTATATCATTCTTTTTAACACCTGTATAATATCGCATTTCGATAATTTCCGACTTTTTCTCTAAATATTTTTTGACTTTTTTCCAATCAATATTCCAGCCGATTTGTTTTTGAGTATAAAATATATTTGCACCATCAATATAAACTTTGGCTTTGGATTTAATCATTAATTTTTAATAAATTTGTAACTATTAATTATTAATTCTTAATTTAAATCTTGTCAACCGCTTATAACCTACAAAAATACAGAGTTGGGGTGTAGAAATGGGATAAAAAACACGAATGATATCCAGTTGAAATATCGAAAATTATTATCTAAAATGCAGATATGATTTCACAAAAAAAAAGAAAAAAATGAACGAATTATTGATATAAACTGCTCTATTGCTTGCATATTAAATTTTACAAATAAAAAGACCAAAAAAGATTTTTGTAAAAATGAAATATTAAAAAAGGTAGTTATACGTTGGTTTGAAAAAATTAGTGAAGCGGCTAAATATGTACCAGTAATTATCAAACAAGAGTATTCCAATATTCCATGGAAAGAAATGGAAGCAATCCGAGAAGTTTTTAAAAATAATCTTGGCGATATTAATCCAGAGGAGATCTGGAACGCTATAAAAATAGACCTGCCTCCACTGCACGCACAAATAAAAAAAATTGCTTCTTGCAATTGACAGCCTTTCAAATAGAGTCGAAAGTCTTTCAAGTGGCTTGCAGAATACTACAGAGGAACTTGTAGAACTTATTACTACCGGCTTTAATCTAAATGAAGAACTGAGATTTCATACTTTAAAATATGGACCCTTTAAATGCTTTTAGCAAGATGAGCTAACGCCATACTAAGTTTTTTTTCGACTTTTTTACTGTTTTTTCGTACTTCCTCATCCGTTGCTTTATACTTTTTTTCAAATTCCCGAGCTCGATGGTTTCTCATTTCTTCGACAGATATTATTAGTCGTTGATGAGCAGCTCCTTTATCGACTTTATAAGTCAATTCTTGAAGATTTGTAATTATTGAAATACCTATAAACCGGCCAATATTATTCAACCCGCTCAATACTTGCTTTTCCGGTGAATAAGACATTCCAACTACTTGGCAACCCAATTCTGCCATTAGCTTGATAATTCTAGGATCTTCAAAATTAGGAGTCGATTTACTTGTTCCGTAATCAACCGTTGGTATTTCCTTTGATTCACCTACTGCTGTCATACTATTTCTAAATATTTGCATTAATCCTTCGTCGCTATCTTTTAATGAAAAAAAATCGCTTTGATGACCTTTATAATGCCCAAAACCAGCGCTTAAATATGCCAAATCAATATCTGATCCTATTAGACTAACTATTGGAATATCGTTTTCTGAAAAAGGTTTTTGTTGACCATTTTGTAATGGATGGTTTATACCTCCTGCCGCATTGGTCAAGATCATATTTTCAACTCCTACCTCATTTAATATTTCCAAATACCCAGTTGATAATTCCGCAGGCCCTAAAATACCCCATGTCTCGGTAGCAATTCCGGTTGGCCTAATTTCATATTCGTGAGTTCTCCCTTTTACTATGATTATATTTTTGTCTTCCTTAGTAACACCAGCCAATATCATTTTTGGGTGATTTGGGTTTTCTCCTATTGGGAGTCCAATTTCTTCAAATGGAATTTCAACTGGTGGTTTCTCAAAACCCATGGCATCAATCAATGAGTCCATTCCTGCGGAGCCAATTGTTATTGCCAAATGAGCAGGTCCCTTAAAAGGGAGTCTTTCTTTTAAAATTTTTGAACCATCTTCAATCCATCTCTTATGTCCAGTATTCTGAGTTTCAATTTTAATTCTTTCAATTTGAGCCATATGTTTTTATTTAAAAATTATTTTCTTAAAAACCTTCTTTCAATTTTTACCTTTAGGCCTTATTAATAAGCTTACGGATATTTTATACCCACTATTTTAAGAAGTCAAATTGAACTGAAAATGGGATGAAGAAGTTTATTTCTTCGCAGATTTTCTGGCAGAGTCTTTTTTTGAGTCGTAATAAAAAAGAACAAAAGTAAAAAACGCTAAAGGAAAAAAAATCATTAACAATATAATTGCTTGTTGGCTCATATTAACTTCGTATCAAAGTAAAATAAATAATTAATACAAATGTCAATATTAAGATTCCTCCGTAAGCAAATCCTGCCGTTGTATCCATAGTTTTATTTTAGCAAAATGTTTGATAATAAAACAAGTATCGTAGAAACAACAATAGTTATTACAAAATTTACGATATTTTTAATGTTTAAAATATTTCCTGCCAACAAGGGAATAATTACTCCAAGTGTGATAATTGAATTTGATAGGTTCATGGACAGATCTGATATGGCTTTTCTTTGATTTAGATTTAATTTTATTTTTTTCATTTTTTCAAAATTTTCTTTCTAAACAAATAGCCAATTCCTCCTAATATAAGCGAAGTTATTGATGGCCAAACATAATCCCAAATATTTGTGGATTTATTAATTTCTTTTTTTACATCTGTTTGCTTAGTTGCTTCAATGGTTGGACTAATTAATTCTTCTTGGCTTGACGATATTCCTAAAACATCTGGGAATGAATTTGTTGACTTTAAAGCGACTGTTGGTACTAATGAAGATATTTGAGTTACAGTAGATGTTAAAGTCGGAATAGCCGTTGGAGTTGGTGTTGGAATAGTTGTTGGAGTTTGTGTCACTGTTGGGACAAGAGTTGGTGTAATCGTGGGCGTTGGAAATATCGAAAAAGCTGTTTGATTATTATATTCTATATCATAATTATCTATTTGAAATGAAGCCGGGAATTGGGTGATTTCTCCATTAATACTTTCCCAAAGGTCGTTATTTTCTGAAATCTGGCCGACGACTACTTCATATTTGCCTTGATCTGTTCCCTGAATTTTTAAGTCATAGCTACCTGATTGTGCATCAGGAATAAATATTATTCCTTCGTCCTCGGGATATATATTACTCCCAAACTCGACCGTCATCGTCGCCGGAGATTTAATAAAAAAGATCAGGGATGACGAAATTTTAGTTATCTGTCCTTCAACTATTTGATCATCGTTGAAGTTAATATTTAATAAACTTAATATTTTTTTTATTGCCTCTTTTTTGGAAATAATTTCTCCGTGATCAAAATAGAATTTTTCCGAATCCGTATCTTGGGAAGCGCTTTTGCTTAAAATCGTATAGTCTCCGAAATCAAAATACAACTCTTTAGGTTTTCCATCTGAGTAATTTCCTAATAATTGATCAACAATATTTTGAGGTTCAACTATAAATCCCGCCGGAGTGTTATTGTCTTTCTCTCCATAAATTGCTGTGAACAATGGAAAAATATCAGAAAAATTTTGGTTATAGACTGGTAAAAAAATATTTTTAATTGTCAAATTATCAATTGATATTTCATTCCCTAATGAATCCTTCAAAAAATTAAAGGTTGGAAACAGGTCCTTTGCTACCGGAAATTTATTAGCAATAGTTACGCGATCGCTTTCAAGAGTTGATTTATTCAAAACCAAAACAATTTTTTCTGCCAGCCATAAAAAAGTATTTTCCCTGTCGATTTCTCCGGCTTCTAATGGTTTGTAAAATTGAACCGCTCCAAAATGAGGCGAGCCCACCGAAATAATCTGATTAACTTTATCTTTATTTTTTTGGGTAAAGATTCGGCTGATTAAACCGCCCAAAGAATGGCCAACTAAATTTATTTTTTGATTGGGTTTATTATTCCAAATTTTTGTCTGAAGATAACTATTCAAATCATTTATAGTTCTGTCGATTGATTGACGCCAATCATAAGGAAATAAAAAAAGATTTACGTTTTCTTGATAACCGATATTTTTTAAAGTATTTATTAAACCAGTATATTCCTTAACAAAATTTTGTAATTTCCAAGCAGAATAATCAACCGTTTGATTGTGTAAAATTGCCTCTTTGTTCCACGAAGCCATAAATCCGGGAATTATAATAATGGGGTTTTGATTATTTGGTGTAGGGGTCGGGTTTTCCGACCCTGTTGTTGGTGTAGGAGCTGCAGTAGGTGTTAACGTTAGCGTTGGTGTTGATGTTGGTGACAGACACGCCTGCCCTGTACAAGCCATGTCGAGATTCCAATTCCAATTTGAATCGCGGCCGGAATAATATAATTTTAAACCGCCGTTATCATTTATAACTGAAGGAAAGATCATATGTCTCTGATCATAAGGTTTGTTCTTAGTTAATAAAGATCCCTGATCTACAAATTCTGAATTACAATTTAACGGTAAAGTTGTTTTAGCTAGTCTAATACCACTACTATCAGATTGATGAAAAAATAAATACAGGTCGTTGTTTTCTTGATAAGGAAAGGGGCCATCTCCACCATATAAAAAGCCATTTTGACAACGCTGCCAGGTAACTAAATCGTCAGAATAAGCCAATTTTATTTTAAAGCCGTCTCCACCCCAAGCACCGAAAAATAGATAGGTTCGACTATCTTGACTAAAAGGACGACCGGCAAATACACCATTTTTTTCAGAGTTATTGTTCGTGTCTGGCATTATTACCTGAGAAAGGTTTGCTGAACAATTAAAGTTTAAATCACAAATGCTTGAGTAAATTCTATAAACTGTATTATTATCATATCGAGTAAGAAATAATATATATCCTGTTTGGGTCTTTACAACACTTGAATTTGATAAATCATCTCCAGTATTTAATATTTCTTTTTTCATTATCCAGTCAATCCCGTTTGCAGATTCAAAATAACCCAAGGCATGGTATAGTTCCGGAGGTCTATGAATTGTAATAATTCCTTTATAAACATTTCCTTCTTTAAAAATACTTGCTTGCTGTTGATTAGCATAGTTATTAATATAAGAAACGGGTAGGGGATTACCTGTAGATTTCATAAATTCAAAAGCACTAACCCTGCTAACCCATATAACAATGAAACAATAAAATAATGCAGCAATTGAAATTATTTTTTTCATGTCAACTTTACAAACTTTACGAACTTTATAACTTTATAAACTTTACAAACTCATTAGTCTACCGCTTATAACCTACAAAAGTATATTTTTGGAGCGTTAAATCAAGAGATTTTCTTCGATAGATACCCGACTTTGATGAAGCTCAACCAAAGTAGAAAGCCGATGATATTTTGAGTCGTGACTAACCAAGAAGGAGTAATTTTGCAACCAACGCAATACAACCAAAAATAATAAAAGGAAAACAAATATAAACTAATTAAAATAATTAAAAATATATAGTTCTTTGGTTTAATAAGAATTAGAAAAGGGATAATCCAGGCAAAATATTGAATCGAAAAGTTTGTAGTAAAAACAAAAAAGAAAAACAGCAGACTTAAAATATTTTTAATTAAATTTTTTTTGTTATTAAAGAAAGAATATGCAAAAAAACCAACTAAAAATATTAAAGTCGTCAGTTTTTGAAAAAATATTCTTTGTTTTCCTAATATGTTCCATATGCCCCATATTCCCCATAACCCTTGATATCCTGTCACTGTTACAATAATATTCATTAAAGCAGTCTTAAATATGATCGAATAAAGGAGACTGAATATGACTGAAAAAATAAAAATTAAGACTATTAATTTTTTATTCTTTACTCTTCGTGCAATTGGAATTAAAAATAAAACTGGCCATGTCTTAGTCAAAATTGCAAAAGAAAAACTTAAGATCGCCCCTAATTTTTTCTTTTTTTTGACTAAATAAATAGTCAACAGAATAAAAAATACCGGAATAACGTCAAACTGCCCGTGCAAAGTCGTAATCAAAATCGTCACCGGATTAATCGCATATAAAAAAGTAGTCTTTAGGTTATTCTTTGAATGTAGATAAACTAAGTAGAGAATTCCGAGATCAAATATAATGTTTATAAATTTTATAGAAACCCCAGTCCAAACCGCCATTGCCTCAAGATAAAGAAAAAACGGCAAGTAAGGATGATGAAGATTAGCTACTTCAGGATAAATATTTATTCCTTTAAGGGTCAACTCTCCTACTTTCAAATATGATTGTAAATCGTAGTTGGTAACGTTTCTAAATAAATAGATTCCTAACAATCTTAAAACTAAACCTATGGTAAATATTTTTTTCATTTATCTTTCTTGATGAACTTTATAACTTTATAAACTTGATAAACTTATTTCAGTCGGTTATAACCTACAAAAATACATAATCACATTGTTCCATTGCTTCATTGTTCTCGATATACCACTTTAAGAACGGTGTTATAATATAGGCATGAGCGCAAAACTATCGGTTTTGATGATTACAAAAAACGCCGACGAGACTTTGGAAAAGTCATTGGCTTCTGTAAAAAAGATTGCTGATGAAATAATTATTGTTGATAGTAAGTCAACCGATCGAACTGTTGAAATAGCTAAAAAATATCTTGCCAAAGTTTATGTCAAGGAATTTTCAAATATTGGGAAACAAAGGATCTTTGGTTTATCAAAAGCAACAGGTAAATGGGTTTTGATCTTAGACTGCGATGAAATAGTATCCGAAAAATTAATGAAGGAAATTAAATCAAAAATAGAAAATGTAAGAATAAAAATTAACGGATATTATATTTCTTATCAAAATTTCTTTTTAAATAAACCTCTTCAATTTGGCGGGGAAGATTATAAAATGTTTCGGCTTTTTAGACGGATTAAACTATATATAGAGCCTTCATTAGTTCACAATAAAATTGAAGTTAGAGACGAAAGAATAGGTTATCTAAAAGGAAAGATATTTCATCATTCATATCGTTCACTTTGGCAAATGATTCAAAAATTTACTGATTACGGAATTCGAATAGCTAAAGAAAAATATTTAGCCGGAGAAAAGTCTTCTTTTAAAAAAATCTTTATTTACCCTATTCACATGTTTTGGGCCAGATTTTTTGAAGACAAAGGATACGAGGACGGACTCTTTCGGATACCATTGGATTTAGGATTTGCCTATATGGAGTTTTTGACGTATTTTATGTTATTTCTTTATTCAGTCCACCCCAAGGGTGCACGAGGCTAAATTTATATGAAAACCGCTTTTATATTCGTCTTATATAAAACACCCCAATCGGAAATTTCGAGATTAAAAAAAGAAATACATAATATTGTAGGGGCGAATTTTAATTCGCCCGAAACCTATCACATATATTTCATTGACAACTCTGAAAATGGTCAAGGCTACGCGTTCGGTGTTAATCAGGGAATAAAAAATGCTTTGAAAGATGATTGTGAATTATTTGTCATTGCTAATCCTGATATCTCATTTGACACATTAGTCTCATTAGACATATTGGGTGCATCCAAATACTTTGACATCTGGGGACTGGCCATGAAACAGCAGGAAAAAATATATTATGGCGGAAAGATTGATAGATGGCGGATGAGTGGGGGACTGGTCTATAAAAAGTCGGCTAAACGATTTACGGAGACAGATTTTGTTTCGGGATCCTTAATGTTTATCAAAAAAAAAGTTATTGATAAAATCGGTTTTTTTGATGAAAGTTATTTTATGTATTACGAGGAAGTTGATTATTGTTATCGAGCTAAATGCGCCGGATTTAAAATTGGCATTGATTCAAAGATTTCTTATGAACATTTTGAAGTTTCACAGGATAACCCCTCAAAAGAATTTTATCTCTTTAAAAACCGATTAAAATTTTTACTTAAATTCGGAACATTTAAACAAAAAATTTACGAATTAATCAGATTACCGAAAACTGTTTTTGAAGAGATTAAAAAGCGGCCTTTTTATTTAAATTTTTTCAGTTTAAATATATCCTCGATTGTTAATAAGATACTCCATTTTGTTTTATTTTTAATATTAATTAATTATTTTCGACCAGAAGAATATGCCGTCTATACTCTGGCCTGGACACAAATCGGATTACTATTACCTTTATTGGATTTTGGCACCACTTCTTACGGTCTAGTTCACATTAATGATTCTATCGATAGAAAAATTCGCGAGCTTTTCTCCTTGAGGTTTTATTTATCCTTAATAACTTTTATTTTGACGATAATTTTGGCAATTTTATTCCACTATCCAACATCTATCCTCATTCCTATTATTCTTATCTCATTTGTCATTTTTGCTAATATGCTTTCCGGAACTTACCTTATTCTTACCTCAATCAAACAAAAATCCTATCTCGCCTCGCTTGTTTCCATGATTTTTCAAATATGTTTGGTAATTTCATTAATTGCAGGAGTTTTAATAACCAAGCAATTAATGCCAGTTTTTATAATCACTTTTGTTTTATACAATCTATATTCTTTAATAAACTTTTTTCTTGTAAGACACGAAGTTGGAAGGTTGTCATTAAAAATTGATTTGAAACAATGGTCAATTATTATCAAAAAATCCTTTGTCTTTCTTCTTATTAGTTTACTGGCCGGTTTTTATTCTAAAGTTGATGTACTTATTTTAAATTTCATAAAAGGCAAGCAGGCCGTCGGAATTTACTCAGCCGGCTACCGGTTTTTAGACGCTCTGATGTTTATCGTAACCGCTTATAATGTTTCTTCTATGCCTTTATTTTCTAAATTGGCTAAAGAAAAAAAGAAAAATATATTTATTAATAAAATTAAAAAGGATGTTATCTTAGTTTTTACAATCGGGATGTTTATTGCTTTGGGTTTTTATTTTCTTGGTCCAATTATTTTACCAATCGTTTACAAAAATACCTATTTCCAATCAATTCAAGTTCTAAGAATAATTATTTTTGCTTTGCCATTAATTCTTTTGACATCAGTTTTTCTTAATTCTATTTACGCTTTAAATAAAGCAAAGATTGTTATTTATATTTTTTTGTTTCAACTAATTTTTAACATAGGTCTAAATTTATTTTTTATTCCAAAATTTAGTTTTTTTGCGTCAGCTTATATTACATTGTTGGGAGAAGCTATAAACACGTTGCTAACTTTTGTCATTCTGAGGTCAGTTTTATATACAGGGTCTGACCCTCCCCGAGGGTCAGACCCTATTGTTCTATGAAAATCTCAGTCGACGGGGGAGCTCTCTACCCAAAAAATAGTCAGAGATTTGGCACAGCCATTTTTTCTGAAAATTTGGTTAAAGCCTTGCATCTTTATGATAAAAAAAACATATATCATGTCTATACATTCCAAAACTTGAAACCAAAACTGTTTTGGATGAAAGGTCGGATTTCCTTAGAAGAATTAAAAAATAAAAGCAATATTTTTCTTGCCTTAAACCAAGCGTTACCTATTTATACCTCCGGAAAAATTATCAGCTTTTGTCATGGCCTTTCTTATTATTTTTATCCACAGTATTATTCAAAAAAGGATGTTAATCGTCTTAATAGTCAGCTTAAGGAAATGATTGAACGATCAGATAAAATAATTGTCTCCTCGAAAAAAGTTAAGGACGAGCTTACTTCAATGTATCGATACATTGAAGGAAAGATAACAGTCATACCGTTTGGAATTCCGTTTGATATGAAGAAAGGTAAAATCAAAATTAAAAATAAAGAGAAATATTTTCTTTTTGTTGGGATGAATCATTCCATAAAAAATATTGATTTTATCAAGCAAGTATTTAACGTATTTAAAAAAGATAATAAATATAAAGATTATAAACTTTATATTCTGACAAAAAATGTTACCCGTCAAAAACTGAGAAAACTTTATCAACGCGCCACAGCTTTGCTAACGTCTTCTCATTATGAAAGTTTTAACTTTCCGGTACTTGAGGCTTTGTCTCAAGGTTGTCCGGTCATCGGTTTAAAAACAGCCATCATTCCAGAATTTGAAGCTTATGTTAATCTGGCTAATAACGTTGAAGAATTTGTGGAAAAAATGAAAAAAATAACTAAGAAGCCAAGTGTATCATCGATTAATCGACTATACACTAAATTTAACTGGAAAAATTATGTTAATAATTTAGTAAGATTATATTAATAACATGAAAATCTCTGCAGTAGTTTTAACTAAAAACGAAGAGAAAAATATTGAAAGATGTCTAAAATCGTTGGGTTTCTGTGATGAAATAATCGTTGTTGATGATTATTCGACGGACAGAACAATAGAAATCGTTCGTAAAATTGATGTAGGGGTCGGGCATGACCGACCCGTTTATAAAATTATTGAAAATCATTTAAATAATGATTTTGCGCAACAGAGGAATTTTGGAATGAACAAAACAAATAATGACTGGGTATTATTTATAGACGCTGATGAAGAAGTGAGCGAAGAATTAAAGAAGGAAATTCATCGGAATTTTCAATTTTCAATTTTCAATTTTCAAACATATTCAATTAAACGACGAGATTATTTTTGGGGAAAAGAACTAAAGTATGGCGAAGTAAAAAAAGTTAGGGAACAAGGAATTCTCCGCTTGGTGAAAAAAAATTCCGGGACTTGGATGGGTACGGTTCATGAAGTTTTTTACACCGCAAAAAATACCGGTCAACTGAACGGTTTTCTTAATCATTATCCTCATCAAACTCTAAAAGAATTTATTAATGATATTAATTATTACTCAAGTATTAGAGCTGAGGAACTATTTAATCGAGGTATCAAAACTAATATTTTTGAAATTATTTTTTTTTCAATGATCAAATTTATTTATAATTATTTTTTTAATTTAGGATTTTTAGATGGACCAGCTGGTTTTACTTATGCCTTTATGATGAGTTTTCATTCATTCTTAGTCAGAGGAAAGCTTTATCAACTAATCAATAAACAATGACTATTCTGTTTTATTTAACTGCTTTTTTATTCTCCTTAGGCCAATTAGGAAGAGTTTCTTTTTTTAATCAACAAGTTAATTTTTATTTATATGAAGTCGTCTTGATTCTAAGTCTATTATTATTGTTTTTTAAATACCGTTTTGAACCAATCAAAGAAGCCTGGAAAAAATTTAAACCAATTTTTTTCTTTTTAGCAGTCTTATTAGTTTCCTTATTAATTGATTGGTTAAAATATAATTCGTTTGAAAACACGGTGGCTTCTTTATATTTTTTTCGTCTCATCTTATATTTTTCATATTTTTTTTACTTTAAATATCATTCACCAACAATCAAGAAAGGCATTTTTCTAATCGCCATTCTAACCATTATTTCAACCTTAATTCAATACTTTCTTTACGCTGATTTAAGAAATCTTCTTTATCAAGGTTGGGACCCTCATCTATACCGGACTTTTGGAGTTTTTTTTGACACCTCAATTGCCGCAGCAATATTTGGAATTTTTTTTCTGACTATTAATCAACCTATTGTCAAAATAATTTATTTAGTATTGGTTGCTCTAAGTTTTTCCCGTTCTATTTATCTTGGTTTTTCAATAACGCTAATCTACTTATTTATCCGTCAAAAACAATTTAAAAAAATAGTTTTATTTTTATTATTTTTTATTACTTTGATTTTTGTTATACCTAAACCGGCCGGTGAAGGAGTTAATTTAAAAAGGCTTTACTCGATTGAGTCAAGAATTGAGGACTATCGACGGGGGATTAATCTTTGGAAAAATAAACCTCTGATCGGATATGGCTATAATAGAATTCGTTACGTAAAAAATAGCGGCTCACTTCACTCTGGGGCGACGTATAGTTCCAGTTTTCTGACAATTTTAGTTTCTTCCGGAATTATGGGGTTATTAAGTTTTATTTGGGTTTTATGGAGTTTAAGAAAATTAAATAAAATGGCACCAATTTTATTAATATTTTTATCTATTGTTTCTTTATTTGATAACCTGCTTCTACACCCTTTTATTTTGTTCCTATTATTTATTAATCTTTCTGATAAATAATTTTTAGAGTCTTCGTTTCTATATTACCGGCAATGTCTTGAGCTGTCGTCACAATCTGATTATCTCCATCCTTTAAGCGAACCGTTGTCTCAAAATTTCCATTGGCATCAACCACGACTGGCAGATCATTAACGCGAACATAGGTCTCCTTATCCGTACCACCTTTAACTTTTATTTCCTGATTGTTTGTTGTGAAGTTGTCCAAAGGTTCGGTAATTTCTAATTTTGGCTTTTCATCTTTATAAAAAACTTTATAAGTGATGGTGTTTTTTTTTATTTTATTATCTTTTGATTTTGCTTGAATATAAATATTATTATCACCTTTTTCCAAATCGCCAATCTCTTCACTAAACGTATCGAAAGGGGATTCTATTTCCTTAACTTTTATTCCATTTACATAAAAATTTAAAATATCAAAATTTAGTATCGACCCGGAAATAATAATTTTTGCACTGTTTGTAGCCTGAGGAATTGAGGAAATATCTATCGAACTGAAATTGTCCTCGATTTTTGATAATGGCTTCGCGGAAGGTTGGGGAAACAGACCGGAAATAAAGCTGGATGTGTTTAATAAAAGTCTAATTCCGAAAGTAAAAATAAAATATATTACAAGTAAAAAAACAGCAAAATATAAAATAATTTTATTTTTTAATTTTTTTTCCTGAACTTTTTCTAATCTTCTCATGAGCCGACGGTCAGACTTGAACTGACCACCTACTGTTTACGATACAGTTGCTCTACCAGATGAGCTACGTCGGCAATCGGGAGCGGTAGAAGGGTTTCGAACCCTCAACCTCTTCCTTGGGAAGGAAGCATTCTACCATTGAACTACTACCGCTTTGATATGTTTAAATTATACAATACAGAAGATTAACGTGGGATTATAAGAACCATTCCGGCTTCGATACTATCTGGAGCTGAAAGATTGTTTGCCTTCATGATGGTGGGCCAAGCAAGTAAATCACCATAAACTTTTTGAGCAATTATAGAAAGCGAGTCTCCGGGTTGAACAATATATTTATTCTCAACATAAGTTACCTGAGAAGAAGTAATGGTCGAAATATCTCCAACGGTCGGTTGGCGTGGTGTGACCTGAGGGATAACTAATTTTATCCCGATTTCTAAATTTGAAGAGTCGGAAATTTTATTGGCAATTGAAATATCATAAGCATTGAAACCAGATCCGTAGAATTTCTCGGCAATATTCCAAAGGTCGTCTCCTTCAGCAACAACATAAGTTTTTAAAGATTTTTGAACGACTACTTTATTTTTTACCGTTTTAGATCCAAATTTAAATGTTGGCATTTTAAATGCAAAATTAATTCGGATATTTTTTAAGAATATTTTATAAGTTAATGAAGTGATAATTAATGAAGCCAATAGCCCAAGAAATAAGCTAAAATATTTTTCCTTGACAGTCAAAATCAAAAGCTTTTGATAATTTATGTTTCTGATTTTTATTGGTTTTTTCCTATAAGAGCGTATCATACGCCCAAATTATATAAAATGAAGATTGTTTTTTCAATGATATATTTGACAATTTAGTAATTAGTGTAAACTTATATGGGATAAATGGAAAAACCCAGCTTAAATATTAACGCCGTCTATTCTTTCCTGACAGAGGGTTCAGTTAATCCAGTGACTACCCAAATAAATCCTCCAACCGGTTCGTGCTCGTTTGAACAATCTTTTGAATTACCTGAAGGTCTAAGATATATGTGTGTAGTAATGACTTTTGGAATGGGTCCATTTAAGCATTATAAATATTGTAAATCTATTAATGGTAAGTGTCCTTTGGATAAATATACTCCTACTACCAAAATCGAGACTGGAAAATTTGAGATAGAAAAGAAGTGGGAAGCAATAAATGCTAATGGTAAATAATCTTGCGGAGCCAAGGGGACTCGGACCCCCAACCTCTTCCGTGACAGGGAAGCGCTCTAGCCAGTTGAGCTATGACTCCAGTGTCTAATATGATATCAAACCCAATAGCTATTTACAAAATAAAAAAATCTTCAATTTTCTATTTCTGTTATAATTTAGTTATTAATAATTTACTTAATAAATACTATGGCTAGGAAAATCGTAAAGACAGAAAAAGGTCCGTTTGAAGTTAAACCGAATGATAAGTCTGTTTGGATTTGTCAGTGCGGCCTATCAAAAAATCAACCTTTTTGCGACGGATCACACAAAAAAACTGCAGATGAAAAAGACGGTGAAGTATATTGTTATGAAAACGGAGAAAGAGTAGAGCACCATAAAAAAGAAAGTGGATCATGTTGCCAACAAAAAGAGGACTGTTGTTAAAATATACCTATTTTTCAAAGACGTAAACGACGTCTTGCCAGTCTTCATAGATCTTTTTTGGCCCATTAAAATGGTGTTTTTTCATAAACGAAAAGAGTTTTCCTCGATTATATCTATTTAGATAGTACCCATCTTTATGAAGCTTTATTCTGTCATTCAAAAAAAATGAAGGCTTGATAAACATTGACAAAATTAAGTATTTTTTGGTTAACCGAGCCAATTCTGTAAGAATTTTTACGTAGTATTGATGGTGTTCAATGACATCTTTTGTTAAAACAATGTCAAAATAGTTATCTTTAAAATTTAATTTAGAAATACCGGAAAATATAAATTCAAACTTAGAGGTATTTTTTAAGTTCTTTTTTGCTAATTTTATCGCTTTAAAATTGCTATCGACGCCAAAATACCTACCTTTGAATTCCCTTTCGTTAAGTCGGAAGGCTTCAACACCGGTATTACACCCCGCGTCAAGAAGCTTTGTATTTTTATCAGAATTTTTTATGATAAATTTTTCAAATCTTTCTCGAGTATTTTTTTGACCGATTTTATCAAAATCGGAGGCATCGGCCGGACCAACTATTCCCTTAATTTTTTGCCAATAAGTTTTCATTTCTTAAATATTATAAACAAAAAAAGACTTTAAATCTGCTCAAACTCTTTTTCTTTTTTGATCACAAACATAAAACTGTAAGTATAAATGTTGCTTTCCAATCGACGCAAGTCCTTCTAACATCAGATGTTCATGACTGTCGAAATTTTAGAAAAATGAATAAAGTTTTTGAAACTGTAGTCAAATTCAAGCAGGTTTAAAATCTTGTTTTTATTATACAGTATAAAATTACAAGATGCAACTGGATTAGTAATCGGTTATAATTATTTTGTTATTAATTACTAATAATAAATATGTATATTTCTCTTGCTTTGTTTGGAGTGTTAGCCATCTATCTTGTAGCTCAGTACAATGGCTTTGTTGTTTTAAAAACTCGGATTCAGGAAGCTCTTTCCGGTATTGACGTTCAGTTAAAAAGACGTGCGGACTTAATTCCTAACGTCGTTGAAACCGTCAAAGGCTATGCTAAACATGAAAAGTCCGTCTTTGCCGAAGTGACAAAGGCCCGATCATCGTTAATGAAAGCGGAAACTCCTCAGGAAAAAGCTCAGGCTGATAACATGTTGAGCGGCGCTCTCAAATCATTATTTGCTGTTGCCGAAGCTTATCCTGATTTAAAGGCTAATACGAACTTTCAAGATTTGCAAAGACAGTTAGAAGACACGGAGGATAAAGTCGCTTATTCTCGACAATTTTACAATTCAAATGTTTTGGACTTTAATACTAGGGTTCAAATGTTTCCATCAAATTTGATTGCCAAGGCTTTTGCATTTAAGGCCTTTGAATTCTTTGAAGCAGAAGAAGAAGCGAAGAAAAGCGTAAAAGTAAAATTTGATTAAAAGAATGACCGTTTACAATCAAATATCCGAAAATAAAGTAAAAACTTTTTTGATAATGTTTTTTTTTATTTTGATTTTTTCTTCGTTTTTCTATTTACTAGGAAAATACTTTGATTCACCCTGGGGATATTTTTTCTTAGGGCTTTTTATTTCTTCAGCATCATCGATTGGGAGTTACTTTTATGGTGACAAGTTAGTTTTGCTCACAACCGGGGCAAAACCAGCTAATAAAAAACAATTTTTTGATTTTTATACCGTTACGGAAAATTTATGCTTGGCAGACGGACTGCCTATGCCTAAACTCTATGTCATAAATGATCCGTCTCCAAATGCTTTTGCAACAGGACGTGATCCTAAACACGCCGTTGTCTGTGCCACAACAGGATTATTGCAGATAATGAACCGGACCGAACTTGAAGGTGTCATTGCCCATGAGATAAGCCATGTTAAAAATTATGATATTCTTTTGGCTTCAATCGTAGCTGTTCTTGTTGGAACCCTAGCTTTAATTTCAGACCTGGTAATTAGAAACATGTTTTGGCATAGAGGGTCTAATGATGAAAGAAGTAACCGTAACCCAATTTTTTTAGTTTTATTTATAGTCGCTCTAATTTTAACCCCCATTGTTGCCACAATAATCCAATTGGCAATTTCCAGGAAACGGGAATATCTGGCCGACGCCTCCGCGGTCCTCCTAACCCGCTATCCAGAAGGTTTAGTCCATGCTTTAGAAAAACTCAATAATGATTCTCAGCCTTTAAGACGTGTCTCCTCTTCAACCGCCCATCTTTTTATTGATAATCCTTTTGGAGGGAAAAGACAATCTTCCTGGCTCAACAATCTTTTTTCAACTCACCCACCGATCGAAGAACGCATAAAAATACTAAAAAGTATGTAAAAGATTGTCATCCCCTTGAAGAAGGGGATCCAGTCTATAATTACATTATAAAAAATAGGTGATTTTAGTCTGGATTCCCGCCTACGCGGGAATGACAGCAAACAAAATTATGAATTTTTTTCTTATATTGCTTGGCAAACTAATTATTAAAATAAGTCAATTATTTAAAATTGGCTCCGGTTCTACCTGGCCCGGACACATTGCGTTAATTTTTAATGACAAATTTATTGAAGATGTTGTTAATAGAAATAAGAACTTAAAGATCATTGTTATTGCCGGCACTAACGGAAAAACAACTTCAACTGCTTTATTAAAATTTCTTTTGGAAAAATCAGGTCATAAAGTTTTTACGAACAGCGAGGGGGCCAATCTTTTAAACGGTGTGGCATCGTCAATTATCAAAAACAGTAATGTCTTTTCAAAACTTGATTTTGATTTTGCGATTTTTGAAAGCGATGAGTTTAATCTGCCTTTACTTCTTAAGAAAATCTCTCCTGATAAAATTTTAATTTTAAATCTGTTCCGAGACCAGCTTGACCGTTATGGTGAAGTTAATACGATAGCTTTAAAATGGCTTGAATCGCTAAAAACACTTACCAACAAAACTGAGATTTTCATTAACGGCGATGACCCACAGCTTTATTTTATCGGTAGTAAACTTTCGCAAAAAGTTCAGTATTTTGGAGTGGAAACAAGCTTAATGGAACTAAAGAATATCCCTCATGATGTTGACTCAATTTTTTGCCCTGTTTGTTTATCACTCTTACACTATCATCAACTTAGCTTTGCCCATCTAGGGGATTTTTATTGTTCTAACTGCCAGTTCAAGAGGGGAGAGGTGGTCGATTTTTCAGATATAAAAATCAACTATCCAATGAGCGGCCTTTATAATGTATATAATACAAACGCCGTTTTGTTGTTGCTAAAATCACTTGTTGGTTCTGTCATCCCCGTGAAGACGGGGATCCAGAACAAATGGCTCTCGGAATTTACGCCGGTATTTGGCCGCCAGGAAGAAATTATTTATAAAAACCGCAAAGTATTTATTCTTCTTTCCAAAAACCCGGCCGGATTTAATCAATCGATTCAGACGGTCAATGAGATAATAAAAAAGCCCTCCTTCGTCCCGCTCAGCGTGACTTCGAAGGGTAAAGCTAACTTTCTTATTATTCTCAACAACAGAATTCCCGATGGACTGGATGTTTCCTGGATCTGGGACGTTGATTTCAAACCAATTCTTGATGTTGCCGGTAATGTCTATGTTTCCGGCGATCGAGTCTACGACCTGAACTTAAGATTAAAATATGAAAACGATGCAAAAAATATTATGACTTTTGAAAATTTAACCGATGCCGTTGAGTCAATCGTTAATAAAACAAAGGAGGGGGAAAGATTATTTATTCTACCGACCTATTCAGCGATGCTGGAGGTACGAAAAATACTACTCGGCAGAAAATTATTATGAACATAAATATTGGCTGGCTCTATCCGGACTTGATGAATACTTATGGTGATCGGGGAAACATCATCGCCTTAAGTTACAGGTTGAGCAAAATGGGAATTAAGTCGATTGTCAATAAAATTTCAGTCAATGAACTGGCAAGTTTGATTCCAAAGATGGACATAATCTTTATGGGAGGAGCGCAGGATAAACAGCAAGAAATTGTTAATAAAGACTTAAAAATTAAAGGAAAATATTTGAAAACTGTAATCGAAAACGGAATGCCGGGATTATACGTTTGTGGCGCCTACCAATTTTTAGGAAAATATTACAAAGAAGCTGACGGTAATATTATTAACGGCATCGGTGCATTTGATTTATATACGGAAAGTCCCGGTTTAAATGTTCCCCGATGTATTGGAAATATCGTCATTGAATCAAAACTTTTTCCGGGAGTTAAATTAGTTGGATTTGAAAATCATGGGGGTAGGACATATTTGGCCAATAAAAATTTAGCTTTTGCCAAAGTTATCAAAGGTTATGGAAATAATGGAGAAGACTTAACCGAAGGAATTTTCTACAAAAATAGTTTTGGCACCTATTTACACGGACCTATTTTGCCAAAAAACCCTGAACTGGCCGACTACCTAATTGAAAAAGCGATTGAAAGAAAGTACGGAAAAGATATTAAACTAGGAAGGATTAATAACCAGTGGGAAGAAAAGGCCAGAAGTTGGGTAATGGATAAACTATAATTATTAAATTCAAAAGGCAAAAGTCAAAATTCAAAAATTAAAGTAAAAAGTCAAAAGTTTCAAACTTTTTAATTTTGAATTGTAATTTTTAACTTTTAAATTTTAACTTTTAACTTATGTCTTTTGTGCATTTGCATGTTCATACCGGTTACTCCCTTCTTGACGGCATGTGCCGGATCGATGATCTTATTGATAAAGCTATTGCAGAAAAAATGCCGGCTGTTGCCATTACCGATCACGGCGCGCTCTACGGCGCTTTCAAATTTTTTGTCAAGGCACAGGAAAAGGGGATCAAGCCGATTATTGGCGTTGAAACTTATAAGGCAAAAAACTCCCGTTTAGATAAAAAGGCCGGCGTTGACCGTGATCAATACCACCTCGTCCTTTTGGCAAAAAATTTAACTGGCTATCAAAATCTTCTTAAAATTGTCACCAATGCGCATCTGGAAGGATTTTACTACAAACCTCGAATTGATTTTGAAATTTTGGAAAAATATCATGAAGGAATTATTGCTCTATCTGCTTGTCTCAACGGGGAAATCCCATCTTTAATTTTGGAAAATCAAACAAAGGAAGCGGAAAAAGTTTTAGAAAAATACATAAAAATATTTAAAGATGATTTTTATTTAGAAATTCAGAGACATCATGGGATTGAAGAGCTTGATCGGGTCAACAAAGAGTTGGTGAGACTTTCACGGAAATTTGGCGTTCCGTTGGTTGCCACCAATGATGTCCATTACTTGGAAAAGGAAGACGCCTATGCTCAAGAAGTCCTTCTCTGTATCCAAACTCAACGGACTATGGTTGAAAAAAATAGACCAATGTCGATGATTAATGTTCCAGACTACTATTTTAAGTCAACTGCCGAAATGAAAGGCAGCTTTATTGATCTGCCGGAAGCGATTGAAAACACAGTCAGGATTGCCGAAAAATGTAATGTTAAAATTCCTAACGGAAAATGGATTCTGCCAAAATTTCCCACTCCCAACAATGAACCGGTTGATCAATATTTAAACAAGCTCGTTGAAGAAAGAAAGAAAAGAGTCGCCTCATATCCGCAAGATATAATAAAAAAAAGGGTTGACTATGAGCTTAATATTATCAACAAGAAAGGTTATTCCACTTATTTTTTAATTGTCCATGACTTCGTCAACTGGGCCAAGAATCATGGAATAGCCGTTGGACCGGGACGAGGATCAGTGGCCGGGTCTCTGGTTGCCTACATCCTTGGCATTACGGATATTAATCCAATTGATCAAAATCTGCCATTTGAAAGGTTTTTAAATCCGGACCGCCCCACTCCGCCTGATATTGATATTGATTTTGCAGATATCCGCCGCGACGAGGTCTTAAAATATGTCACTAATAAATACGGGGAAGATAAAGTCGCCCAAATTATTACCTTTGGAAAAATGGAAGCAAGACTTTCTGTCCGCGACGTGACGAGAGCTCTTGGGTATTCCTATTCAACCGGCGATCGGCTGGCAAAGATGATCCCATTTGGAAAACAAGGATTTAATATGACGATTGCCCAGGCTCTCGAGGAATCAGCCCAATTAAAATTCGCCTATCAAACCGAACCCGAAACGAAAAAAGTTTTAGACATCGCCCGCCGGCTTGAAGGCTTACCCAGACATTCGTCAGTTCACGCAGCTGGCGTTGTTATTTCAGATAAAAATCTGTCCGAATACGTTCCGCTTCAACGTGACAGTAAAGAAGGCAAGATTATTACTCAATATGATATGTACTGTCTCGATTTAAACGCTGTATCAAATCAAAAAGCAATTGGCTTACTAAAAGTAGACTTTTTGGGACTGAGAAATTTAACCATTATTGAGGAGGCCTTAAAATATGTGGCAAAAAATTCCGGTGAAAAAATTGATATTCACCACGTTCCGGTTGATGATAAAAAAACTTACGAATTAATTTCAAGAGGAGATACTATTGGCGTTTTTCAACTTGAATCCGGTGGTATGAAACACTTAGCTAAAGAACTTAAACCAAATAAATTATCTGATATTTCCGCTATGGTGGCCCTTTATAGGCCGGGGCCGATGGATCTTATTCCGGCTTTTTTGGAAGGTAAAATGAATGCCAAAAAAATAAAATATCCTCATCCTGACCTCAAATCTGTTCTTGAAGAAACTTATGGAGTTTTAGTTTACCAAGAACAGGTAATGGAGATTGCTCATAAACTAGCCGGCTTTTCGATGAGCGAAGCTGATAGTCTGCGTATGGCAATGGGAAAAAAGAAGAAAGAACTGATGAAAAAAGACAAGGTTAAATTTTTTAAGGGATGCGAAAAGAACGGCTACAAAACCTCCATGATTGAAAAAGTATGGAATTTCATGGAAAAATTTGCGGCCTACGGATTTAATAAGCCCCACTCGGCTTCATACGGCTTAATCGCTTACTGGACTGCCTATATTAAGGCTAATTATCCGGTTGAATATATGACGGCACTCCTGACGGCGGAACTTCATGGCGTCGCTGGCCCCCAACGAGAAATCAAAATGTCCCAGGCAATTGAAGAATGCCGACGGATGGAGATAAAGGTTCTACCTCCGGATATTAATAGATCTATTTATAGTTTTTCAATTGAAGGACCGGAAATTCGCTTTGGACTGTCAGCTTTAAAAAATATTGGTACGGCGGCCATCGATTCTATTCTTGAAGAGCGGGCGAAAGGAGCTTTTCACGGGTTAAAAGACTTTTTATCACGTGTTGATTTGCGGCGCGTTAATAAAAGAACTGTTGAAAGCCTTATTAAATCAGGTGGGTTTTCTAATTTTGGTAATAAAGCTACCCTAATGTTAAATTTTCCACTTATTGTAGCCGATGTACAAAGAGCGAAAATAAAATCAGAAAAAGGTCAATATGATCTTTTTGCAACCTCTGCCAAAGAAAAAATAACTGATAATTTTAAAATTGTTCCCGAATATGAGGAGGACGTTTTGTTTACGATGGAGCGGGAAGTGATCGGTTTTTTGATCGGTAAAAATCCCATGGCAAAATTTAAAACTATTATTGAGAAAAAAACAACCAAAAAAATTGGAGAGGTAACGATTCAAGATGCTAACAAACCTGTAATTCTGGCTGGTCTTATTTGCGGAAAAAAAATCGTTAAAACTAAAAAAAATAATGAGGAGATGGCGATACTTCAAATATTTGATGAAAGCGGAACTATTGAAGTCGTCGTCTTTCCCCGAAGCTATACAATTTTGAAATCTTTTCTAAACATTAATAAAATCATTATGCTTAAAGGCAAGGTAAACGAACGCGAGGGCAGACTCGGTATAATTCTCGAAAACGCTGTTGATCTGGAAAAGGTTAATCAGAACTAAGGACACTCTTTATAAAGACAGTCTTAAATAAGACTGTCTTTGTTTTCTACATAATCATTCGCGGAAGAAACTTGTTTTGTTGATGATATAATTAATTTATGTTTGATATCAATAAGTGCGAAAAAATTAATCTTCCTCAAGGAACAATATATTTAGGACCATCAGATGGTAAAAAAAGTGTTGGATATCTTGAGTTAAAACCACATTCTTCTTTAAACCTTCATAATAGACCAGTAATAGAAAATCTTATACAGGTAAAAGGAAGATGTAATATGGTTGTTTATCGAGAAGAAAAGGGTAAAACATTTTTATTAAACCCAAAAGACAATCTAGTAATCGAAGAACCTTATATCTGGCACATACATGTAAATCCGTATGATGAACCTTCTCTCACGTATTGGATTTTTGATGGAGACATAAGAAAAATAATTAAAAATATTAGAAAAAATGTTTTGTAGTATATCGTCAAAATAATCCTTTCTCAACACTCTGAAATACCACTTTTGTAGGTTATAAGCGATTGACTTTAAATTAAAGACAGTCTTTAATAAGACTGTCTTTATTATGCCAAGCAAAAATGCCTTAAAAACATATATTGAAAACGGATTTTATCACATCTATAACCGTGGTGTAGAAAAAAGAAATATATTTTTGGATGAACAAGATTATAAAGTTTTTCTTTCTTACCTAAAACTTTACCTCATGAGTAAAGACGATTCAATAATTGAAATAAAAAAACGGACTGATTTATCCGATGATCAAAAAAATGATAAAATTTCAAAGTTAATGGCTTTAAAAAATTATTTTGGAAAAATTGAACTTCTTTGTTATGTATTAATGCCAAATCATTTTCACTTAGAAATTAGGCAAAAAAATAAATCTGACATGGAAGATTTTATGCGAAGTTTAGTAACTAAATATTCAAAATATTTTAATAAAAGATATGATCGAGTAGGCCCATTATTTCAAGGCCGTTATAATGCAGTTTTAATTACTAATGAAAGATATCTTATGCATCTAGGTCGTTACATCCATCTTAATCCACAAGAAATTATAGACGATAAACAAAGTTTATCGTCATATCCTTGGTCGAGCTACCCAGCTTATATTAATAATATGTCTGTAAGTTGGCTCAATAAAAATTATTTTCTTTCAGATTTTGAAAAAAACAAAGGTTTTTCTTTTAATTCGTATCAAGGATTTGTTGAAGGGTATAAGGAAGAAACTTTTGAAGAAATAAAAACCTACAAAAAGTTGTTTCTAGATTAAAAAAGGACACTCTTTACAAAGACAGTCTTAAATAAGACTGTCTTTGTTATACTTAACAAATTAACCATTGACGAAATAGTTCAAGGCTGTTAAAATGATAAATAATTACTTTGAAATTGATAAACAAGGAAATTTAAAAAAAACGAATCAAAATTTTGATAAGAAAGCAAAAGCTAAAAAAGATTTTTTTTCAGAATATATTAATGTTGGTTACAGTTTAGTTACTCCAATATTAATAGGCGTAATAATAGGTTTAGCGGTCGATAACAAGTTTCACACTAAACCATATTTTACGGTTTTTTTTATTTTTTTCGGAATGGTCAGTAGTTTTTATAATTTGTACAAAATGATTAAACAAGATGCCAAATATTAGTATTAAAGCTGAAATAATTTTTCATCTATTCGGATTAGGAATAACCAATTCAATGATTGCATCGGCAATCGTCTTTCTTCTGACAATCTTCATCGGTCTTTATTACAAAAATCAGTCAACTCTAAAAAGAAAAGGAAGTTTCTATTATTTAATTAAATTTTTCGTTAAGAGTATATATGATTTGTTTTATTCCGTCCTTGGGGATAAAACTGCTGTTTTCTTTCCATTGCTATTTGCTTTTTTCTTTTATATTTTGCTGCAAAATTGGTTTGGTCTATTGCCAGGAGTTGGTAGTTTATTAATCAAAGTAGTTGAAGAACATGAGGAAGTGTTTGTTCCCCTCCTTCGAGGAAATAATGCAGATTTAAACACAACATTAGCTTTAGCAATTATTTCTGTTTTATCCATTCAATTCTTTTCCATAAAGTTTTTAGGGATTAAAAAATATCTTCATAAATTTTTTAATTTTTCCGATCCAATTTCATTTTTTGTGGGAATTCTTGATATCCTTTCGGAGTTTTCAAAGATCCTTTCTTTTGCTTTCCGTTTATTTGGAAATATTTTTGCCGGAGAAGTATTGCTCACAATCGTGGCTTTTTTAGTCCCAGTTTTAGCTTCTTTTCCTTTTATCGCTTTGGAAATATTCGTCGGTTTTGTCCAAGCTTTGGTTTTCTCAATGCTGACAGCCGTATTTTTAAGTAACGCAGTCGTTGAACACCATTAAAAGTTATAATAAGAAGTGAGGTGAATAAAATATGTCAACAGAAGCTATGAAACTTTTGGCAACGGCAATTGCAATTGCCGTAGGAGCACTTGGACCAGGATTGGGAATTGGTATGATCGGAGGAAAAGCAGTTGAAGCCTTAGGACGCAATCCTGAAGCAGAATCGGCCATTCGTACCACAATGATTTTAGCTCTAGCATTCGCAGAAGCTATTGCTATTTACGCACTGGTGGTAGCCTTAATCCTTAAGTTTGCATAATCGTTATAACGATTATAATTATTATAAAAATTATATTTTCTCAATGGAAAATTTAGGAATAGATGGAAAATTATTGTTGGCTCAAATGATTAATTTTGTCTTGTTTTTTTTCCTAGTCAAGAAGTTTGTTGTTAAACCATTCACTGCTTTCTTGAACCAGGAGAGAACAAATGAAGAAGAAAAAAACAAGCTTTTGGAAAAATTAAAAAAAAGCGAAGAAGCATCTGTTGAAGCCGAAAAAAAAGCCAAGGAAAAGATGAAAAAAGAGTTTGATATCTTATTTATTGAAGCTAAAAAAGAAGCCCAAAATATAAGGGCCGATTTAATTAAACAAGCAGAAGCAGACGCTTTGGAGATTAAAGATAAAAACAAAAAATTAATAGAAGAAGAAAAGAACTTACTGTATAGGGAAGTTAAGGATAAAATAATTAAAACAAGCCTGATGATTGTTGAAAGCACATTGAAAGAATCACTTGACGAAGTATCTAGAAAAAAAGTAACAGGCGCAATTATTAAAAATTACGAAGGTAAAGTAAATTTTAATGAAAATTAATCCAAAACTAAAGAAGGATCTAAAAAGTTTTTTACTGGAGAATATCCAGAAAGAACAAAATCGCATCCTTGTAATGAGTGCTGATGTTCTTGGTTCCGATGAAAGACAGGTTTTAGGGAGAAAATTTTCAAACCTAAACTGGAGTCAGGCAGATTACCAGGTTGATAGATCAATAATCGCCGGAATTATTATTAAAGTCGGATCAAAAATAATCGATTTGTCCCTTATGGGATCGTTATCTAAATTATCTAACACATTATATGAAATTGATTGACGAATACATAAAAACTCTGGAAAAGGAGTTAAAAAATAAACCAAAAATTCAGACCGAGGAAATCGGTATTGTCTCGCAAGTTAAGGACGGAGTTGTAATCCTGGAGGGTCTTGACAGGGTTGCGTACGGTGAGTTAATTGAATTCAAAAAAAATGTATTAGGTTACGTGATTGATCTGACCGAGGACGAAGTTGGCGCAATTATTTTGGGTGACTATACAACTATCGCTGCCGGTGATAAGGCCAAAGCCTTAGGATATACTCTTTCTGTTCCCGTTTCGGAAAGTTTGCTTGGGCGTGTCGTTGATTCTCTTGGGTTGCCTCTTGACGGAAAAACTGCTATTAAATCTAAAACTCTTTACCCGGTTGAGAAAATCGCCGCTGGAGTAGTCAAAAGACAACCGGTTAATGTTCCTCTTCAAACTGGAATTAAATCAATTGATGCGTTAATTCCAATTGGACGAGGTCAAAGAGAACTAATCATCGGAGACAGGGGAACAGGTAAGACAACTATTGCGATCGATACAATTCTTAATCAAAAAGGGCAGGACGTTGTTTGTATATACTGTGCAATCGGACAAAAAAATTCTAAAGTGGCCGCCATCGTTGAACTTCTTAAAAAAAATGGCGCTGATAAATATTCAATTGTTGTCAGTGCTTCTGCCGCCGATTCGGTTGCTATGCAGTATTTAGCCCCATACAGCGCTTGTGCAATTGGAGAATATTTTATGGATAAGGGTCAGGATGTACTGATCGTCTATGATGATCTAACCAAACACGCTTGGGCTTACCGTCAAATGTCTTTGATCTTGAGAAGGCCTGCTGGTCGTGAAGCCTATCCTGGAGATGTTTTTTACCTTCATTCACGTCTTTTGGAGCGAGCTTGCCGTATTGATAAAAAATATGGCGGCGGCTCAATTACCGCTCTTCCCATCATTGAAACTTTAGATGGAGATTTATCAGCTTATATTCCGACCAACGTCATTTCAATTACCGATGGACAAATTTCATTGGAAACTGATCTGTTTAATTCAGGAATACGCCCTGCAATAAATGTTGGACTTTCCGTTTCCCGGGTCGGTGGAAACGCCCAAACAAAAGCTATGAAGGCGGTCGCCGGAAAATTAAAGCTTGATCTTGCTCAATATCGTGATTTAGCCGCTTTTTCTCAATTTGAATCAGAACTTGATGAAGAAACCAAAAAATTTCTTAACCGGGGAGCCAAAGTTACCCAAATATTAAAACAAAAGAAAAATAAACCTCTGAGCTTAGCCGAGCAGGTTTCAATTCTTTGGGCAGCCAATAACGGTTATCTAGACAAACTGCCAATTGATGAAATTGAAAAATTCGAAACAAAGTTACTAGAAACTTTAAAATTAAAAGGAAAGAAATGGGTAGAAAGAATTAATAAAAATAAAATCATGGACGAGAAAGATGGAAAGGATTTGGAGAAATTAATTAAGGACATTGTTTAATCGTAGGGGTCGGGTTTCCCGACCCTAAATATATTTATGAACATCAGAACGATCAGAAAAAAAATTAAATCCGTGACCAATGTCAAAAAAATTACCAAAGCCATGCAGCTGGTGTCTGCCATAAAAATGAAAAAGGCGCAGCAAGTTGCTGTTGATGGACGACCTTATCAAACTGAAATTGAAAATATAATTCGTGCTGTTAGTCCAAAAATTGATTCATCGCTATCACCTTTGATAAGTTTTCCTGAAGATAAAATAGAGAGAAAAAATCTGGCCATTGTGATTGCCAGCAATAAAGGTCTTTGCGGAAGTTTTAATTTTAATTTATTACGTTTTATTGTTAAAAATACCGATTTTAAAAATACTGATTTTATTATTGTTGGTAAAAAAGCTAATCTGCTAAGTAAATTTTCCGCCCACATTATGGCTGACTATTCTTCAAACATTCCTATAAATAGTGTCTCAGCTCTTTTTGAATTTGCTTTAAATAAATATTTAGATCGGACCTATAAAAAAGTAAACTTGTATCACAATCAGTTTGTTTCAACTATTCAATCTAATCCCGTCGTCACAACTTTACTGCCAATAAAAATGGAGTTAGGTCAAGAAAAAAATTCCGAGTATTTAATTGAGCCTGATCCAAAAAAAATTATTGATTCGCTCCTTCGAAGTTTTGTCGAAGAAAAATTAAGATTTGCCTTTATTCAAAGTGAAGCTGGTGAACACTCGCTTCGGATGATGGCGATGAAAAACGCTACAGATAATGCTACAGACGTTATCTATAACTTAACTTTGGTACGTAACAAAATCAGACAGGAAAAAATTACCAGTGAGTTACTGGACATGATCACGGCTAAGGAATCTGTTGAGCAGAATTAATAAATTAATAGTTTAATTAACAAAATATGAATGTAGGCCAAATCGTTTCCATTCGAGGAGTTGTTGTTGATATTAAATTCAAAGAAAATGAAACTCCAAAAATTTATGATGCGCTTTTTATTGAAGACAAAAAAATGGGGAAAATTGTTCTTGAAGTTGAAGCGATTCTTGATCAGGGTCTTGTTCGGGCGGTCGCAATGGCTAATGTTTTTGGACTCCGCCGTGGAATGAAAGTCTCAAATACCGGTAAACCAATTACAGTCCCTACCGGTGAAGCCACTCAAGGAAGAATTATGAACGTATTAGGTGAGCCCGTGGACGAACTGGGGCCAATTATATCTAAATATAGCTCCTCAATTCATGCATCGCCTCCTAAATTAGTCGAGCAGTCGGTCGAGCAGGAAATTTTTGAAACTGGAATCAAAGTCATCGATTTGATTGCCCCATTTATTAAGGGAGGAAAAGTGGCCATCTTTGGTGGAGCCGGAGTCGGTAAAACAGTCTTAATTCAGGAGATGATCCATAACGTTGCCAAAAACCATCACGGAGTTTCAGTATTTACTGGAGTCGGGGAGCGAACCCGCGAAGGCAACGATCTTTGGTTGGAAATGAAGGAAACTAAGGTATTGAAAAATACATCTTTAGTTTTTGGTCAGATGAATGAGCCGCCTGGGAACCGTCTTCGGGTTGCTTTGACCGGAGTCACTATGGCTGAGTATTTTCGTGATCAAAAAAATATGGACGTCTTACTTTTTATCGATAATATTTTCCGTTTTGCTCAGGCCGGATCTGAAGTATCGGCCCTACTTGGAAGAATTCCATCCGCCGTGGGATATCAACCAACTTTAGCTTCTGAAATGGCCGCTTTGCAGGAAAGAATTACATCGACTAATAAGGGGTCAATTACCTCTATTCAAGCCGTTTATGTGCCGGCCGATGATTATACTGATCCGGCGCCCGTTGCCACCTTTTCCCATCTGGATGCCTCAATCACATTGGAAAGAGCATTGGCTGAACTGGGACTTTATCCGGCCATTGATTCATTGACTTCGTCTTCACGCGCTCTTGATATTGATATCGTCGGTGAAGAACATTATCAAGTAACCAGAGATGTTTTGAAAACTTTGCAACGATACAAAGACCTTCAGGATATTATTGCCATCCTTGGGATGGAGGAACTGTCAGAAACAGATAAATTGACCGTATCACGAGCCAGAAAAATCCAAAGATTTTTGACTCAACCGATGTTCGTCGCTGAGCCTTTTACGGGACGAGCCGGTAAATACGTGCCTGTTGCCGAAACTGTCCGCGGTTTCAAAGAAATTCTTGAAGGCAAGCATGACAGCAAATCGGAGATGAATTTTTATATGGTCGGAGGGATTGAGGAAGTAAAGTAATAAATTTATTAATTAATAAATTACGAATTTCGAATTACGAATTAATCCGAAATCCGTAATCCGTAATTGTATAATGAATAATCTTCGCCTTAAAGTAATAACTCCTCGCAAGATCGTCATGGATAAACAGGTTAATTCTGTGACGGCTCCGACCGCTGATGGAGAGATTACGGTTTTACCTCACCATGTTCATTTATTTTCGCTTCTTGTTGAAGGGATCGTTAAAATAAAAACCGGAGACAATGAAGATGATTTGGCAATCGGCGGGGGATACTTGGAAACTAATGGAGAAACGGTCACTGTTCTGGTTTCCCGCGCTTATGGTCAGAACGAGATCGATAAAAACCTAACGAATAAGGCTGTTGAGGAAGCTAAACACATTCTTTCTAAATCTACTGACGAAAAAGAACGTGCCGAAGCAATGACTATTATCCGCCGCTCCGTCATCGATTCCAAACTGATGAAACGACGAAAAGCCAGACCGGTTTAATTGTTTTTTATTAGTTCAATCACACTTCCAATTTTAGGAAAATTAAATTCATCAATACCGGTGGTTGGTTTGCTTTCGGTAAAGTGGCGCCAGATGCTGATTTCCAGGAATCGGTTATCCTTTTTTCCTGAAGAACCGGGGTAGATAACTAATTCTCCTGGTATGTCACCAAATAGATTTGTTACATACTTGGCCTTTTTTACTATTTCGTTAATTTTAATATTTACTAATTCCCCGTACTCATATTTACCTTTAAGATCTTCTTGAACTATTGTTGTTTTAATATTTCCAAAATTATCGATATGGCCAATATAAAATTGATCAAGTTCAGGAATAATATTAGTGCTGATTTCCTCTAACTCCAATTCGTCTTCCATATAGTCCATTAAATGAGCTGACAATCTTGAAAATAAATCACGGGAATGGAACTGACCTTTTTCGTTAAGGCCATTATAAATATAAAGCTCCTCAATTCTATTTTTGATCATTGAGAAATCATATCCCGAATTAGGTCCGAGTAAATAAATGCCGGATTTTAATTTTATAATAACCGGCTTCGCACCAGATGCTTTTTCAATACTTTGGGTTGAATGAAGACGGGGGTCGGTATTCTGGAAAACTACTGTCTCCATTGGTCTCCCGTATCTTTCCACATCTTCAATGAGTTGATTCACTAAAAAACCCGTATGAATTGTTGAAGGAGTCGAACCAACAAAACTGATATTGGAAGCATTTGAATCTTTTAAGAAACCTTCAACGGCAATTTTTATTTCCGCTCGGGAAAGAGCGTCAAAAGCTAAATCGGCCACCACGATTAATTTTTTCATAGAATTATTTTATTCGATCCAATACATAATTTGTAATATCATCGAAATTTACAATTCCTTCAATTCTCTTTTCCTGATTAATAACCGGCAAAGATGTTAAATGATATTTTAAAAATTTTTTCATAGCGATCTCAACCGGTGTTGTCAGATGAATTACCACCAAATTTTGAGTCATAAATTTATATAAAGGCATATCTAAATCCTCTCTTAAAATTTCTTGTAAACTTACGGCTCCTGTTAATTGATTTTCTTTATTAACAACATAAATACTATATAATGAAGAAAAATCCTTGGCTTCGTTTTTAATTTTTTCAACTACCCGTCGAACTGTATCTTCTGGATTAACTGTTAAATATTCTGTTGTTAACAAAGCTCCAATTGGTTCTTTAGACAGATCTAATAAATGTAAGATTTTACCTTTTATTTGGGGACTTAATTTTTCAATTACTTCATCCCTCTTTTTTTTTGACAAAGTTAAAAGAACATCAACCGCCTCATCCGGATCCAAAAAAGAAATCAATTTAGCCGCTTTATCAATATGAAAATTTTTAAATAAAGCCGTCTGATAATTTATATTTAAATTTCCAATTACCTCAGCTGCTTTCTCCGTGTCTAAAATCTTCAAAAATTTTCTTGCGTTAATGACGTTTGTTTTCTCCAAATAATCGGCTAAATCTTCCGGCCTAATTTTTTCTAATTTTTCTTCTTTTTTTCGTAGTTTAACATTGCCACGAATTAATTCTAACGGTTGAATATCAGCCCAAGATAAAAACTGAGAGGCAAGTTTAATATGAAAGAAATTTGCAATCTTGTATAAATTATCTGCTCCTATCCTTAAACGTCTAAGTAATCCTAAAAAACCGACGTCAACACCGGCAATTGATAGTTTTTCTTTATCCTGTAAAGCAACGTCATTCACTCTGACTACTTTATTTCCTTTCAAGTCAATTATCTGTTTATCCAGTAAGTTTTTATCTATATATAGTTCGTTTTCTTCAAGATAAGTAACCAAAAATTCCTTTTCAATCGTTAAGATTTTATTGATTTTCTGAAGATAATCGGTCGATATAATTAGTCTTTGATTTGCTTTATCCCTGATAACAAATTTGGTTACAATTGGATTTTCGGCGACTAAAAATATTAGGTCTTCCAAATAACCTATACGAATATTGTCTTCTGTGTAGACCTTTTTATTAACAATTTCGGAAAAGTAAAGCATTAAATTAAATAATAAATATTAAATGACAAATAACAAATAAAACTTAAATATTAAATAAAAAACAAAAATACCTCTTTTTAGAATTTATTTTTTGATACTTAGTATTTATTTGGAACTTGGAATTTATGATTTAGAATTTAAGTACTTGCCTTTATTATATATGAAATCATAATACAATATGCTATAATTTTTGAGTTTTAGGGCATGTAGTTTAATGGTAAAACACATCTCTGATAAAGATGAGACCGATAGTCCGATTCTATCCTTGCCCACAACGTAAAACCTCCCCCGGACTTGTAGCTCAATGGTAGAGCGCTTCGTTTACATCGAAGATGTTGGGGGTTCAAATCCCTCCAAGTCCACAAATTATTTCTTATACCTCTTCAAAGCAGTTTCGATGATTTTTTTTAATAAATTTTTGTAGTCTATTCCGGTCGCTCTGGCAGCTAATGGAAAATAAGAAGTCATAGATACTTCGGGGGGAGTTATTCCGGCTGGAGAATTGATTTCCAGGACATATGGATTTTCATCTTTATCACATCTTATATCAATCCTGCACCAATCAACTACGTTAAGTACATCCCAAACTTTATAACATATTTTTTTTATTTTATTTTCAAGTTTTTTGTCGATTTTTGCCGGGCAGATTAAATAATCTGCGTGCCCCTCTTCTTCAAAAAACCATTTAACTTCATAGGAGTCAATGGGGAGATATTTTTTTGGAAGAATTTTATGATTTGATTCTATGATAGGTAAAATCACCGGCGGGTTACCAATCATCGCAATTGAAAATTCCCGGCCTTCAAGATAAGGCTCTATTAATGCTGGCTCATTAAAAATTTTTAATATCTTTTTTACTTGTTTTTTCAAACTAATTTCATCATAAACGACGCTTTGATTAGTAATTCCCATTGAAGATCCTTCAGCTATTGGCTTAACAATCAATGGAAACTTTAATGTTTTTTTTAGTGTAAAATTTGTACTTTCAACCGCTTGAAAATTAGCAGTAGGAATATTATTGGCTAAAAAAATTTCCTTGGCTTTTGCCTTATTAAGAGAAAACGCGTGAGTTAACGGAGAAGAACCAGTGTAGGGAATTTGAAGCATTTCAAGCATCGCTGGCATCTGTAATTCACGGTCTTTCCCGTATATTCCTTCTGCTACATTGAAAACCAAATCAATTTTTTTTCGAAGACGAAAAAGCTTGAAGTACGCTTTTTCGTTTGCTTCAATAGGTAATATATTGTGTCCCAAGCTTTTTAAATGTTTTATCTGCCATTTAGTAGTTACGGGATCGTCCAAATCCCCCTCTAATTGATTTCTATAGTTGCTTGAAACTAAAAAATTATGACGAACGTTATATAAAAATGCAATATTCATATTTAAAAAGGTTAGAATTTTGGTTGACCGAAGGTCTTTAATAGTTCATAAAAGTTTTCCTGAAGTTCATAAGCTTTTTTCTTATTTTTTCCCAAAACCGTATACAAAAGTTGATTAGATTGCAACGAGGCAGACGAAGATAAAATTAGTCCTTCTTTTTTCTTTTTATCATAAAGTATTGGTTTTAATGTATCAATTATTTTTCTGAAACTGACCGTTTCCTGATTGTTAAATTTATAGTTATTACGATTTATAACATATACGTCAGAAAAAAAATCTTCACCGTACAGATCGTAAACTAATTTATAAATATCTGTACCACCAGTATTCCGAGTGTTGGACTCGTCAACATAAATATGTTTACTATTTGAAGCAATCATGTCTATATCAAAGTGCCCACGATAACCAGCTTCCGCATATTTTTCGGCTATATAATAACCCGTATCAATAATCCTGGCGGCAGTCCTTTCATTAATTACGTCTTCATGAATATCCAGACCATAATACTTTCCTTCTTTTGTCACCATCATCACGCAATAATAAAGCATCTCAATTTTGCCGCTTTTATGAATCTTAAATTCTATATTTGGAAAGGCTCCGGGGGTAGAATAGTTAACATTGATCAATTCTTCAATTATTATTGGAAATCTTTCCCAATAACCATCCTCACTTAATAGTTCATATATTCTTTTTTCACAGGATTTATAGTCCTTCGGTAATTCTCCGTCACGGAATATTAAAACTCCTTGACCGCCACTGCCCTTATTCGTTTTTAAAACGACGCCTTTTTCTTTTATGTAACGATTAGCAGCAATTTTAGCCGCATCTAACTTTCCGACGCAAATGACACCATCGGGCATTATAAAATCAGGTTCAACGGCCCGGCTTTGTTGAGCTAATTGTCTGATTCCGGATTTACTGCCAAAAAAATTTACCGTCCAAGCATTTTCCAGTTCAGGAGCTTCCGGAGTAACCACATTTATACCTAGTTGAATCATTCTTTCCTTTAACTCTAAAAATTCCGGGGAAGAAGCATAGCTAATCAAAGTCACTTTATGATATTTTTTTGCTTTTGTGATAATCTCTCCAAATAACTGTTTATCAGTATAAAGATCCTTACAAATTAAAGCCGTTTTCATTTGGGGAACATAGATATCAACTTTTTTGTTGTTGGTAATTGATTGAAAATAATTTTTGAATGAGTTTGAAATTTCAATTGGAGAAATATAAATAAATTCATTTTCACTGGCATTGGAAAAAAGATAACATTCTGATGATAGATTACAATCATTTATTAATGAGTATCTTTTTTCAATTGGTTGAATTGATGATAGAAATGACCACTCGTCTTCTACTACGTTATAAATATATATAATTAGTTCTTTTTTTCTTGAGGGAGGTTTTTTACTCGCTCGTCTTTTCAATTTTTTCATGGATGATGAATATCAAAATTATCAATTATTTTTTGTATTTGTCAAGAGGATATTTTTGCTATACTGAAAACATGCGTAAGAATTTCTGGCAGTACTATTGGGATAGTCTTCATGATTTTGGTGAAGCGGTTATTAATGTCTTTATTTTTCTCCCTTATTTTTTCTCTGTTTCTGCCTTACTAAAAACTTTATTTCATCCTTGGAAAAATCTAATTATAAAAAAAACTTTTGTTGGCTTTTCTTTGGCTGATTGGGCTAATCGCTTTGCTTTTAATCTTATTTCTTGTTCTATGGGTGTAATAATGAGACTTTCTATTATTACTTTTTATTTCATTTTGCAAACGTTGTTTATGTTCGTGCTTCCTTTTGTTGCCTTATCTACTTTTCTTTTTACACCATTTTTTTATTTAATATCTCTCACTCAAAAAACTTCCCAAGAAAAAAAAGATATCTTTAAAAAAAAATTTATTGAGATGCATTTGCTCGTTGAAGAAAACCGACTTTTTGTAGAAAACTGGTTTGAAAAATATTATCGACAGCATCTTGAAAAGATCCATTGGTGGAAATTGTCTAACTTGTTTACTTATCCGCCTTTAGCCCGCGACTGGGCCGTTGGTTACACTCCAATTCTAGATCAATATGCCGTTGATTTGGCAACTTCTTCATATCTTCACCATATTAAAAATATTATCGATCGGAAAAAAGAAATTAAAGAAATTGAACAAATTTTAACAAAATCAAACGAAAGCAATGTCATTATTGTTGGCGAAGAAGGAGTGGGGAAACATACGATTATTGACGCTTTAGCAAAAAAAATTTATTTGGGAAAAACTAATATTCATTTAATGTATCGAAGGATTTTGAAACTTAATATGGAAAAAATCTTAACCAAGTTTGTTGATCAAAAACAAAGAGAAAATTTTTTTGAAGATTTATTAAAAGAGGCAGAAGAAGCAAAAAATATTATTCTCTTTATTGATAATTTTGATAAATATATTAATCTCACTATTTCTCTTGAAAAATATGCCAAGAGCAATTTAATTCAAATAATAGGGACCGCAGCTCCTTTTGACTATCAAAGTTTTATTTTTCCTAACGAAAAAATTAATCAGATGTTTAATAAAGTCGATGTTTATGAAGTCACTGACGAAGAAGCTGAAAACATATTACTTGAGTCAGTATTTACTTTTGAGAATCATAATAAAGTTTCTATTTTTTATGAAGCTGTCAAAGAAGTAATTTTAAAAAGCAAGTTTTATTTAACATATATTCCTTTTCCGGAAAAGGCAGTTGATCTTCTCGATCAAGCATGTGTTTATGCCGTTTCAAACTCCCCAAAAAATAAAAATACACCTAAAGTAACCCCTGACACAATCAATCAGGTACTAACAGAAAAAATTCATATTCCTACCACCATTACCAAACAAATTAAAGAAAAACTTTTGAATCTAGAATTTATCTTATCTTCCCAAATTGTTCAGCAAGATGAAGCGATAAAAAAACTTTCTTCAGCACTTAGACGATCTTTTTTATTAATTGGCAAACGAAAAAAGCCTTTAGCATCATTTTTATTTCTTGGACCGACCGGAGTTGGTAAAACTGAAACCGCTAAGGCCGTTGCCAAGGTTTTCTTTACAGATTCAAAATATCTTATCCGTTTTGATATGTCCGAATTTCAATCTAAATATGATATTCCAAAACTCATTGGGGACAGTACTAATCCCGGTCTTTTAACTCAAACCCTTCGCGAACAGAGTTATGGAGTTCTATTACTGGACGAAATTGAAAAAGCTGACAAAGGTCTTATTAATATTTTTTTGACAATGATTGATGAGGGTTACTTTATGGATGGAAAAGGAAAAAGAGTCGACTGTAAAAATTTGATTATAATATCAACTTCAAATGCTGGCTCTGATTTTCTTTATAAAACTGATTTAACCAATTTGATTAATTTTAACCAACTTTTTTTAGATTATTTAATCGAAAAAAGACTGTTTTCTCCCGAACTTCTTAATCGTTTTGACGGTGTAATTGCATATCAACCATTAAACAAAGTTTCAATTCATATTTTGGCAAAAGAAATTATCAATAGAATTAAAGTTGATATTTTTAAGCTTTATAAAGTAAAAATCGAAATTTCTAAACAAACTATAGATGAAGTTTCGCAAAAAGGTTATAATCCAAAGTTCGGTGCTAGATATTTAGAAAGAACGATTCGTGATGAAATTGAAGATAAAATATCTAAGCTTATTTTTCAAGACAAAGCTAATGCAGGAGAAACAATTTATTTATAGTTTTAATATGGGCAAACTAATTGTCATTGAGGGTATTGATGGGTCGGGGAAAGCTACTCAGCTAAAATTACTTCTTGAATTTCTAAATAATAAAAAAGTTGATTATGCTTCTTTCGACTTTCCTCAATATGGAAAGACGTTTTTTGGGGATTTCGCCGGCCGATTCTTAAACGGTGAGTTTGGCCATTTTAGCAGAATTAATCCTTATCTTGCCTCTTTCCCATATGCTGCCGACCGTTGGCAGGTAAAAGATTTGCTCTGGCAAGCAATCAATGATGAAAAGCTTGTTATATGTAATCGTTATACTCCTTCTTCGATTTATCAGGCGGTCAAAGTCAACTATTCTCAAAGAAAAAAATTTTTAAATTGGGTAGAAACACTTGAATACGAAGTTTTTGGAATTCCACGACCAAGTTTGGTGATTTTTCTTCATGTTCCTCTTATTTTTGCTCAAACTTTGATTGCTAAAAAAAAGAAGGATCAATATGAAAAAAATACAAAGTATCTTAAAAAAGTTGAAGGCATGTATTTGGATATTGTAAAAACTAATAAAAGTTGGGTTAAAATTGACTGTGTGGAAAATAACAAAATTCTTTCACCGGAAATAATACAAAAAAAAATTATTGGCGTCCTTATTAAAAAAGGCTACATCAGTCTTGACAAAGCCTTTGGTTAGTACTAAGGTATTGTATATGATTAACCAGCTTGGGAGAAATTTAGCCCAGATGTTAAAAGGCGGAGTGATTATGGATGTGGTAAATGCCGAGCATGCCAAGATTGCCGAAAAAGCAGGGGCTGTGGCAGTTATGGCGCTTGAACGGGTGCCATCTGATATTCGGGCTGCAGGAGGAGTCGCCAGGATGTCTGATCCTACCAAAATCAAAGAGATTCAAAAGTCCGTTACTATTCCTGTTATGGCCAAGTGCCGTATTGGACATTTTGTAGAGGCACAAGTTCTTGAGTCTCTTAAAGTTGATTTTGTTGATGAAAGCGAAGTTTTGACTCCTGCCGATGAAGAGTTTCATATTGACAAAACCAAATTTAAAGTTCCCTTTGTTTGCGGATGCCGAGATTTGGGAGAAGCCCTTCGAAGAATTGAAGAGGGAGCCGCTATGATAAGAACCAAAGGTGAACCAGGCACAGGAAATATTGTTGAAGCTGTAAGACATATAAGAGCGGTAAATAAAGGTATCGATGAGCTTGTGACATTACTGAAACAAAAAAAGTCTGTAAAACTGAAAGAGAAAGCAAAAGGATATCGCATCTCTTATGATTTAATTTTGCAAGTTGCAAAACTGGGACGATTACCAGTGGTTAATTTTGCCGCCGGTGGAATTGCCACACCTGCCGATGCAGCCCTTTGTATGCAGCTTGGTGTTGACGGTGTTTTTGTTGGATCGGGAATTTTTAAAAGTAAAGATCCAATAAAAATGGCAAAAGCCATTGTTGATGCCACCGCTCATTTTAATGATCCCAATAAAATAGCTAAAGCAAGTGAAAACCTAGGCGAAGCCATGAAAGGACTGGAAATTTCTACCTTAGAAACAAAAATGGCCGCGCGCGGAATATGAAATCACAAAAGACAATCGGTGTACTCGCATTTCATGGCGATGTCATAGAGCATATTGAAGCTACAAATAATGCATCAAGAAAACTTCATTTAAATATTGAAGTTGTTCCTGTCCGCACAAAAGATATTATTCACACACTTGATGCTTTAATTATTCCAGGTGGGGAAAGTACTACTCTCCATAAGCTATGTGAAAGAGAAGGCATGTGGGAGGAAATGAAACAAATTAAAAATATATTTGGCACCTGCGCAGGAGCGATCATGATAGCCGGGCAAGTTTTCCACAAGACTTACGATCAAAAGACACTGGAACTAATGAAGATAGAGATTGATCGCAATGCCTATGGAAGACAAACGGAGTCTTTCGAAAAAGATGTCAAAACAAGTTTAGGCGATATTCACGCAGTCTTTATCCGGGCTCCAAGGATAATAAGAGTAGAAAAGGGAGTAAATATACTGGCTAAAAATAACGGTGAGATCATAGCTTGTGAACAAAAAATAGACAAAAATTATTATTTAGCTACTTGTTTTCATCCGGAACTTACATCTACAATCTTTCATGAATATTTTATAAAGAAAGTTTATACAAAAATTTGACAAACTATCTCCATATTGTTAAGCTACGTGTATATGGATAAAAAATTTATCGCTTTGATGGTCATTTTTTTTGTTGTTTTTGGAGTTTTTGTCACTACAACTTTGTTTAGCAAAAATTTTAAGGGATTTGCCAAAGCTTCTGCTGCAACAGATCCATCTTCTCAAACTTCTTTGATTTTTGCCTGGCCGCTGACTGCTAAGGTTGGAGATAAAGTTGCTGTTAATGTTTTTGTCCGAAACGCAAATAATTCAGCTTTAGATAAAAAACCCGTAAAACTTGTAACTAATTTGGGGTTAATTAACGGAGCACAAGAATCAACAGCTGAATCTGATAAAACTGGAAAAGTAAGCTTTATTTTATCTTCCGAGACTCAAGGAATAGCGGAACTAACTGCTTTTGTTAACGGAAATAATCAGCTTAGCCAAAAAGTTACTGTAAAATTTGAATGAAAAAAATTACTAAAGTCGTAATTCCGGCGGCTGGTTTCGGAACTAGGTTTCTTCCTCAAACTAAAGCTATGCCTAAGGAGATGCTTCCGGTCGTCGATAAACCTGTCATTCAATATGTAGTTGAAGAAGCCATTGATTCTAATGTTAAAAACATTATTATCGTTACCGGTTCAAACAAGCGGGCAATTGAAGATCATTTTGATGCTCCCTCTGAAGACTTAGTTAAAAATTTACTACAAGGAAAAAAAGAACATTTACTTAAAGAGATTCAAAGAATCTCAAATATGGCTAATTTTATTTACATTCGTCAAAAAGGTCCGTACGGAAATGGCACTCCGGTTTTGACGGCAGAACCAGCTATTGAAGATGAACCATTTGCCGTTCTTTGGGGTGATGAGTTTATCTATTCAAAGCCTCCTAGACTTGCTCAAATGATAAAAGTTTATGAAAAATTCGGGGGCATCGTTATATCAGGAGTAAAAATAGAAAATAAAGAAGATTTAAAAAGGTATGGAATCGCCGACCTAACCCACGTTGAAAATAATGTTTATAAAATAAATAAAATCGTTGAAAAGCCGGAGATTGATAAAGCACCCTCAAATATTGCCACTCACGGAGGTTATATTTTGCCGCCGGAAATTTTTTCCGCTTTAAAAAAAGTTCAACCAGGGAGAGGAGGAGAGATTTGGTTAGTTGACGCTATTAATTTATTAAAAAAAGAGGGGGTTCCTCTTTATGCCGTCGTAATTGAAAATGGTAAATATTACGATACTGGAGATAAATTTGAATATTTAAAAACAGTTGTAGAGTTTGCTTTGGAGCATGAAGAAATGAATGGAGAATTTAAAAACTTCATAAAATCACTCAAAATCTGATTGCAAAATCTAGTCTTCATTGATAGAATGTATTCTTATGATTGATAATGATAAAAAGATAGAAAAACTTTTCGCGGCGGGTGCCCACCTTGGACATAAATCTAATAGAGTCCACCCAAAAACTAATAAATTTATTTACTCATTTGAAAACGGAGTTTCAATAATTGACTTGAATCAAACCGCCGACTATCTCGAAAAAGCAAAAAAGTTTGTCTCCGAACTGGGAGCAAATGAAAAAGTTCTGCTTGTTGTATGTACTAAAAAAATTGCTTCAAATTTAACTAAAGAACTGTGTACAAAAAATAACATGCTCTTTATAAACACCAAGTGGCCGGCGGGATTACTGACTAATTTTGAAATGATTATCAAAAATGTCAAAAAACTAAATTCGATGAAGGAAGAAAAAGAAAAGGGGGACTGGAATAAATTCGTAAAACATGAACAGGTTAAATTAGATAAAGAATTTATCAAATTAAAAAAATTTTATGGCGGGATTGCAAATCTAAAGAAATTACCTGATGCTCTTTTTATAGTTGATATAAAAAAAGAAAAAAATTCAGTTAAGGAAGCGGGTGAAATGAAAGTACTAACAATAGCTGTAACCGATACTAATGCCGATCCCAATCCGATCAATTACCCTATTCCAGGCAACGATGATTCTATAACCTCTATTGAATATTTTTTGAAAGAAATAGTTGAGGCCTATTCAGCCAGTCAATCAAAGGCTCAGGAATCAAAAACTAAAGAAGTAGCCAAAAATAAATAAGTTTCAAGTTTGTCAAGTTTTTCAAGTTTATCAAGTTGTTTTTTCTTGATGAACTTGATGAACTTTATAACTTGATAAACTAATTCTTATGTACGATATTAAAAAACTAAAACAACTTCGCAAGCAAACTGGAATCTCTTTCTCACTCTGCAAAAAAGCTCTAGAAGAATCTAAGAATAATATTGAAATAGCAAAAAAATTACTAAATAAATGGGGTATAGCTAAAGCGAAAGATAAATCAGGCCGTAATACTGGTACCGGTATAATTTTTTCCTACGTCCATCATAATAAAAAAGTCGCCTCTTTAATTCAACTCGCTTGTGAAACAGATTTTGTTTCTGGAAATAAAGAGTTTCAATTATTAGGTCAAGAGTTGGCCATGCAAGTTGCCTCAATCCGTGCTGAAACTAATGAAGAATTACTTAATCAAGAATATATTAGAGATCCTTCTAAAAAAATAAGTGATTTAATTAAAGAAGCGGTGCTAAAATTTGGAGAGAACATCAAGGTTGTAAAATTTATACGATGGAGCGTTTGATTATTTGATATTTGTTATTATCTTCTTATGGATATAATTTCAACGTTTACTACCCAGGCAACAAAAACTATCACCTCTTTGAAAGAAGATCTTAAATCAATTCGCACCGGTCGGGCTTCGCCGTCTCTGGTTGAAAATCTAATCATTGAAACTTATGGCGGACAAACTAAACTAAGATTACTAGAACTTGCAACTATAATGACCGATGGATCTTCGTCCTTATCAATTATTCCTTTTGATTCGTCTGTTATCCAAGATATTGAAAAAGCGATCTTAAAATCACCATTAGGATTAACTCCTTCCTCTCAAGGAACAAGAATTATTATTAAAATACCGTCTCTTAATACCGAACAAAGAGAAAAATATGTTAAAGTAGTTGGAGAAAAAGTTGAAGAAAAAAAGGTGACAATAAGAAATCATAGAGACGATTCCCGAAGAATTATTAAAAATTCTTTTGAAAAGAAAGAAATGAGCGAAGATGAAAAATATCGTCAGGAAAAGGAAATTGACATTCAATCTACTAGGTTTATGGAAGAAGTAAACGTTATTAAAGAAAATAAAGAAAAAGAAATAATGGAAGTATAAGAGTTTATCAAGTTTCAAGTTTATAAAGTTATAAAGAAAAAACTTTCTTTTCTTGATAAACTTGACAAACTTTATAACTTGATGAACTTATAGTTATGACTGTTTTAATTTTTATTATCACTCTTTCCATCCTTGTTCTCATCCATGAACTTGGTCATTTTTTAATGGCTAAAAAAATGGGTGTTAAAGTTGAGGAATTTGGGATTGGCCTGCCACCAAAGTTGTTTGGAATAAAAAAAGGCGAAACTTTATATAGTGTAAATTTATTGCCAATCGGTGGATTTGTTAAATTATTTGGTGAAGAATATGGTGAATCAATAAAGGGAAATAAAAACCGTACTTTTGTCAATAAAAAACCTTGGCAAAAAGCTTTGATTGTTGTAGGAGGAGTTATAGGAAATTTTTTGTTGGCTTGGTTTATTTTTTCATATTTAGTTACACAGGGAATACAGGTTCCTACTAATAAAGTAACCGTTGATAAAATAACTAAAAATTCTCCAGCGTCGATTGCTGGTCTTCAAGAAAAAGATGTCATTCTTAAGTTCATCCCCCCAATCTTTCCAATATCCTTAATACCCCTTACTTCTTCAACTTCCTTAATCACTCTAACTCAAAAATACGCCGGTAAAAATATAAAGCTTTTAGTTCAAAGGAATAATCAACAATTAATTATTAACCTTGTTCCTAGAATTAATCCACCAAAAGGCGAGGGGCCCTTGGGGATTTCCATAAATTCTTATATGGAAAAAAAATATCCATGGTATACTGCTCCATATTACGGTTTAATTGAAGCTTCAAATATTACTTTTAAAATTGCCTCAGAATTAGGAAAATTACTTTTTGGTTTGATAACTTTTCAAAAACAAAATGTTGATGTGGCTGGCCCAATTGGTATCGCTAACTTAGCTGGGCAGGCAATAAAATTTGGAGGAAACGCCTTCCTTCAATTTCTTGCTCTACTATCATTGAATCTGGCGATTATAAACATTCTCCCTTTTCCTGCCCTCGACGGTGGGCGATTAGTTTTTGTTTTATACGAAGGCATTACTAAAAAAAAGCCAAATAAAAATATCGAAAAATATACGAATTTAATAGGATTTATAACATTATTATCTTTAGCCGCTCTTATTACGGTTAATGATATTATCAAGTTAATTAGATAGAATTATTTATGAATCTAAAATTTAAAAACATCACTATTTCTGGCGGTGTCTCAACCGGAAAAAATACTCTTTTAGACAATCTTAAACCATACCTTGAGCTCCAAGGTTGGAAGTTCACCTCTGGCGGTCAGATTCTCCGTGATTTTGCCAAAGAATATGTCCAGCCTTCAGCCAACTTGGCTGATAAAAAAATTCATAATATGATCGACGAAAGAACTGTAAAGCTTCTAAAAAACGGCTACTATATTATTGAGGCTTGGCTGGCTGGTTTTTTTGCGAGAAATATGGAAAATACTCTTCGAGTTCTTCTTGTTTGTAAAGATAATGCTGTAAAAATTGATCGGGTCGTCAATCGAGATAAAATCTCAGTTGATATGGCAAAAATATATATTAAAGAAAGAGAAGAGATTAACTTTCGTGAATGGAGGAAATATTACGGTAACTATAATTTTTTCGACCCTAAATATTACCAATTGGTCATTGATACTTACACTTCGGGTCCTTTGGAAACTTTGGGTAAGGTTTTGGATAAACTGGGATTTAAACATCATCAACTCTTATAATCTCTCTCAAATAATTTATAGACATTAAGAACATTTTAACTTATAATGTGTTTTATGCTCTATTCAAAACTTTTCGGAAAAACGGTTCGTGAACCACCAAAAGAAGCCCAAATGATTTCATATAAGTTGCTTCACCAGGCTGGATTTATTCGTGAATCAACAGCTGGACGTTATTTTTTTCTACCTTTGGGTCAAACTATTCAGCAAAAGATCATGAAAATAATAAAAGAGGAAATGAATCAGGCCGGTGCGCAGGAAATGGTTTCTCCAGTTTTACATCCTTTAGAGCTTTGGCAAGAAACCAATCGAACAAAAACAACCGGATTTGAACTAATGACCATAAAAGACAGACGCGGGGCTGAATTTGCCCTTGGTGGAACAGCCGAAGAAATGTTTGTTGATGTTGTACGTAAATTCCAAATTAGCTATAAAGACTTACCTTTCAATATTTATCAATTTTCAACCAAATTTAGAGATGAACTCCGGGCTCGGGGTGGTTTACTTCGAGTTAGGGAGTTTATTATGAAAGATGCTTATTCATTTGACGCAGATGAAAAAGAATTTAAAAAAGAGTATAAAAAAATGGAACAAACTTACACAGATATTTTTAATCGGTTGGGATTAAAAACTGTTATTGTTGAATCTGACAATGGTTATATTGGAGGCGAATATTGCCACGAATTTGTTGTTGAATCGGAAATAGGAGAATCAACTTTCTTAACCACAAAAGATGGAAAATATGCCGCTCATCAGGATATAGCAAAATTCAAAAGAGAGGAAATAAATACTAAAGATAAAGAAGAGTCTTTTAAAATTATTGATCAACCTGAATGGGTACAGACTATGGAAGACAATGTTAAACATTACAAACTACCAAAGTCGAGATTTTTGAAGAATGTTGTTTATAAAAATAAAACAACTGGAGAAATTATTATTGCTGTAATCAGGGGCGATCTTGAAGTAAATAAGATGAAACTTGAACATATTCTTGATGCCGTTGGCCAGATCGAAGATGCCACTGGTGACGACTTAAAAAAATTGGGAACAAAAACAGGTTATGTTCATTCCTGGGGGCATAAAGGAGGAAAATATATTGGTGATATTTCTTTAACTACCGTAAAAAATTTTGTGGGTGGTCAAAAAAAAGAGAAAACAGATTCTATAAATGTTAATTATGGAAGAGATTTTACGTGCGAAATATTGTCAGACATCGCTCTTGCTAAAGAAGGCTCCATGACAGAAACTGATGGCAGGCTTATTGAAAAAAAAGGGATTGAAGTTGGAAATATTTTTCAATTAGGTTTACACTATAGCTCTAAAATGAAAGGCGCCAACTATATTGACCAAGAAGGAAAAGAAAAACCGTATTATATGGGCTGTTATGGAATAGGTATTGGTAGGACGATGGCTACTATTGTTGAAAAATATCACGATGAAAAGGGGATTATTTGGCCAGAATCTGTTGCGCCTTTTAAAGTGCATTTGATTGGTTTGGATCTAAAAGAAGAGTTTGTCAAGTCAAAAGTTTATCAAGTTTATCAAGAATTGAAAAAACACAAAATTGAAGTTTTATTCGATGATAGGGTTGATGTAACTGCCGGAGAAAAATTTTCTGATGCCGATCTTATTGGAATTCCTATTCGGTTAGTAATATCAAAAAGAACAGGGGAGAAGATAGAATACAAGAAGAGGAATGAGAAGGAAGCAAAAATTCTTACACTAGAGGAAGTAATCAAACAAATATGAAAACAATTGTTACTCATCTTTCTCCTGATCTTGATGCTATTGCCTCTTGTTGGTTAATAAAAAAATATCTAACCGATTGGGATAGCGCTGAAATAAAATTAGTCCCTGCCGGAACGACGTTAAATGATGAGCTGCCTGATGATAATAACAATATTATCCACGTTGATACAGGAATGGGAAAGTTTGATCATCATCAAACTAACGATTATACCTCGGCCGCAAAACTTGTATATAAATATTTGATCGGACGCGATCTCATTGAAGAAAGAGAAATTAGAGCTTTAGAAAAAATTGTTGAATACGTAAATTCTACCGATCACTTTGCCGAGGTTTTTTATTCCGAGCCTGATGCTGATCGCTATGATTTCATGATTCGCCAGCTGGTTGACGGATTAAAAGTGATCAGCCGCGAAGAGGCAAAACTTACGGAAATCATTTTTCAATTGTTGGAGGCGGTCTTAATTGTTTTTAAAAATAAAGTGTCCGCTGAGGAAGAAATCAAAAACGGCTATGTTTTTAAGTCGTATTTAGGCAGATCAATTGCTATCGAAAGCAAGAATGAAGAAGCCGTCAAATTAGCTTTGAAAAAAGGATTCGCGCTTGTCATCAGACGTCATCCTGAAGTAGGTTTTACAAGAATAAAAACTTTGCCTGATAAAAAGTTTAGTTTAAAAAAAATTTATGAAAATATTTTAAAAATAGATAAAAAAGGCAGTTGGTTTTTCCATATTTCCGGTCATATGTTACTTAACGGCTCATCCGGAAATCCAAAACTTATTCCAACATCATTATCTTTAAATAAGATCATTGAAATAGTGAAGGGCATAAGATAGAATTAAGGAAGTTTATCAAGTTTCAAGTTTTTCAAGTTTGTAAAGTTTGTAGTTGTATATTTCTTGATGAACTTGATGAACTTTATAACTTGACAAACTTATTTTGGGAGGAGGCGTTTACACATTATGGTTTTAGTAATAAAAAGAAAGGGCGAATCAAAAGACAGCATGTTTCGAAAATTTACTCGCTCCTTTATTGACGAAGAAATTGTCGATACCTTAAGAAAAAAAATGTTTTATAAAAAACCATCCCTAAAAAGAAAAGAGGAAGAAAAAGAAAGAATGAAGAACAGATCACTAAAGCGTAGAAAAGTAGTCTTTAAAAAAGTATATAAAAGGGTATGATAAATATTACTTCTTCATCACGTTATAAAATTAATCGTCAAAAGATAAAAGCTTTTGTACAAAGTATTTTTGAGAAAGAACAGATTAATTTAGATCAATCTTTGAATGTTGTTTTTGTGGGAAAAAATAAGATGAAAGTTTTTACTGAAAAATATAAAAATGAAAAAGAAACATTGCCTATTTTATCTTTTAAATATAGCGAGGATGTTGGAGAAAATGAAATTTTGTTGGGTGAAGTAATTATTTGTTATCCACTAGTTATTTTACTGGCGGCAGAACGCAATAAGCGAGTTGATGAAGTGATTAATGAACTAGTCAAGCACGGGATTGAAAATTTATTAAAGTAGTTTGTCAAGTTTATCAAGTTTCAAGTTATAAAGATAAAACTTGTTTTTCTTGACAAACTTGATGAACTTTATAACTTGATAAACTCGTACTATGTTTTACCTCAAGTATCGGCCAAAAACTATTAAGGAAATTGACAATTTAAGTGCTAAAGTGATGATCGGTAAGATTCTTGAATCTTCAACTTTACCCCACGCTTTTCTTTTTGTAGGACAAAAGGGGACCGGAAAAACCTCAACTGCCAGAATTTTTGCTAAAGCAGTCAACTGTCTTAATAATAAATTTTCTCGAAACAATAAAAACAAGGATGTTTCCGACTTTGAACCCTGCAACAAATGCGTCAATTGTCAAAGCATTTCTTTATCTTCTTTTACAGACGTTATTGAAATGGATGCCGCCTCCAACCGCGGTATTGAAGAAATTAAAAATTTAATTCGTGAAACTTCGTTTCTTCCGATGTCAGGTGGTTATAGGGTTTTTATTATTGACGAAGCACACATGATCACAAATGAAGGTTTTAACGCTCTTTTAAAAACTTTGGAAGAGCCTCCAAAATCGGCCATATTTATTTTAGCAACTACTAATTTAGAAAAACTTCCAAAAACTATTGTTTCCCGCTGTTTAAAAATTAATTTTGGAAAAGCTAATATTACTGATATTTACTCAATGTTAAAGAGAATTGCTAAGCGCGAAAATATCGACTTTAGTGAGGATTTGTTAAGGTTAATTGCCAGTCATAGTGAAAATTCTTTTCGGGATGCGGCAAAAATTTTAGAAGAAGCTACCTTTCAAAAAATTAAATCTGTTGAGGAAATGGAAAGATTTTTAGGAATAAGAGGAAGAAATGATTTGCTTAAAATTATTGAAAAAAAAGATCTAAAAAAAACACTTTCCTGGATAGAGGATTTTTCTCAAAATGGGGGAGATTTTAAAAGTCTTATAGAAGATATTCTTAATCAATTGCATTCACAACTTCTTATTAAGAATGACGTTATAAAAAATGAAGATAACCAAACAACTTTAAACCTGAATGAGATTTCTTTACTAATGAAATTATTGATTGAAGCTTATCAAAATTTAAGAAATACGCCTATTGATTCTTTACCAGTTGAAATTGCCCTTATCGAGTTCTACAATAAGGTAGAAAGCAAAAAATTATAAATCTTAAATTCCAAGTTACAAATAAATACTAAAATATAAATTTAAAATAATAAACAGTTTAGTATTTATTATTTAATATTTAAAATTTATTTGTTATTTGAGATTTATTATTTAATATTTTTTTATACTTATGTTAAACCCCTTTGGAGCTTTAGGAGATTTACAAAAGTTACAACAGCAAGCACAGAAAATGCAGGCAGCTTTGCAGCAAGAGGAAGTAGTGGTTGAGAAAAATGGCGTTAAGATAGTTATACGCGGAGATCAAATAATTGAATCAATTGAGGTTGACGGAATTATTGAAAATAGAATTGCCGAAACTGTTAATGAAGCTGTTAAAAAAACTCAAGAATTGGCAGCAAAAAAATTAATAGAAATATCAAGCCAGCAGCAACAGGGTTAATTATATGTTTAAACTATTTTCTGGTTCCGCTAATCCTAAATTATCTGTTGAGGTATCAAAACTACTCAATGTTCCTATTTCTAAATCAGAAGTGACTCGCTTTGGTAATTCAGAAATAAGAGTCACAATTCAAGAAAAAGTAAAAGACGATGTTTGTGTAATTATTCAACCAACCGCCAATCCAACTGACACCCACCTGATGGAACTCTTCTTTTTTGCCGATGCCTTAAGACGAATGGAAGCAAAAAAAATAATTGCTTTTATTCCTTATTTTGGTTATGCCAGACAAAACCGTGAGCACCGTTCCGGCGAAGCTGTTTCGGTAAATGTTATCATCCGTTTTTTCGAAACCATCGGCTTTAACCAAGTCTACACTTTTGATCTTCACGACGATGGAACTGAAGGGATTTTTTCAATTCCTTTTAAAAATCTTTCCACTTTTTCAATTCTTGGCCGCGAAGTGGCTCATTATTTAAAAAATAACAAAAATACTGAAGAAGTAGCGGTCGTATCTCCTGATCAGGGTGGAGTGGAAAGGGCCCAAACATTTGCAGAAAATTTTTTCCATACCAATAATGTAGATATTGCTGTAATTGAAAAACGACGTAATCTTGACAAAATACACCAATCAAAAGCTCTTAATTTGTATGGTGAAGTAAAAAATAAAACCTGTATTATTGTTGATGATATTATTACATCTGGTGGTACTTTGGTTCATGCGGCCGAATTTTGTCTCAAGAGGGGAGCTAAACGGGTACTTGCCTGTATTGTTCATCATGATTTTTCTCCAAATGCAGAAATAATTCTTTCAGAAAGTCCTCTTGAAAAAATTTTTATGAGCAATACCATTTCCTTAAAGCCGGAACAAAAATTTTCTAAATTAAGAGAAATTTCTATCGCCCCCTTGATTGAACAAGAACTCAAAAAACTGCTTTAAAACCTATTTCTCCCCTCAATAGCTTTTTTCAAAGTCATGTAGTCGGCGTATTCCAGATTCGCCCCCATCGGTAATCCATAAGCTAATCTTGTAATTCGTAATCCGTTATCCGTAATTGTTTTTAATTTATTTTTAATATAAACCGCCGTTGCCTCACCTTCCATATTTGGATTTGTTGCTAGGACTATTTCTTTTAACTCGTTAACCCGCGAACTCGTTAACCGATTAACCCTTTCTAACAGTTCTTTGATTTTGATATCGTCTGGTCCCACGCGATTTAACGGATCAATCTTTCCATGAAGAACATGATAAACCCCGTTATAAATCCGCCCTTGTTCAAAAGAAAGCAAGTCTAAGACCGTTTCTACAACGCAAATAATAGAATGATCGCGTTCGCTATTTTCACAAATCTCACAAACTTCATTTTCCGTAAAATTGAAACAATTTTTACAAAGTTTTGTTTTTAATTTTAAATCAGAAACATTCTCTGCAAATTCTTTTAAATCCTCTTCCGGTAAATTAAGCAAAAAAAAAGCTAAACGATTAGCTGTCTTTTCCCCAATACCTGGTAATCTCTCTAGAAACAACGATATATTTTTTAAGCTATTAGGAAGTGATGACATATATTATTTATAAGATATATGTCATTCCCGCGAAGGCGGGAATCCAGACTAAAATCACCTTATTTGTTCTTAAAATGTAATTATAGACTGGATCCCCTCCTACGAGGGGATGACAAACAAATTATTAAAATTAATAATTAAATATTTTACAATTGAATAACTTCGGCAACTATAAGTGGCTTTCTTCCGGTTGCTTTTCTAAAAAACTCTTCAAGATTTTTAATCACATCGTACTGCATCTTCCCAGCATCAAACTGCTTGCCCTCCGTAGCCTTGGCGAAGGATGGGTGATTGGCTATCATTTCTTCAGCTTGTAAATATAACCTGCCTTCTTCTTTTTCAAATATAAAGCCTCGGGAAAAAATTTTTGGTTTACCTATTATTAGGCCTTTATTGTCAACAATTATTAATGCAAAAACAATTCCATCAGTTGCTAAAGTTTTTCTGTCTCGAAGTATGACACTGCCAACATCTCCTATTCCATATGCATCAACGTAGATATTTTTTGTTTCAACTTTATCACCCTTATAGGCTTTGTTTTTAACAAACCAGACCGTCTCTCCTTCATTGAGAGAAAAAACATCTTTTTTAGCGTAACCTAATTGTTCAACCAAGTTTTCATACTGCTTTTGATGTCTGATTGTCCCACCGATTGGAATAAAATATTTTGGATTAGTAAATCGTACCAAGAATTTAAGATCTTCCTGATTACCGTGACCTGAAGAATGAAGTTGGTCTGCAATGTCAGAATAAACAACATCGGCCCCTTCTTCAGATAACTGTTCGATCGTTTCATAAACACCGTTCTCATTGCCTGGAATAGGGTCTGATGAAAAAATTATCTTATCTCCTGATTTAATCGCAATGTTTTTATTTTGTCGATCAGCCAACTTTGATAAAGCTGATCCATATTGGCCTTGTGAACCGGCCACAATCAAACAAATTTTTGCGGCTGGAAACCGATTGACTTCTTCCTCTTTAATAAATAAACTTTGCGGAATTGGTAAATAACCAATGCTGGCAGCTATCTTTGTATTTTCTCTCATCGATCGACCTAAGAAACAGATTTTTCGGTTAAATTTGATGGCTGCGTCTACACATTGACGAATACGGGAAATATTTGAAGAAAATGTCGTCATTATAAATTTGCCTTTAGTTTTTCTCATTTCATCTTCAAAAGTTTGACCTACGATGTTTTCTGAAAGCGTTAATCCTTCTCGCTCACTCCCCAGACAGTCAGATAACAAACATAAAATGCCTTCATGACCGGCCTTAGCAATTTTATAAAAATCAGGACCTGGGCCATAAGGAGGAGTTAGATCCAATTTAAAATCTGAGCCATGATAGATCGTCCCAACTGGCGTCTTTATTATAATATGAGTCGTGTCTGGGATTGAATGAGTCATTTTCAAATAAGAAATTCGGAAATCACCAAAAATATATTCTTTATTAAAATCAACTCGATTGACCAAAATTTTTTTATGTTTATCTTTAAATTTATTTTCAATAAACATTGACGTCAATAAACTAGCGTAAACTGGCGGGCGACCTAAATCATCATAAAGAAGTGGGAGGGCTGAAGTATGATCTTCATGACCGTGAGTAATAAGAATTGCTCTAATAAACTGTTTTTTATCCATCAAGTAACTTATGTCTGGAATAACAAAATCAACCCCTAATTCTTTTTCTTTAGGAAAACCAATTCCACAATCAACTACAACTATGTCTTTCAGCTTTTCGTTCTCATAAGACTCGTATACATACATATTTTTGGTAACGCCGACGATACCGCCTAAGGGAATAAAGTGAAGTTTATAAGTAATCATTATAGTTATTATACCAATTGTTATAATTATAGACATGACATTAAATAAAAAGACTATTTTAAGCAAACTAACTGAGGTCATGGATCCTGAGTTAAATATTTCAATTGTTGATTTGGGTTTAGTTTATGATATTAAAATAATCAAGAGCAAAGTTAAGGTGATAATGACTTTGACTACCATTGGTTGTCCGTTATTCTCGCTTATTGAGACGCAGGTTAAAGATAAAATTAAAGAGTTAGGAGTTAAAGAAAGGGATATTTCTCTGGAACTAACATTTGATCCCCCCTGGTCGATGGAGAAGATGAGTAAGAAGGGGAGAGCGATGCTGGGGATTTGAATTGGAAAATTAAAGTATTACGAATTGCGGATTACGGATTTGTTTTAATTCGTAATTCGTTATCCGTAATAAAATAATTAATAATCATATTATGACTAAAGGAAGTATTTTAGAAGACACATTCGAACAATTAACAGAGCTAGGAGTTTCAACTGCTAAACAAACTGTTAAGTCAGTTGCCCAAATTGTTAACCCTTTTTCCCCCAATAAGTCTCATGAATCTAATAAGTCAAATTCACCCGAGGTTAAGCGTGGTAATAATCATACTCCTGTTGATTTTGATAAATTAAAAAATAAATTTCAAGATAAAGATAAACTTCAGGCTGAAGCTTTAAGAAATCGATTATTCCAAATTGTGAAGCGAGAAGATGAAAAAATAATAGAGCGAAAAAATATGGAAGAAACACAAAAAAAGAGACAAGAAGAGTATGACGAACAGGAGAAAAAAAGAAAAGAACAGCAAAAAAAAATTCAGAGCCAACAGGGCGTGATACCAACAGGAAAAGCTAAACGCGGATTTATATCACGCAAAAAAACTGTTGAACAACAACATGTAGAGAACAAACCCGCCAGCGGTAAACAATAATTTAATTATTTTATTATTTGTTTATTTAATCATTCATTGGTAGTATTTGTAATATTGGTTTATTGGTAGTATTTTTTTATCGGGGTGTAGTTCATCGGTAGAATTTTCGGTTCGGGACCGAAAGGCAGTGGGTTCAATTCCCACCACCCCGACTTTGTCCGCCGGAGCTCGAAGAGCGAAGTGAGACTGATTCCCTTTTCCGTTGAAAATATTGAGAATATTTGCTATATTACACGTCAGTATGGCTAAAGCATGGCGTAGGGTATTAGAAAAATCAGAGGCAGAGAACAAAAAAAGAGTGGAATGGGAAGAAGGGCATCCTCCTATAACTAGAATTAGTGTAGAAGAAGCAGATAGACAAAGAACTCTACAAACAATTGGCAGAGAAGCTGTAGCATGCGATTTGCCTTGTCACGGAAATTATATACCTAAAGAGTACAGTCACACTAGAGGAATGGTTAATGTTTTCCGCAGAGATATAATTGTCGAGGGTTGGGAAAAACCCCAAGAAGGTCAGCCTACTTATTTTGGATTAATCTGCGCTTTAACCTTAAGAAGAATTTGTGTTGCAAAAGATGAAACATTACGAAAGGCCGTTGAAAGATAAACTGTTTTAAATTCAAAAATTTAATTAAATCTCCCGCTTATAAAATCTGCTACAATTGATTTGATATGAAACTCTATAATACTTTAACCCGCAAAATCGAAGAATTTGTTCCTCTAAACCCTCCAAATGTTTCTTTTTATGCCTGTGGACCAACTGTTTATGATTTTACTCATATTGGTCATATGAGAACTTATACTAATAATGATGTCCTTAAACGTGTCTTAACTTATCTTGGTTACAAAGTTAATCATGTGATGAACGTAACCGACGTTGGCCATCTTTCCGGGGACGATGACAGTGGGGAAGATAAGATGGAAAAGGGAGCAAAAAAATATGGAAAAACAGTTTGGGACGTGGCCAAATTTTATACGGAATTTTTTTTCAAAACTACAGATGCTCTAAATATATTTAGACCTGATATTACTTGCAAAGCCACCGATCATATTGAAGAAATGATTCAATTAATCAATAGATTGATACAAAACGGATTTGCTTATGAAACTAAGGAAGCACTATATTTTGATGTCATAAAATTCAAAAATTATGGAAAATTATCCGGGCAAAAATTGGAAGAAAAAATTCAAGCTGTTAGAAAAGAAGTAAATGTTGATTTTCAAAAAAAACATCCGGCCGATTTTGCTTTATGGTTTAAAACTGTCGGGAGATTCGTTGATCATACGATGCACTGGACTTCACCTTGGGGAGAGGGATTTCCCGGCTGGCATATCGAGTGTTCAGCTATGAGTATGAAATATTTAGGGGAAACCATTGATATTCACTCGGGTGGGATTGATCACGTGCCAGTTCATCATGAAAATGAAATTGCCCAATCTGAAGCGGCCACAAATAAACAATTTGTAAAATATTGGTTTCATAATAATTTTTTGACTGTGGATGGACAAAAAATGAGTAAATCTTCAGGTAATTTTTATACGATTGAAAATATTGAAAAAAATAAAATTGATCCGATTTCACTTAGACTTCTATTCTTACAAGCTCACTATCGTCAACCGCTTAATTTTACCTGGCAATCGGCACATGCTAGTGAAGAAGCTTTTAAAAAGTTGAAAGAAATCGCCCTAAATTTAAAATCACAAAAAAAACTAAACACGATCAAAACTCAAAAAGCTATTACTTTTCAAAAACAATTTTTAGAAGCAATTTCAAGTGACCTACAAACTCCTCAGGCAGTGGCCTTAATGTGGGACATGATAAAATCAGACATTTCAAATGATGAAAAATATTTCTTGCTCATGGATTTTGATAAAGTATTTGGTTTAAATTTAGGTAAAACAATCGAAAAAAAAGTTCCAATAAATATTATCAAATTGGCCGACCAAAGACTTCAGTCAAGGAAAGACAGGAACTTTGATATATCAGATAGATTAAGAGTTAAAATTGAAAAGGCAGGATATAAAATAGAGGACAAGGGGGAAACATACACCATCAAAAAGATTTAACTTTTTTATAGATCCTAATCACAGGGTGATCAAACACCGTCCAGGTTTCTTCGGCATTTTCATCATTTAACCCCGCAGAAAACTCGGCCACTTTTTCAAATCCTAATTTTCCGGAAAACAAATCCTCGTAATATTTATTTAAAATCGGATATTTTTTCTTTGAATGATTTGCAAAAATTCTTCTTGATGGAACAAAAATATAATCTGCCTTTTCAAGGTGATCTTTTAATTCTAATTGTAGAGCTAAACTTTCATCCAGATCATAAAAATTGAATGAAATAACTTGATAAACTTGATGAACTTTATAACTTGAAACTTCTAAAGGAATATCAACTACATTCGCTGTTTCTGAAAGGATATATGAGTTACTAGGAATATTCTTATAGATCCAATCTGAAGCCTGAAAGCGTACATCAGGATTTTGATAAACCTGAAGATAAGCTATCCCTGGAACGATACAAGTTAAAAGTAAAAAGGCAAAAGTCAAAAATGAAATTAAAAAGTAAAAAATAAAAAACTTTTGACTTTTAACTTTAACTTTTGAATTTTGAATTCTAAATTTTGAATTAATCCAACTATTGTCAAACAGCCAATTCTTTAATTTAAATAAAAACAATATTGATAAAATTAACATTAAAGGTAATACTGGTGCCATAAACCGGCTCCATTTTGCATAAATTACTGCGCTCGGAATAAAATAGATTAAAAATGCAAAGCGAAGTAAATTAATTTTTTTGTCTTTCCAACTTAAACCCAAAAAACCCAAACTTCCTAAAATAAATATTGGCCAACCAAGGGTGTAAGGAAATATCTTTTCAAACTGAAACAGAATAGGTTGTGTATTAAAAAATTGTCTAGTGTAAAAAACTAAAGATTTTCCTAATGCTACGTCAGACTCATAATTTATTGAGCTGATAAAATCCTTAAAACTGATGAGGTTGTGGGGAGAAAAAACTAGTGCAAAAATAAAAGTTAAAAATAAAAAGACAAAAGTCAAAAGTGTCATCCCCGTGAAGACGGGGATCCAGTCTATTAATTTCATTTTTAATTTGGATTTTTGATCTTTAATCTTTGACATCAATACAATTGTTGGAACTGCTAAGAATAACACTGAAGATATTTTCGTAGCCACTGCCAACCCTGAAACTAAACCCAGCCATACAACTGCGTCAGTTGTACGGCGTTCAAATGTTAGCATTGACAAATAAATAATTAAACTATAAAACAACATTAACAGCGATTCAGTCGTACCAAAATGGGCAAACTGAATTGCATAGGGAGAAAAAATAATTAATAGATAGGATATAAGTGATAGAAGATATGATTCTTTTTTATTTATAACTTTTATAATTTTTATAATGATTATTGCTGAAATTATAGAAGCCACTGCTGAAATTATTCTCAAACTTATAGCCGCTTCTTGAAAACCAATTGGAAATCCTAAATCACCATCAAAGAATTTTAAAAAATATGTAACCAAATAGCCTAAATAAAGCGGAAACTGTCCGTAAGCAAAAAAGTGAGGATTAAAACATTCTCGAAGATTTGAAAATTCGCAACTTAACTGTTGGATTGCATTGGCCATGTTGCGTTCATCCGGATGCATTGGGTAAGGAAAACCCCAGTCTAAACCAATAAACCGGCTATAAACAAGAATTAAAAACAATGAAACAATGAAACAATAAAACAACAATTTTTTTTTACCGTTGATTTTCTCCATATTAATTAGTATTATATTACAGATAAATATATGATCCTTCAATTAAATTCAGGATCATGGTGAGTTTATCGAACCCATGAAATATGAACTAACTTTCCTAATTAAGGAAGAAACTGAGCTAAAAACAATTAAAGATTTAATCGAATCGTATAAAGGCAAAGTCACCAAAGAAGAAAAATGGGGTGAAAAAACCTTAGCTTATGTAATTAAGAAAAATCGTACCGCTCTTTTTTACAACTTTCAGTTTGAGATCGATAAAAAAAACGTTTTGGAACTAAAAAATAAACTTAATCTTAACGAAAAAATTTTAAGGTATTTGTTATTAATCCGAGAGTAAAAAATATGTCGAGCCGATCGTTAAACCGAATTGTTTTAATTGGGAATCTAACTCGCGATCCTGAATTAAAATATACACCAACAGGTACGGCGGTTTGTACTTTTAGCATTGCCACTAATCGCAGCTGGACATCAAGCGACGGCCAAGCTAAAGAAGAAGTTCAATATCACAGGGTGGTTGCCTGGCAAAAATTAGCTGAACTTTGCGGAAAACTTTTAAATAAAGGCAGAAAAGTGTTTGCAGAAGGTAGGATGACATACCGAACTTTTACTGGAAAAGATGGTATTTTGAGAACAATCGCTGAGATTGTCCTTGATGATTTTATAGTCTTTGGTGAAGGAAGAAAGATGGCAGAAGCAGTTGTAGAAGATAAAAAAATTGAAACAGTGTCTGTAACCGAAGAAACCAAATCGGAATCGTCAAAAGAAGAGACTGTTAATCCGGATGATATTCCGTTCTAAGTTAATCAAGTTTCAAGTTTTTCAAGTTTATCAAGTATTTTTCTTGACAAACTTGATGAACTTTATAACTTTATAAACTTATAAGTATGAATAAATGTTTTTTTTGTCAATTTAAAGCGATGCCAAGCTTTAAAGAAGTTGATAATTTACAAAAATTTATTACACCAAGAAAGAAAATTTTGAACCGGGATAAAACCAATGTTTGTGCTAAACACCAAAGAATTCTAACCAAGGAGTTAAAATATGCCCGTTATTTAGCTTTACTTCCATACGTATCTTATCAGGGTTTGCGTTGAGCAAATTTTGTTCATATAATGAATTGTTATGCTTATAAATATTCCTTTATCTATTTCTGATCATTGTTTGTTAAAAGAAGGCCAGGATGTGGATTTTGAAACACCATTTTTGCAAAAAAAAGTCGAACAAGTGATAAATATTTCTATTGCTAAAAATTTAAATGTTCTTCCAGAAAAAATTTTTCATTATTTAAAAAAGTTTGTCGGTGAGTCAATTGAAAAAGGCGAAACACTAGCTATTAATAAGGGAATATTTACAACAAAAAAAATCGTTTCTAAATATTCAGGCTTAATTAGAGAAATTAATCATTCCGACGGCTCAATAACTATATTGAGTAAAACTGAAACCGAAAATACTGTTAATTCATATTTTAAGGGTAAAGTAAACAAGATTAAAAAAAACGAATTATTGATAGAAGTAAATAAAGGCGAACAATTTCTTGGAAAAAATATTAGTCAAAATTTTGGCGGCAAAACATTTTATTCAGACGAAAACTCCGATTTTAACTCAGAAAATATTTCTAACAGTATTGTTATTTGTGAAAATATAACTTCTTATTATAAAACTAAAGCTGAAGCGCTTGGCTGTCAGGGTTTTTTGAGTTTATCTAAATTAAGCGAAGAGTCGGGAACTCCATTCGCACAATTAAAAAATATTAATGATTATAAAAAAATTATTAAAATAAAATTTACTTATTGCACAATACTTAGTAATTCAAGTATTATTTACTTTTACTAATGAAAAATAATAAACTAACTAACGTTCTCTTGGTTATATCTTTTATCGTCCTTGTCTTTGGAAGTGGCTATAAGATGGGGGAATATAAAAGCCGTTTTAATTCTTCCCTAAACCCTAAACCCTACGCTCTAACCCCTAACATCAACTTTGACCTTTTTTGGGAGACCTGGAACAAATTACAGGAAAGATATGTTGACCAAAAAAAATTAGATCCAAAAAAAATGTATTTTGGGGCTATCAAAGGCATGGTTGCCTCGGTCGAAGATCCTTATACGTTTTTTTTAACCCCCGACGAAAATAAACAAACTAAGGATGATCTGGGTGGCAAATTTGAAGGTATAGGTGCTCAACTCGGATTAAAAGATAATCGAATTATAATTATTGCCCCGTTGAAAAAATCACCGGCTGAAACCGCTGGAATCAAGCCAGGGGATTATATTAACAAAGTTGATGGCGTCGCGACGATTAAATGGACTTTGTCCCAAGCAGTTTCTAAAATTCGAGGACCAAAAAATACAAAAGTTAAATTAACGATCGAAAGAAATAATAAAGAAATTGAAGTAACTATTGTTAGACAACAGATTATTGTTTCTTCTGTTGAGCTTAGTTTTGAAAAAAACATCGCAATTCTTAAGGTCAATCAATTTGGGGATAATACAAATGACGAGTGGAATAAAGCTGTTCAAGATATTAGTAGTAAATGGTTAAACAAACAGGTTAAAGGATTAGTGTTAGACTTACGTGATAATCCAGGAGGATACTTAGACGGTTCAGTTTATCTTGCTTCAGAATTTTTACCGTGGGGAAAATTAGTGGTCAAACAAGAAGCAACTTTATACGGTGATAAAGAATATCGAGTTTCAAGAATAGGAGTATTAAAGGAAATTCCTTTGGTCGTATTAATTAATAAAGGTTCTGCTTCAGCTTCTGAAATCATGGCTGGTGCTCTTCGAGACTATAACAGAGCTCAGTTAGTCGGAGAAAAGAGTTTTGGAAAAGGATCGGTCCAAGAAGCCCTTGATCTTAAAGAGGGGGCAGGATTGCATGTTACTGTTGCTAAATGGGTATTGCCAAATGGGGATTGGATTAACAGTAAGGGAATTGAGCCAAAAATTAAGGTTATAAATGAAATCAAGGATGGCAATACAATTTCTAAAGAAACTGACAAACAACTTGAAAAAGCAGTTGAGCTTTTAACAAAATAGTTGGAGAGTATCTATCAGTGATAATTAATCTTTGCATCAATCTAAACATACACTTCTGTAGGTTATAAGCGGTTGACAAGACTTTATAGTATTTTAAGATTGAATAATTATTAATTATTTGTTTAAATTAAAACCTATGATCACAGATGCAGATGTTAAAAAAATCGAAAAAGCGTTAGCAAAAAGTTTTACTACCAAAGGTGATTCAGAGCGATTTGCTACCAAAGATGACTTGAAAAATTATGCGACTAAAGATGATTTAATTAATTTTAAAGACAGTATTTTAAGTGAAATAATCAAACTTCGGGAAGATATTGAAGTTGTTATAGGTTATAGAGACATGATAGAGGATCACGATCAACGAATCGAAAAACTTGAGACTGCAGTTTACCAATAGTGAATTAGTTCTGTACTCGCATTTGTTATAATTGTCCAATATGGATAAAAAAATTACACCACAACTTCTTAAAGGCTTTCGGGATTTTTTGCCTGAAGAAAAAAGAAAGCGTGATTATATTTTAAAAAAAATAATTGAAGTATTTGAACTGTTCGGTTTCGAACCATTAGAAACACCAACATTAGAATATGCCACTCTTCTGTTGGGAAAATATGGAAAAGAAGCTGATAAATTAGTTTATTCATTCAAAGATAGGGGAGATAGAGAGGTCGCCTTAAGATATGATCAAACGGTGCCCTCAGCCAGAGTACTTTCACAGTATCAAAATGTTCTTCCAAAATATTTTAGGAGATACCAGATCCAAAATGTTTTCAGAGCTGACAAACCTCAAAAAGGTCGTTTTCGTGAATTCACCCAGTGTGATATCGATATATTTGGCACAACTTCACCAATCTCAGATAGCGAAATAATTGCCGCGACTTTTTTTGCTTTTAAAAACGTCGGGTATCCTAAAATAAAAATACTAATTAATGATCGTCAAATACTATTTGAAACATTAAAATCTTTTACGAATTCTAAAATAAATATATTTTCCTTAATCCAATCCATTGATAAAATAGATAAAGGCGGACCGGAAAAAGTGGCTCAAGAACTTGTTGATAAAGGTATTGAATCAAAAGAAAAAGCAAGAAACGCTATTAATTCACTTGTAAATACAAAAATTTCTTCATCACTTCAGAAAATTATTGATTTTTCTGTCATGCTCGGAGTTCCTAAGGAGGTTATTGATTTTAAACCAGTATTGGCAAGGGGACTAGATTATTATACGGGGATGATTTTTGAAGTATCGTTGCCAGGTTATGATGTTGGTTCTTGTGGTGGAGGTGGTCGTTATGATAAGTTAATCGGTCAATTGAGCGGAAATGAAATTCCTGCAGTTGGAATCGCTTTTGGTTTTGATCGAATGGTTGAAGCTGCTGAATACTTTGGTATTATTTCTAACAAAAACCAATCTAATCAAGTATTAGTGACTGTTTTTAATAAAGATTTATTGGGTAATTCTTTAAATATAGCTTGTGAATTAAGGAAAAATAAAATAACAACGGAAGTCTATCCAGCTGAAGAAAAAATTGACAAACAACTTAAGTATGCGGACAAGAAAAATATTCCTTATGTAATTATTATTGGCCCGGAGGAAGTAGAGAAAGGGATTGTTGTACTTAAAAATATGAAAACGGGAAAACAGCAAACATTAACAATCGAAGAATTAGTTAAACAGTTAAGTATTAAAACTTAAACGGTTAAATAAACATTTAAAACTTTAAATATTAAACTTTTTTTATTTAGTAGTTTAGTGTTTAATCGTTTATTTAGGTTTTAACTGTTTAGCTGTTTAACAGTTTAATAAAATTAATATGCAAATAAATCCCAACGTTGTCATTATCGAAGCCCTGCCTGGCGTGGGAGGTGACGAATCCAAACTCTGGATGGAAGAACTTTTGGCATCTTACTTATTGTTTGCTCAAAAGAAGGGATTTAAATATTCTAATTTGGATGAAAAAACAATTAAGATTAACGGGCCGGAAGCTTTTAATTTATTTAAAAACGAAACCGGTGTCCATCGGGTACAGCGAATTCCGGACACGGAAAGAAAGGGAAGAATTCATACTTCTACCTGTATTATTGTTGTACTACCTCAAATTATTCAATCGGATCTTCGGATCAATCCCAATGATCTTGATTGGCAGTTTTATAGATCGGGTGGACACGGAGGTCAAAATGTCAATAAAGTATCAACTGCCGTTAGACTAATACATCGTCCTACGGGGATTGTTGTGACCGCCAGCAGGGAGAGAGTTCAGGAAGCTAACCGAAAAATTGCCTTGGATTTATTAAACGCCAAACTTTATCAACTCGAGGAAGAAAAGAAAAAAGGAATGAGAAATTCTTATGTTACCAACGTCGGAATAGGGGATAGGGCTGAAAAAATCCGGACTTATAATTTCCCCCAAAATCGCCTGACCGATCATCGGACCCAAAAAAGCTTTCATAATCTTGAAGATATTATTGAAGAAGGTAAGTGGGATAAAGTATTTACTTCATCATGAATAAAAAATCACTGATATCTTTATTAAAAAATCGTGATTATATTCTTCTTCAAATTGGGATGTTTATTTCCCGTTCCGGCACTTTTATGCAAGACGTGGCCGTCATCTGGCAACTTTATCAATTAACAAAATCGCCTCTTTCATTAGGTATTTTAGGTTTAGCAAAATTTATTCCTGTTTTAATTTTTTCAATGATATCAGGAATAACGGCCGACATTTTTAATCGGAAAAAAATTATTTTTTTTGTCCAAGTTTTTTCCATCTTTAATGCCTTTGCTTTAGCCATGCTAACAATTACTGGAAAAATTACCCCTTTACTGATTTATCTTTTAGTCGGATTAGAGGCCGGTCTTTTATCTTTTGAAATACCAGCCCGTCAAGCAATATTGCCTAACATTGTTAAAAAAGAAGATTTTTCTTTAGCTGTCAATATTAATAATATTCTTTATAGCTCGACCAATTTTATCGGTCCAGCTATTAGTGGATTTATCATTGCTTTTTCTGGAGTTCAATCAGTCTATCTTATTAATACTTTTAGTTTTTTGGCAGTTCTAATCGCTTTAATATTGATGAAACCTATAACTAAGAGTTTTGAAAAACAACCTGATTTCAATTTTAAAGGAATTAAAGAGGGAATTAATTTTGTTTTTAAAACACCACTTATTTATGGATCAATGTTTCTCGATTTTGTGGCCACTTTTTTTGCATCAGCATCAACTCTTATGCCAATTTTCGCTGTTGACATACTTAAAGTTGGACCTAAAGAACTAGGTCTTCTTTACGCCGCTCCTTCAATCGGCGCTATTATTGCCGGAATGCTTTTTCCTTTTATTAACCGGATAAAAAGTAAAGGGAAACTGCTTATTTTTAGTGTTTGTTTTTATGGATTTAATATGATGCTATTTGCAATATCTAGAAATTTTTATCTTTCTTTATTTTTTATCGCTCTATCAGGCTCTGGTGATTTTATTTCTGCTGTTATCAGAAATGTTGTCCGTCAACTTAATACTCCAGACCGTCTTCGGGGAAGAATGACAGCTGTCAATATGGTTTTTTATATGGGTGGACCACAGCTGGGGGAAATGGAAGCAGGTGTAGCTGCTTATTTAATAGGAACGCCACTGTCCGTCGCTTTTGGTGGAATCGCCACAATCATCGCCACAATTTACATTGCCATTAAAACACCGGAACTGTTGAATTACCGTGATAGAGATTAATTTATTTATATTTCCCCATGTAGAGACGTGATTAATCACGTCTCTACAAATAATAAAATAATCCGTTGAATATTTGACTTCTTGTCTGATATAATTATTTTCTTATGAAAGCAAAAATTCACCCAACTTATTACGACGATGCTCAGGCCGTTTGCGCTTGCGGGAATACGTTTACGACCGGATCAACTAAAAAAGATATTAGTGTAGAAGCCTGCTATAAATGTCATCCTTTTTATACTGGAGAACATAAATTTTTAGATAGAAAAGGTAGGGTGGACTCATTCCAGAAAAAACAAGCCTTTGCAGTAAAATATAAAAGCACCAATGCCGGTAAAAAACAAAAAGATAATAAAGAAGAAAAAAATGTTAAATCTTTGCGTGAACTTTTGGGGGAATAATGATATAATGAAGCACCTAAGACACTGGGTTTAAAATTAAAATAATTTCCCAGCGAACATCCCGAGCGAAGTCGAGGGAGATGGTAAAAATATGGTTACTCAACTTAAAAAAAATCAGGTCGACTCTGTTCTTCAGTTATTAGAAAAAAATCCTAATTTTCTACTGGTTAAAATGGGTAAGACGACACATAAAAGTTTAGAGTCACTCCGTCGAGATTTGAGAAAAACTGGTTCTCAAATTAAAGTCATTAAAAATACTTTATTTGAAAAATCCATTAATAAAATAGCATTAAAAAAAACCATTTTTCATGACTTAAAAAAACAATTTTTTCCTTTAAAGGAAACTACTGCATTGGTAACTTTATCAAATCGTTGGAATGAGGGACTTAAAGCTCTCTACTTATTTTCTAAAAAAGATTCCACTTTGAGTTTTAAATTAGCATTATTGGATGAGAATATATACAATGCTGAAAAATCAATTCAAATTGCCCAACTCCCAAGTAGAGAAGAATTATTAGGAACGATTATTGGCAGTATGAAAAGTCCGATGAGCAAGTTTGTCTACTCCTTAAAATTTAACACTAATAAATTTGTATATATTTTGAATGCTAAATCGAGGGAGGTGAAATCATAAATGTCTGAAATAAAATTATCTGAAAAATTGAATAAAATCGCTAAAGAGATCGAAACTTTGACAGTAGTTGAGATGGCGGAACTCGCCAAATATTTAGAAGAAAAATTTGGTGTTTCGGCTATGCCAGTAACCGCGGCTGCTTCCGCCTCCGCAGGTACTGCTACGGCGGACAAGGAAGAAAAAACCAGCTTTACCGTCGTTTTGACCGCCGCCGGAGACAATAAATTAGGAGTAATCAAAGCCGTTCGAGAAATTCTACCTAATTTGGGACTCATGGATGCGAAAAAATTAGTCGAATCAGCACCAAAAGATTTGTTGGTTGATGTGAAAAAGCCCGCTGCTGAAGAAGCTAAGAAAAAAGTTGAAGCAGCCGGAGGGAAAGTAGAATTAAAATAAATTTTTTATAACTCAAGCCCCGCTCGCAAGGCGGGGCAAGGAAGTCGGTGTTTGGTATAATTTATACTTATGGCGTCTACAAAAAAAACTGATTACGAAGTCGATTCAATAGTTGTACTTGAAGGACTTGAACCGGTTAGAAAACGACCGGCAATGTATATAGGAACAACTGCCCAATACGGTGTTAATCACTGCTTAAACGAAATTATTGATAACTCAATTGATGAAGCTTTAGCTGGTTTTTGTCGTCGAATCGAAATTAGAATTGAAGACAATAACTACATGACAATCATCGATGATGGCCGGGGAATTCCGGTTGATAAAGTTCCTAAATATAATGTTTCCGCCCTCGAGCTTGTCATGACTAAACTCCACGCCGGAGGTAAATTTAACGCCGGTGCTTATAAAGTTTCCGGTGGCCTTCATGGCGTAGGCGCTTCGGTTGTCAACGCCTTATCCGAACACCTTATTATCGAAGTTAAGCGGGAAAATAAAATTTATAGACAGGAATATAAAAGAGGCATACCGGTTATGCCGGTTAAAAAAGTGGAAAAATCCATTTTAAATTTTACTTTTGAACAAGGAACAGCCGTTTCTTTTTTGCCTGACCGCGAAATCTTTAAGGAAACTATAGAAATAAATCATGGTATTTTTAAAAAACAGGTTAAGGAAAGAGCTTACTTGATTAACAATGTTTATTTCCGAATTTTTAATAAAAAAACAGCCGAAAAATTTGCTTATTTTTTTGATGGAGGAATAATTTCTTTGCTTCGGGATATGAACCGAGGCAAGAAAGTACTTCATGATCCTATTTATATTCATAAACAAGTTGATGATAAAGAGGTTGAAGTGGCCATCCAATACAATTTATCCTTAAATGAAAATATTCACTCTTTTGTCAACGTCATTAATACTCATGAAGGCGGTACCCATTTGACCGGATTTAAAACCGCTCTCACTAAAGCAATAAATAACTACGCCAAAAAAGAATTAGGAGAAAAAGATAAGAATAGTGAAACTTTCTCCGGGGATGATGTCAAAGAGGGACTCGCGGCTATTATATACATAAAAATGCCGGCTACTAATCTACAATTTGAAGGACAGACTAAAACCAAACTCGGAAACTCTGAAGTCCAAACCATAGTCCAACAAGCTGTTTTTGAATCCCTCGAAACATATTTTGAAGAAAACCCAAAAACCGGTAAAGAGATCCTCGGAAAAATTTTCTTAGCTCAAAAAGCCCGGCTGGCTGCCAAAGCCGCTAAAGAAGCCGTCATGAGAAAGGGAGCTTTAGAAGGGGCCACCTTACCTGGAAAATTAGCTGATTGTCAGGAAAAGGACCCGTCGCTCTGTGAAATATTTATGGTCGAGGGTAATTCGGCCGGCGGTACTGCTAAAGAAGCCCGCAACCGCAAATTTCAAGCCATTCTCCCTTTAAGAGGTAAGATTCTTAATACCGAAAGGGCTTATTTGGATCGTGTTTTAGCTTTTAAAGAAATCAAGGATTTGGTTATTGCCTTGGGGATGGGTATTGGAGAAAATATTAATTACGAGCGCCTTCGTTATCACAAAATCATTATTATGACCGATGCCGATGTTGATGGAGAACATATTCTAACTTTGATTTTAACCTTTTTCTTTAGACATATGCCGGACGTAATTCACAAAGGACATCTTTATGCGGCTCAACCGCCTCTTTTTAAGGTTCAGCAGGGTAAACAGGTTCATTATGTGTATTCAGATGAAGAAAAAGATAAACTTGTGGCTCAATTGCTGACTAAACAAGCAAGTCAACCCAACGTTCAGCGCTATAAGGGTCTCGGAGAAATGAACCCTGACCAACTTTGGGATACGACCATGGATCCGGCAAAAAGAATTTTAAAACAGATTATAATTACTGAAGCTGAAGAAAGCGATCGGGTTTTTTCAATGTTGATGGGGGACGAAGTACCGCCAAGAAAAAAATTTATCGTCACTCATGCCAGGATGGCGAACCTTGATTTGTAAATAAAGGACTGTCCTTGTCAGCGACTCAACATAAGGAGAGTCCTTATTAAAAGTTTTCAAAAAAATATGTTCATAAACTTTTTGAACTCAACCCAACCAGCAATTATGGCTGGAATTTTTTCTATTATTTACGGAGTTTTGCTTACGGCAAAAATTCTTAAACATCCAAGGGGGGACAATAAAATGAATCAGATCTCAGACGCTATAAACGAAGGAGCTAATGCTTATATGAAGCGTCAATACATAGTCATCAGTATTATTGGTTTAATTATTTTTGCAATTTTATATTTTATTTTTGGCAAATTTACTGCTATTGGTTTTGCAATTGGAGCGGTTTTTTCCTCAATTGCCGGTATCGTCGGAATGGGAATTGCTGTAAAAAGTAATATTAGGACGGCCCAAGCTGCTAAAAATGGGTTAGAAAAAGCATTTTCTTTAGCTTTTGCTGGCGGTTCCGTCACTGGCTTTATGGTTGCCGGACTGGCTCTTTTAGCAGTTTCGGGATTTTACCTTTTCTTAACTACTTTTAGCAAAAGTGCCAGCCTTCAACCTTTAGTTGGATTGGCTTTTGGAAGTTCCCTTATTTCAGTTTTCGCCCGTCTTGGTGGAGGAATTTTTACCAAATCCGCTGACGTTGGAACTGACATGGTGGGAAAAATTGAAAAAAATATTCCTGAAGATGATCCCCGCAATCCCGGAGTGATTGCTGATTTGGTCGGAGATAATGTTGGCGATGATGCCGGCATGGCAGCTGATCTTTTTGAAACTTACTTAGTAACGGCTATTGCTGCTATGATTCTTGGTAAATTAACTTTTCCAGGTAATCAAACAATTATTTATTACCCTTTGTTGATTGGTACAGTTTCAATATTTGCTAGTATCGTCGGATCTTTTTTTGTCAAATTATCCGGGAAAAAAATTATGCTGGCTCTTTATCAGGGTTTGACCGTAACCGCTATAATCTCATTAATCGGGTTCTATTTAATTACAGTATTAATGTTCCCGGAAAAAATTAATTTTTTTTACACCTCAATCATTGGAGTAGTTTTAACTATAGCAATGGTCGTCATTACTGAATATTACACTTCAAAGAAGTTTTCTCCCGTAAAAAATCTCGCTCAGGCATCAACAACTGGACACGGGACTAATGTTATAGCAGGGTTAGCCTTGTCCATGAAATCAACCCTTGCTCCAATTATTGTAATTTCGCTTTCAACTATTTTAGCCTATTATTTTGCTGGACTATATGGGATCGCTATTGCCGCAATGAGCATGTTGTCATTAACCGGAATTATTGTTTCAATTGATGCATTTGGTCCGATTACTGATAATGCCGGTGGAATAGCTGAAATGAGCGGCCTTGACGAAAAAATAAGAAAAGTGACTGATTCGCTTGACGCCGTCGGGAATACAACCAAAGCAATTACCAAAGCGTACGCGATTGGATCAGCCGCTTTAGCAGCTTTAGTTCTTTTTACCAGCTACACTCAAGAACTTGGTCAACAGGTTATTTTTTCATTAGCAGATCCTTATGTAGTTATTGGTCTTTTTATAGGTGGTGCTTTGCCTTACATTTTTGCTGCTTTAGCCATGGAAGCCGTTGGAAAAGCCAGCATTGCTGTTGTTAATGAAGTTCGAAGACAGTTTAAAGAAATTAAAGGCATAATGGAAGGAAAAGCCAAACCAGAATATGGTAAAGCGGTTGATATCGTTGCCAAATCAGCCATAAAACAGATGATTGTTCCCAGTCTTATTCCGGTATTAACCCCTGTTATTGTTGGCTTAGCTTTTGGTTCAAAAGCTTTAGGTGGACTCTTACTAGGAAGTATTATTACGGGATTATTTGTTGCAATATCTATGACTACCGGCGGGGCGGCCTGGGATAATGCTAAAAAATATATAGAAGAAGGTCATCTGGGCGGAAAAGGAAGCTTTGCTCATCAATCAGCGGTTACCGGGGACACAGTCGGCGATCCTTATAAAGATACCGCCGGACCGGCGATTAATCCAATGATCAAAGTATTAAATATTGTTGCGTTATTGTTAGCACCATTTCTTATATAAAATAATTTATGGCAAATAACGTCCAGGTTACCGAAATAAATGCCGAAATGAAACGGGCTTATTTAGATTATGCGATGTCAGTTATTGTTTCCCGAGCTCTACCTGATGTTCGTGACGGTTTAAAACCTGTCCATAGAAGAATTCTTTACGCAATGTACAAATTGGGTCTGACGTCAAGCGCCCGCTTTTCCAAATCTGCCAAGGTTGTTGGAGAAGTTTTAGGTAAATACCATCCACACGGAGACTCTTCAGTCTATGAGGCTTTAGCTCGTCTTGCTCAAACATTTTCTATGCGTTACCCCCTAATTAAAGGTCAGGGTAACTTTGGATCAATTGATGGTGATCCGCCGGCCGCTATGCGTTACACCGAAGTCAAGCTGGCTAAGATTTCAGATGAAATGGTCACTGATATTGAAAAAGAGACGACTCCATTTATAGACAACTTCGATGGATCGTTAAAAGAGCCGATTTATTTACCGGCCAAACTTCCTAATCTTTTGCTGATGGGGGCTGAAGGAATTGCCGTCGGTATGGCTACAAAAATTCCGCCACACAACCTAACTGAACTGGTCGACGGCTTAGTTTTTATGATTGATAAAGCTAAATTAAATGACGGAAAAAAAGCAAAAAAATCACCCATGGAAGACGTTAAGGAATTAATGTTTAATACTGCATTGGAGGATCTGTTAACATTCATCAAAGGCCCTGATTTCCCAACGGCCGGCCTTATTTACGGAGCTGCCGATATTAAAGAAATGTACGCAACCGGAAGAAAATCAATAATGATGAGGGCTCGAGTAACTGACGAAGATATGGGAAAGGGGAAAATGGCTATCATAGTGAACGAACTTCCTTACCAAGTCAATAAAGCTCTGTTGGTTGAAAAAATTGCCAATTTGGTTAATGATAAAAAGATTGTTGGTATTTCTGATCTTAGAGACGAATCTGATCGGGACGGAATTCGAGTCGTGATTGAATTAAAAAAAGATGCCTCATACAAAAAAGTGTTAAATAATCTTTTTAAGTTCACCAATCTTCAAACGTCTTTTCCTGTTAATATCGTCGCTCTTGTTGATGGCGTTCCCCAAACTTTATCCTTAAAAACAATTTTGGAAATATATATTAGAAATCGAGTTGAGGTGATTGTTAAAAGATCTGAGTATGAACTGAAAGAAGCCAAAGCGAGAGCTCATATTTTGGAAGGTTACTTAATCGCTCTTGATCATATTGACGAGGTGATTGCGGTGATTAAAAAATCTAAAGACGAACCAGAAGCCAAAGAAAAGCTAATGAAAAAATTCGGACTATCTCTTTTACAAGCTCAGGCCATTATGGAAATGCAGTTGAGGCGGCTGACCGGACTTGAAAGAAATAAAATTGAAGATGAATTGGCACTTCTTAAAGAAACTATCTCTTATTTGGAAAGCTTACTTAAAGATATATTCAAAATTCTTAAAGTTATTAAAGACGAGATATTATATTTAAAAACTAAATATGGAGACGAGCGCCGAACTCAGGTAATGAAATTTAAACCTGGAGAAATCACCGATGAGCAGTTGATTGAAAACAAAGAAGTGATTGTTGTTCTTACTAAAGAAGGATATATCAAACAAATTCCCCGGGAAACTTTCCGATTACAGCATCGGGGTGGAAAAGGCGTCTCCGGAATGGAAACAAAAGACACTGATAATGTATATTATATAACGACGGCAATGACTCACGATTATATGCTCTTCTTTAGTAACCAAGGTCGAGTCTTTCAAACACGAGTTTGGGATGTGCCGGTCGGATCACGTATTTCTAAAGGCAAGGCCATCATTAACCTTGTTGCCCTTAAACCAGAAGAAAAAATAACTTCGATACTTAGCTATAGCGTAGAAACGATGGATAAAGCTAAAAATATGTTTGTGGTTATGTCAACAAAGTACGGTACAGTTAAAAAGTCATCATTTGAAGATTATATTAACATTCGCACCAACGGCATCATTGCCATTCGTTTGGAAAAAGGAGATGAACTTCTCTGGGTTAAATTGACTGATGGGACCAAAAATGTTATTTTAGCTTCAAAAAATGGTAAAGCGATCGTTTTCAAAGAAAAAGAAATCAGATCAACCGGACGAGCTTCAATCGGTGTTAAGGGAATGGATATTGAAGCAACGGAAGATCATGAGGTAATCGCAGCCGATGTTTTTTCTGACGCAGAATTTAAAAAAGACATTCTCGTTCTAACCGAAAGAGGAATAGGGAAAAAAACTAAACTTTCTAATTTTAAGGGGCAACATCGGGGTGGTAAAGGAGTCAAGATCACGTCAGTTGATAAAAAAATAGGTTCGGTAGCATTTTCTGAGATCATTGAACCGGAAGACACAACCTTAATAATCACCAGTGCTTTAGGTCAGATTGTCAAGATGGACATTAGTAATATTCCTTCGCGTTCCAGAACAGCCAAAGGTGTTATTTTAATGAGATTTTCAGATAAAACTGATCGAATTGTCAGTGCCACTAGCGTATAAAATATGATATAATGTCCCCATGCTTATCGATGGTAAGAAAATAGCCAATAATCTGCTTGCAATACTTAAAAAAGAGCGCAAAACAATTAAAAAAAAGGTTGGTTTGTCAGTATTTTTGGTTGGTAGCGCCCCTGAACAACTTTCTTTTGTAAAGATAAAGTCAGAAATGGCTAAAGCTTTGAAAATTAATTTCAAATTGATTCATTTAACAAAAACTCCAAATTTTATAGATTTTGCTAATTTACTAAAAAAAGAGGTCTTTAATCCAGACGTGACTGGTATTATTATCCAACAACCTCTTCCGGCTCAACTTTCCACAGATAGCATCTATGATTATATTCCTTTACTTAAAGAAATAGAGGGTCATAGGAGAAAAACGGAATTTATTTTTCCATTGGGATTATCAGTTATGACTATTATTAAGTACGTATATTATGGTAAAAGAAAACAGGATATCATTTTTATTGACTTAAAAAGAGATCGATTATTGTTCAAAAATATTCTTAAAAGTAAAAAAGTAGTCGTTGTTGGCCGGGGCATGACCGGAGGAATGCCTATTGGAAAAACTCTTGGAAATCTAAATATAAATTATATAAGTACCAATTCAACCACAATTGATCCGGAATCATATTTTAAAACTGCTGACCTAATTATTACGTCAACTGGGAAAAAAGTCATTGAGCCTGAAATGCTTAAACCAGGAGTTGTTTTGATTAATACCGGAGTCAGAAAAGAAAATGGCAAATTAAAGGGTGATTATGAAGAAAAAGAAATCAAAGATATTGCCTCCTTTTATACTCCAACCCCAGGTGGAAGCGGACCAATTGACGTCGTCTACTTATATAAGAACTTAATAGATGCAGCCAAAATGCAGAAATGATTATTTTAACGGGTCAAACTGCGACCGGAAAAACTAAACTCGCTTTAGAACTTGCAAAAAAACACAATGGTGAGCTTATTAACTTTGACTCTCGTCAAATCTATAAATACTTAGATATCATCACGGGAAAAGATATCCCAAAAACAAAAATTTGGTTATATGATGTTGTTCTACCAAACGAATATTTTTCTTCTTTTGATTTTGTAAAGCATGTAACACCAATAATAGAAGATATAAAAAAACGCGGAAAAACCCCGATATTAGTTGGCGGAACTTATCTTTATTTAAAACATTTGCTTTATGGATTTGATGAAAACAACAGTCCGCCTGATTTTAAACTCCGCGAAAAACTTAATTCAAAGTCTGTTAACTATTTACAAAAAATGCTTATAAAACTAAATAAAAAAGTTTTTGATGATCTAAATCACAGTGACCAACTTAATCCAAGACGGTTGATACGAAGAATTGAAATTACCAAGTCTAAAACAAAGACAGTCTTAAATAAGACTGTCTTTATAAAGAGTGTCCCTGAAATCTTCATCGGCCTTAAATATAAAGATAAATCTGAACTTCGTCAAGTTATCATAAAAAGGGTAGAGGAGAGATTAAAAAATGGAGCAATAGATGAAGTTAGAAAAATTCTTAAAATGGGTTACAAAGAAACTGATCCGGGATTAAAAACCATCGGTTATCAACAAATAATTAAATATTTAAATAAAAAATTTACAAAAGAAAAAGCTATTGACGATTGGGTCAACAAAGAGGTACAATACGCTAAAAGACAGTTGACTTTTATGAAAAATGATAAAAATATTAAATGGAGAGAGGTATAAATTTCTAAGTTCTAATTTCTAATTAATCTAATCAATGATCAATATCGAATACCCAATTTGGGATTTAAAGAATTGGGATTTATTTAGAAATTAGATCAATTAGGTTAATTAGGTCAATTTTTTTATCTGCCTCACATCTTCTTCAATCTGCTTAACCAAGTCTTCAACTAATCTAAATTTAATTATATCTCTCAAAAATTTTATTATTTCTATTTTGATAATTTTTCCGTCTAGGTTTTCGAGTAATTCGTAATCTGCTTGCTCCGCTTCAATTAAATAAACTTCTAAACTTTTTTGCAGATCTCCAAAAGTCGGTACCGGACCATAATGTAATGCTCCCTGAAAAACTTTATCTTCAATTATTACTTTGGCCGCATAGATTCCATTCTTTAATTCGAAATTTTCCAGAATCTTTAAATTAATTGTTGGAAACCCCATTGGTTTGCCACGGCCTTTTCCTGTTATATGGGTGCTTTCAAATTTCATTGACTTTATTTTAATTAAAATAGTATAATATTTCAAATTGTTCCTTCGGGGTTAAGTGTGCGAATCACAATCGGAAGTATACTCTTCGAGCTTTGGTGAATAACCGAGCATGAGTAGGTGCAACTCCTACAGCGACCGTACAGTCGGGATGAAAGAAGGAGAGGTCTTCTTTTGTGCCCCCGAATATTATTAATTCATTAAGTCCTATGCGTAAAGTTCTTAATTACGGTCCATTATTAATTATAATTGCCGCCTCACTTTGGGCACTTGATGGTATTATTCGAAGAAGTTTATTTACTCTGCCCTCCATTACAATAGTTTTTTACGAACATTTATTTGGAGCGCTTATTTTACTTCCTTATTTAATAATTACTTTCAAAAAAGAAGGGTTGATTCGAAAAGAATTCTTTTTACTTCTTTTTATTGCCATGTTCAGCGGAGTATTCGGAACGTTGTGGTTTACGACCGCGCTTCTCAAAACAAGTTTCATTTCTTTTAGTGTTGTCTATCTTATTCAAAAATTACAGCCAATTTTTGCAATTTCGGCGGCTGCTATTGTCCTTAAAGAAAAAATTACAAAATCCTATATTAAGTGGGCTATTATTGCTTTAATCGCCGCCTATTTTGTCACGTTTAAAAATGGCTATATTAATTTCGCAACGGGAACTGGAACAATAATTGCGGCATTATATGCGTTAGGTGCGGCTTTTGCTTGGGGATCTTCAACCGCATTTTCGAAACTCGCTCTTATTAAAAGACCGAGTATATACATAACCAGCCTACGATTTTTTCTAACTAGTATTTTAGCGTTGGTAATGGTTTTTGTTCTTGGTCAAAGTAAAAGTCTTGCTTCACCTACTTTTTCACAGTTGAGCCGTTTTCTATTAATTGCGGTCTCAACGGGAATGGTTTCGGTTGCCATTTATTACCGTGGTTTAAAAAAGGTGCAAGCTAATGTGTCAACTATCTTAGAGTTGGTTTATCCGCTTTTGGCAGTTTTTATTGATGCAACGTTGTACAAAAGTTTCCTTGCATCGACTCAATATTTGGCAGGTGCGGTACTATTGTTTGCGATTTATAGAATTTCGAAGATACAATCATCTCTTAAATAATTTCATAAAAGCCTCTTTGGGGATTTCGACTTTCCCGATCATCTTCATTTTCTTTTTTCCTTCTTTTTGTTTATCCAAAAGTTTACGCTTCCGTCCAAAATCGCCACCGCCAACCAATTTGCCGCTTTTAATAAGAACGTCTTTACGAAAAGGAGCCAGACGGGAAGAGGCTATAATTTTTCCTTTGTATTTCGCTTGAATTTTTACTTCGTATTGCTGGCGGGGGATCAGTTCCTTGAGACGGGATGTCAAAAAACTGGCCTTTTCATAAGCTCGTTCTTCAACGACGACTTCACTAAATTCATCGATCGGCTCCAAATTTAAAAGTAGTTCCAATTTGTCCGCCTTGACCTGTTGATAGCGTAAAAATTCCCAGTCCAGTGACGCATAACCGGAAGAGACACTTTTTAAGTTATCAAAAAAATCGGAAATTAATTCAGACATCGGAAGCTCATATTCTAAAACCGTTTGATTTTTATTATCCATATTTAAAAATTTTCCCCGATAATTTTGACACAGTTGCATAACGACCCCGACGTAGTTATCCGGACAAACTATCATGGCTTTGACATAAGGTTCAAAAAAGTTATTGTTTTCGTACTTAAATTTTACTTGCGGGGGAGTTAAAACTAAAGAAAGATCAAATTCCCGCTCCAGTCTTTCCCGAACCACATCGGCGTGCAGTAACCCCAAAAATCCGACTCTAAATCCTGCCCCCAAGGCTGTACTATGAATTGAAGAAAACTCAAGAGAAGAATCGTTCAGATATAATTTTTCTAGAGCTTTCTGTAAGTTCAGATAATCAGCAGTGTCTGTGGGAAAAACTGACGCAAAGACCATCGGCTTTACCTTCTTATATCCAGGAATGGGACGAATATATTCGTCCCCTACGGGAACAATCGAATCACCGACCGAGACCTTATGAATATCTTTTAGATTAGTAACTACATAACCGATGTCACCGTTTGTAAGAAATTCTTGTGAGGTTAGCGCAGGTTTAAAGTAACCAACATCCTGAACTTCAAAAGTTTCATTGGCAGCCGAAAGTCTGACCTTCTTGCTCTTTTTTAACTCCCCGTCAAACACACGGACAAAAGCAATTACGCCTCGATGAGAATCATAATAGGAATCGAAAATTAAAGCTTGCACATTGTTCAATTGTTTCATTGCTTCATTGTTGGAAGAAAACGAAGATATCAAATTTTTTTCGGTTTGTTGTTTTCCGATAAAAAATTTTGGTATCAAGTTTTCGTCCGGAGAAGGTATTTTTTCAATAATTGTCTCCAGTAATTCCTTAACGCCAACTCCAGTTTTTGCCGATACACAAAATATTTCTTCATCGTGAACTCCCAAAAAATCGATTAACTGTTTTTTTGTTTTTTCTACCTCAGCGTTGGCCATGTCTATTTTATTGACGACGGGAATAATAACTAAATTTTTTTCAATCGATTTATAAGCGTTGGCAATTGTTTGGGCTTGAATTCCTTGGGTCGCATCAACCAACAGTACAACTCCCTCAACGCAAGCGAGAGTCCGGTCTACTTCATAGGAAAAATCCACGTGGCCAGGCGTGTCAATTAGATTTAATACATATTCACCATACAACATTCTAACTGGCGCCAATTTAATTGTTATTCCTCTTTCCCGTGAAATCGGATTTTGGTCAAGCATCTGGGCTTCGTGATGACCGACTTCAACTGTCCCTGTTAACTCCAATAAACGGTCGGCTAACGTCGATTTACCGTGATCAATATGGGCAATGATGGCAAAATTTCTTATGTTATTCATATTATTAATTATATAAATATCACGAAGTGGAGTGACTTTATTATTTCTCTAAAACCTTATAATAAAATTCTTCCGTTTCTTTCGCAATTTTTTCCCAACTATATTTCTCTCTTCTTTTTAATAACCATTTCCTTATTCTTTTCCTTTTTGAATCGTCTAACACTAAGCTTTTTATGGCTTCCTCAAATAATTTAGTGTCTTTATAGGGAACGATCAAGTCACGGTCCGGATAACCAGACAATATTTCTTTGATACCGTTACTATCAAATCCAACTATGGGTATTCCACAAGACATTGCTTCCAGTATAGTGATGGCAAAATTTTCATTTCTATATGGAGCACAAAAAATATCACTTTTCTGATAGTATTTAATTTTATTTTTTCCTGTAATATATCCTTTAAATTCAACGAAATTTCCTAATTTGTTATCTTTTACATATTCTTTACATGTTATCAAGTGGGGTCCGTCCCCTAAGACGATTAATTTAATGTTTGGAACGTCTTTTATTAATTCTTTTAAAGTTTTTAAAAGAATCATTAATCCTTTTCTTGGCACTATTCTCGCAACAAAAAGGAGGGTTATTTTTTTATTTTTATTTTCAACTGGACAAAACAAATTTGAATGAACACCATTATTGATGACAATTTTTTTTACCTTTGCCGGTAAGAGAGAACTCCATATTTTTTTTCCAATTTTTGAAACAAATATAGATCCGCTGACTTTAGTAAAATAATCTTGGAAAAGCGGAATAAAACCGTTAATGATATTAAAACCGGAGTTTTCATCCCAGGCGGTATGAAAGGTGGCCACTATTGGTAATTTTGTTTTTTTTAGTATTTCCCAAGCAATAAAAGGTAAATAAGGATCATGAATATGAATTATGTCAAATTTTTCCTTACTCTCAATTGTTTTAATTGGATCGTTAAATTTCTTTGATTTAACGGTTATGAAAATTGTTGCTTCCTTAAAAAAGGGAACCTCAACCAAATCTATAATTTTTTTATAGTTTTTGAATGGAAGAGCACTCCTTCTATTTGGTCCAAAGATATGTACTAAATGACCAAGTTTTGTCAATTCTTGAGAAAGATAATATATATGATGAAGAAGCCCATCCGGCCTTTCCGGATTACTGGAAAAAAACATGGCAATTTTTAATTTTTTTTTCATATACTTTAATTAATGTATTATTTTGTTGTTCTGTTGAGAATATTGGTTGCTCCCTTAATATTTATCTGGCCCTTAACAGCAATAATTTTATCATTTTTTTTAGATGTTATCGATATAGAATTTGCCTCCCGTGGCGCTCTTACTTTAGAAAAATATGAAAGATATGATAAAGCTTTGGACTTATGGTGGTATTTCAACGTAATGACTTTTAGCTGGTTTTATTTACCAAATTATAGATATGTATTGTTGATCTTATTTATTTTCCGGACTGTTGGGGAAGTTATATTTTTTATAAAAAAGGATCGTAGGATTTTTTTTCTTTTTCCCAACTTCTTTGAAAATATATTTTTTTTAATTTTCTTTTCTTTAAACTTTAAGCAATTAAATTTTTTATTAGATAAAAAGTATTTTCTTTTTTCTTTATCAGCTTCAATATTGTTGAAGATTTTACAAGAGTGGTGGGTCCACATTGCCCAAATTTCAATACCAGAACATTTCTTTGGGAAAAAAAGAGATTGGCAAAAAAATAAATAATAAAATTACTAAACAATAACTAAAAGTTTATATGCGTCATTGATTATCTATCTCGTAGGTACGTGATAGATAATGTTTACAACTTAAAAAGAGCTTTCATTTTACCTTCGTTCTCAATTTTTTCAGCAACAATATAGTTCATGTATTTGGCACCTTCGACAATTTTTTTAATTAATAAGACTTCCTTTTCGCATTCGTATGGAAAAATATAAACACTTTGCTGATATTTTGCAAATCCAATTTTTAGTAAATATAATCTAAGGTAATCTCTTTTATTATTCTGTATTTTTGGAACATCAAAGAAAACCAAAAACCACTTACCATTCCACTTCTTATTTTTCTTTTTAAAATCTAAAAGAGCTTTTATTGAATACTTCATTATTGTTGAATTATTCTTGTCTTTTAACCTTACAAAAACTTCACCATTTTTTTCTTCTAGATTCACTATCTCTTTTTTTTCTATATTTTTTAGACTTTTTTTAATTTTTTCTTCCTCAATATTTAGATTTCTAATTTCCTTAATCGTCTTAATAATTTCTTTTATGGTCAATGGAATAATCGGACGAAGTGGATTACCGCCGGATATTAAAGTCAAACCAATAACTTCTAAAATGTACCAATACAATTGGCCTTTTCTTAATTTTATTTCTTTTTTCTTCATTTTTTATAGCTCAACTATTATCTTACACGTAGGTACGAGATAGATAATAATTATCAAATTAAACCAACAATATTAATTGTTAATGGAATTTAAATGAATGTCTACCGCTTATAACCTACAAAAATAGTTATTTTAATTACTACAACAATATAATTTATTCAATATACATATCTATCTCGCGGCCGTGGGTAAGATAATAATATTTATTGTTTTAGTTTAGAAGTTGAGATATGGTAGTTTTTTTAGAAGAAAAGAAAATGGAGAAAGTAATTTATTTAAATAGATTAGTAAAAAAACCAATTAATTTTTCCAACCAAGATTTTTTAATTGTTGGTTGTGAGGCTGGTTGAGACGACGGAACATAATCTGAAACCCCAAGAGTAGGTGAGCTAACAGATTTTGTTGGTTCAACAGCTAGTTCTTTGATTGATGAGGATGTTAAACCACCATCGGTCTTGGCGGTTAACCAATTACTCCAATTACCGGTCGCACAACCATTCCCAGCCCGTACTTTAAAATAATATTTTGTATTAGGAGCTAATTCATTAATCGTATAATTAATCACTCCATCATAAAATCCTTTATCAAATTTTACTCCAAATCTTTCGTCTCCCTCGCTCAAACCATAGGCAATGTAATAGTTATCAACCGCGTTATTAACCGGGGAAAAAAATAATTTGGCGGAATTTTTTGTTGTATCAATTTGAAATAGATGGGGTGCTTTATTTGGCGATTCTTTTTCACAAGTGGGCGTTTTTGGAGCTGATAAACCGCCTGACGAACTTTCAACAGCGGTAAAGGTGGTAAAGTGAGCCGCGGTAAAAGTTAAAGCACCGCCGCTATATGTCAAACCAGAGACAATACCGCTGTCTCCGGCTGAACCATCAGTGTTGGCTACTTGAAGAGTTGGATTTTGCAGAGTCAATCCATACATTGTCAAAGAAGCATTTGTTGAAGTTAAATTTTTAATCAGTTCTGCGTTCAGTCCGATTTTCCCCTTAGTTGACATATCAATATTACTTCCTAAATTTTGCATCCAACTTAAGGCATCTTGATCAGTGAAATTCATTTCTGATAAAAAAGTAATTTTACCAATTGGATTACCATTTGGATCATTTGTTTCCGATTTTTGAAAGTAAAGTCCGGTAATTCTCGAAAAATCACTTTGATCAGCCAAATTCGTTTTTACTCCATTGGCATTCATCGAAGAAACAATTGTGGCTATAGTTGGACAACCACCAGTCGTATCGTTACACCAACCCCGTGAAGGAGTCGTATCTATCTGCCAACTATTATTAATTAAAGCGCCAGTTTCGGAAGAAGTAGGCGCCGTGGCAATACTATTTGTTCCACCGGTACAGCTTCCTGTCCCATAGGAAACGGAATAAATCCCAGAACTACCATTCCAAAGAATTAAACAATCACCGGCATTGGTTAAGCTCCCGCTGGAAAACTCAAAGGTCAAAAATCCCATTCTCGGCACCGTGCCTGACAAAGTTTTTAGAGTTGTACCCGAATTATTCCTGATTTCATAACCGGTTAAAGAAACCGAATTAATTTGGTCGGTGTTCAAAAGCTCCACCCACTCGGTTGTAGAAGCCGAGGAAAATTCATCAATAATTAATGTTGCTTTAACTTCTTGAAAAGAAGAAACGACAATAATAAAAAATAACAAAAAAAGAAGATTAATAACAAGTTTTTTAAACATATTATCAAACTAACGGATATTAAAAATATTAAACAATTATGAGTCTGATGTCAACACTTACCGTTTTAGTATGAGTTACTTTAAAAACTTTATGAACTTTATAACTTTATAAACTCTTTACCTTTTCCCACGGAAATATATTCCGGCCAAAATGTCCGTAAGCGGCCGTCTTAAAATAAATTGGACGTCTTAAATCCAACCCGTCAATAATACCTTTTAGAGAAGTGTCAAGTAATTTTGCTATAAAACTATTTATTATTTTTTCAGATTTTTTTTCAGTTCCAAAAGTTTCCGCTTCTTGCATAACCGGTTTTTTGGCTCCAATAAAGTAGGCGAGCCGCACTTCGCAACGGTCAGCTAATTTATTAGCAACTATATTTTTTGCCAAGTAACGGGCAGCGTATGCGGCTGACCTGTCAACTTTAGTTGGATCTTTTCCAGAAAAGGCGCCGCCGCCTTGCCTGGCCATTCCTCCATACGTATCAACAATTATCTTTCGCCCTGTCACTCCCGTGTCAGATGCCGGTCCGCCAATATGCCAAACACCGGTTCCATTGACAATTAGTTGTTTTATGTTAATTCGAAATCCGTAATCCGCTAATATTGGAATTATTAATAATTTATATAAGTCTTTTTTTACTTGATCTAATTTAATTTCTTCACTATGGGGAACCGCTAAGACTATATTTTCAATCGTTTTCGGAATATTTTTTTCATAGCCAACGGTTACCTGGGTCTTTCCATCCGGCCTGAGGTAGGGGAGATGTTTCGTCTCCCTTAATTTATCAATTCCCATCGCCAGTCGATGCGCCAACATTATTGGCAATGGCATTAGCTCTTTAGTTTCATGGCTTGCATATCCAAACATCATTCCTTGATCGCCTGCACCTAAATTATCGACTCCAACTGCAATTTCCGGTGACTGAGTGTGAATTTTCACAACAATCTCTGATTTATCAGAAAAATTTAATTTGGGAATTGTATAACCTAAGCCTCGTATAACCTGTTGTGCTATTTTTTTATAGTTTAACTTTGCCTTTGTTGTTACTTCCCCAGCTAAAGCTATAAAATTTTTTGTGACCATCGTCTCAACTGCAACCCGAGAATATTTATCAACCTTGAAAGCCTCGTCCAATATTGCGTCAGAAACCTGATCACAAATTTTATCCGGGTGCCCGGCGCATACAGACTCTGAAGTAAATGTGTTACTCATATAAAAATCAAGCTCGACACCGTATTTTTTAGTCCGCCACACCCCTATAGGGGCCCCTGGCGATTAACTAAAAAATAGATGTCTTCGCTTTTTAAATTAATTAATAACTTTAATACTCACTATTTTTTTATGACTCAGGCAAAAGTAAATTTTTCAGTTTTGTTGGTTTTCTGAAAAATTAACGTTGCTGAGTCATATTACAAAAAAATCCTGCTCAACAGCAGGTTAATAATTTCTCGCCGTCGAGCATATCCTTTTTAGCTTTAGCACCGTTTCCGATTAAATCGGGACGGTTGCTGGATGGATCCTAACGAGCTAAATCTCTCTCCATCTCTCTTGATATTTACGTTCCCTCTTTCCAACTATTTAAATATTTTTTCTGTTCTTTAGTTAATTTGTCTATATTAACACCTTCTGAATTTAATTTCAAGCGGGCAATTTCGCCGTCAAGTTCTTGAGGCAGAGAATAAACTTTATTTTTTAATTTTCCTTTATTTTTCCAAATATATTCTGCGCCCATTGCCTGGCCGGCAAAACTCATATCCATGACAGAGGCCGGATGACCTTCGGCCGCCGCCAGATTAACCAATCTTCCATCAGCTAATAAATAAATTTTTTTATTTCCAAAATCATACTCTGTCACCATCGGACGAACCTGTCTAATTTTCTTGGCCAATTTCTTCAAGGCGTCTTTATTTATTTCAACATCAAAATGGCCGGCATTAGCCAAAATCACACCTGGTTTAGCTACTTTTAAATGTTCTTCGTCGATGACATGTTTATCTCCGGTTGTTGAAAGGACGACGTCGGCTTGTTTGATCGCTTCCTTTAGGGTCATTACCAAAAATCCGTCCATCAAAGCCTCAAGGGCTTTAACAGGATCAACTTCGGTAACGATTACTTGGGCTCCCATTCCTTTGGCTCTCATTGCCACCCCTCGTCCGCACCATCCGTATCCACAGACAACAAATTTTTTTCCTGCCAATAAAATATTAGTGGCACGAATAATTCCGTCAATACTTGACTGACCCGTGCCATAACGATTATCAAAAAGATGCTTAGTTAAATTGTCGTTGACCGCTAACACCGGAATTTTTAAAGCCTTATCTTTTTCCATCGCCCGAAGTCGAATTACTCCGGTCGTTGTCTCCTCACTCGACCCAACGACGCCAGATAATAGATCTGTTCTTTTGCTATGAAGTAAGCCAACTAAATCGGCCCCGTCATCCATGGTTAAATTTGGTTTTTCATCAAGGACAGCATTGAGATGTGAATAATAACTTTTATTATCTTCGCCTTTGATTGCGAAAGTTGGAATGTCATAATCCTTAACAAGCGACGCAGCAACCGCATCATTAGTTGATAGGGGATTGGAGGCGCATAAAAATACTTTGGCTCCACCCTCTTTTAGAGTAATCATTAAATTAGCTGTCTCGGAAGTGACGTGTAAACAAGCAGCTAATGTTACCCCTTTTAAAGTCTGTTTTCTTTTAAATCTTTTGCGGATTAAATCTAAAACCGGCATCTGTAAATAGGCCCAGTTAATTAACTGATTCCCTAGGGGAGCGAGTTTAATATCTTTGATGTCTGATTTCATGATTTATAAACTATAACAAATTATTTTGAGAAATGCATTAAAAAATGACAAAGTAAAAGCGGGACGCTTAATTTTTTTCGACTTGGGAGTCCCCGAAAAGGGGAGGGTTCCCACGGAGAAATAAAATTCAGTGTCACGCTTTAAAGTTTTTTCATTCTCTTATTAATTTCTTTTTTCGTAGGCCGGTGATTTACTGTGCCATATTTCTCAATCGCAAAACTGGCCATGACATTTCCTAATTTTAGACATTCTTTCGTCAAATAACCTAATAACAATCCCGCCACAAATCCACCTCTCCAAGCGTCGCCAGCGCCGGTCGGGTCGACCATTTTTGCGACTTTGAATGCTGGAATTATAAAATTTTCTAATTTCGAATTACGGATTACGGATTTTTGTTCATATCTAACACCATTTTCGCCCAGTGTTGTAATAATTCGTAATCCGTTATCCGTTAATTGAGTAATTGTTTTCTTAATTCTTTTCAAAATCATCGCTATCTCATAATCATTTCCAACTAAATACCTACAATTCATAACGCCCTCTTTTAAATCTTTATCTGTAATCCAAGTCAAGGTCATGCCCGGATCATATAGATAATCAATTTTATGTTTAATTGCTTCACGTTGAAAATATAAAAAAGAATTTTGATGATTGGCAGAGATTACTAAGAAATCGGTGTCTTTATCTATTTTTTCAAAATTAATGTAAGGAATTTTTTCCGAAGCGCCATAATAAAATCCCCAGATCTGATTATTTTTTGTATCGGTGATGACTGAACCAGCCGACGTATATAATTCTTTATCAACGATCACCCCGCTTGCGTCAATCTTGTTTTTCTTGAAAAAATTAATGAACTCTCTTCCATCTTTTCCCACCGAACCAAGTAAATGAATCAAGGGTTTTTTATTGAAAATTGAAAATTGAAAATTGAAAATTTGAGCAATATTGTACGCAATATTGCTCCCTGTTCCTCCCAGTTGTTTTTCCAATTTATCAACTACAAAAGAAACATTTATCTGATGAAGTTTTTCCGGATGAAAATAATTTTGAAATTCATTAGGAAAATTCATGATCGTATCGTAGGCAATCGAACCGGTGACGAAGACGTTTTTATAATTATTCATTTGTAATAAAAAATTGTGTAAAACGCTGTAAAGAGTGATGCGAGGGTGATGACCACCGTTCCTCCGATTACAAACCATTTTTGAAATCTGTTGTTGACGTACTTTCCCATAATCCCAGGATTACTGGTAAATTTGATGAGAAAATAAAATATCGGCGGCAAGGCCATAGCGTTTAGAATTTGAACGGTAACAACAATTTTAAATAAATCAATCACAGGTAATAGAGCGATCAAAAAAGCAATTATTATCTGACCGATAAAAACTGAATAAAATATCTTACTTTTGTTATAAGGAATGTCTAAACTTCCAGTTAGTCCAAAAAATTCGGAAAAAGCATAAGTGGTCGTTAGTCCAACGATGACGACTCCCATAAATCCGGCATTCATTATTCCAACGGCAAAAAGAATCGCCGCCAATTTACCGGCAAAAGGTTCTATTGCAAGTGATGCTTGAGCGCCATTAACTAAAATAATTTTATGAGAAAATAAAGTTGCGGCCGTAGCCACGATTATAAAAAATGAAAAAAAATCAGTTAAAAAAGCTCCCCAATAAGCTTCTATCTGGGAAAATTTTAATTTTGTCGAACTTATTTTTTTATCAAGGCCAAAACTGCTGATAAAGAACTGTCCCCATGGAGTAATTGTTGTTCCCAGTACTCCAAGGCCAATAATAATATAATTTCTCCAATATTCGGAAGTAAAGTCAATCCCTTGCGGCCAAGCTAAATTTTTAAAAGCTAAGTTCCAGTTTGGATTTGATTTAAAGGCTGAAAAAATATAGGCCAAATAAAAAAGAGAGGTAAAGAGCATGATGTTTTGAGTCAATTTATAGTTGCCTTTTATGACGAATAAAAATATTAGTCCGATCATAAAAATTATCAAAGGAATTGCCGGAAGATTGAGAATTGAAGCGGTTGTCTTAAACGCAGCCATATTAACAATAATCACTCCCATATTTGCAATAAATAAAGCAGCAAAAATGAGGATAGACACACCTACTCCATGATATTCCCTGATTAAATCACCTAGTCCCTTACGGGTCACCATACTGACTCTTATTCCCATTTCTTGGGTAATTGCCAATAAAATTGTGACCCAAAAGAGAACAAAAAGGATTGGATAGCCAAGGCGCGATCCTGCAATTGCGTAAGTGGCCACTCCGGCCGCATCGTTATCAGCCATAGCCGTAATGGTCGCCGGCCCGAAGATACTTAAAAAAATTAAAAATTTTATCCTGTTTCTTTTATAGATATTGATTATTCCCTGCATGTTCTTTACTTTATAAACTTTATAACTTTATGAACTTTATAAACTCTCTACACCACATCCGCAAACATTCCTTCTAATTTTTTAAATATTCTGTGAGCAATTAAATACAAGACTACTGAAACAATTAATCCAATAACCAAACTATCCCAATTTGGATAAGTTCCATTAAATAAAACCTGGCGGTAAGCATTGATAAATACTGACATCGGGTTAATCTTAAAAATATAACGGTATTGAGCCGGGAAAAATTCCGTTGCATAAATTACCGGAGTCAAGTAAAACCAAAGGGTCATTATTAAATCAAATAAATACTGAATAT
>JBBTSR010000005.1:0-103375 GCA_038064615.1 Patescibacteria group bacterium
TCTTCCATTAAGAATTTTTGATAAAATAAGTTCGAACCAAATTATATAAACGCACCTTAGTCCCGACTTGTCGGGCGGCGCGGAGCGCCGCCCACTGTTCCGGAAGGTCACAATCCACTATTCTGGCATAGTCTTTTTTAGTTTTTTTCAAAAAGATTTATATTGTCCTCTCCTTTTTTGACTAAAACATTCTCCCGCTTAGGGCGGGAGGATGCGATTTTGTGCTTTTCCCCCGCCAAGCGGTGGGTTTGACCAAAAGCAATAAAAACAGGAGATTTTATTTAAAAAAATGTCTAATAACGATCTCTCCGTTATCTCGTCCATACTTAGTCCGTACTATTGGAGTAATTAAATCAATCTTGTTATTGATAATCTTTTCTAGAGGTGTACCATTATTTTAGGATTAGACATTTTTTAAATCTTGATAATATGAAAAGTCCTGCTTACTTTATTTACGCCAGAAAGTCGACGGATGATGAAGTGCGTCAACTGCTATCTATCCCTGCTCAGATTGATGAGCTTCGCGAGCTTGCCCAAAAAGAAAACCTTAATGTTGTTGATACCTTTATTGAAAGTAAAACTGCTAAAGTTCCAGGTCGTGATATCTTTAACCAGATGTTGGTTAGAGTTGAAGCTGGCGAAGCTCAAGGTATACTAGCCTGGCACCCTGATAGATTAGCCCGTAACGCAGTTGACGCTGGCAGAGTGGTTTACTTACTTGATCGCAATATACTTACAGATCTCAAGTTTCCGACTTTCTGGTTTGAAAATACCCCGCAGGGACTTTTCATGTTATCAATCGCTTTTGGTCAAAGCAAATACTATGTGGATTCCTTGAGCGAAAATACTAAAAGGGGTTTGAGACAGAAGGCACGTCGTGGAGAGTATCCTAGCAAAGCCCCCATAGGCTATCTCAACGACCGGTTGGATAAGAAAATTGTTGTTGATCCAAGAGTTGCCCCTGCGATTTCCAAAATGTTTGAGCTTTATTCAACCGGTCAATACACTTTTGAAAAATTAAGTATCTTCCTGGGAGAGCAAGGTGTAAAAACCAGCAATAATAAATTTTTCAAAATAGATAAGATAAAGTATTATCTCTCAAACCCCTTTTATCATGGAGATTTTCGCTATAAAGGTGAAATACATAAAGGAATCCACCAGCCACTTATTACAAAGAAACTTTTTGATACCGTCCAAGTTGTTAAGAAGGATAGAAGTCATTCATCTCCCCTAAAATCTCTTGACTTTCCTTTTACGGGTCTTATCCGCTGTGGAGAGTGCCAAATGATGGTAACTGCTGAACATCACTTTAGGCGTTATGAAACTGTCAACCATGAGAAAGATTTTATCTATTACCACTGTACCCGTAAAAGTAGGTTTACTGCGTGTACACAACCATATATCAGTCAAGAGATTTTAGTGAATCAGCTAAATGCCCATATTCAAAAAGTTTCTTTGTCCACTTCTGACCACAAATGGTATATCAAAAGATTAGATAATGACCAACACCAACAGCGGTCAGAAGTGTTGGTGATTGTTCAAGAGTTCAAGAAAGATCTGCTCAATATTAATCAGAAACTTCATAAACTTTTAGACTCCTATTTAGATAATGTTGTTAGTCGGGAAGATTACCTTAAAAAGAAAGAAAATCTTTTTTCCTCAAAGAAGACAATTGAGCAAAGAATTAATACTCTTGAACAATCACCAAATAAGTGGCTCGAACCTATGAGAGAATTCTTTGATACGGCGGTAGAAGCAGATAAAATCGCATCGGACAACATAAATCTTTTTCAAAAAAGAGAGTTCCTAAAAAAGACTGGCTCGAACCTAACCCTGAGAAATAGAATAGTCGATTGTGACCTTCCGGAACAGTGGGCGGCGCTCCGCGCCGCCCGACAAGTCGGGACTAAGGTGTCAGAGGGGAGAGTTGAACTCCCACGCTCTTACGAGCACACGCTTCTGAAGCGTGCTTGTCTGCCATTCCAACACTCTGACAAATCATAAATATTATACTATTGTTTGACTTGATTAAACCGCAAAATTTGTTCTAAATTGATATAATTTTTTATTTATGGAGATTGTTGCTAAACTAACCGAAACTCCGCAATTTTTTATTGCCTCTCTATCACTTCTTATTTCAGCAATTTTTTTTGTTACATTCAAGGTCGATAATTATGCAGATAGGAAAAAAAGAAATAAGAAAATAGATAAAAACAGAAAATAAAAAATATCTCACTTGAAATTGTATACCCAATATGAGTTAATGATTTTATGTATATAGATTTTAAGAAAATTTTTTCCGTATTGGCTCTTTTAGCTATAGGTGTGGGTATTGGTATTGCCGGAACTAAGTTAGTCCAACGTTATCAAGCTCCTAAACAAACAGTTTCCGTTGTTGGAACTGGTGAAATGGATGCTACCACCGATCAGGCGACCATAACTATTCAAATAAAAAGTACCTCAACCACCTACGAAAAAGCCCAAGAAGAAAATAAAAAAGATGTTGATAAGTTGAAGTTAGAACTAACTAAACTTGGGATTCCTGAAAGCAGGATCACTCAATCGAGCTTTTCTCCGCCGATTTATATGCCCGGAAGACCAGAAATACAATTCGAACCAAAAATTGGCCAAATGCCTGAAATTATCCGAGATAACAATCTAACAGTGACAACCAATTTAACTATTGTTTTAGACCCGATAAAAAATGTTGAAAAAGTTTACGATGTTGTTTCAAAAAATACCAGTGCTCAAATTACAAATACTTATTATTCACTTAAAAATAGAAAAACTTGGGAATCGAAGGCTAAAGAAGAGGCTTTAAAAGATGCTCGAGACCAAGTTGAATCAATTGCAAAAATAAACCGTCTCCGAGTTCGTAAATTGTTGACCATTGAAGATAGTAATAATCCAAGACCCTACCCAATAACCTTGGATGCGATGGAAGGTCAGGTAACTGATTCCGCTGGAAGAGAGGCAACTAAAGAAGAAACTGTCACTAACAATGTTTATTATAGTGAACAGACTGTAAAAATTACATCTTCATATACTGCCACCTACGAACTTTATTAATATAAAAATGTTATAATATAGGACTTATGGATGATTCTGTAAAAATAATCTTAAAAAAATTAGACGAGATTGATAGTCGATTAAAGTCGATTGAGGGAGTTAAGGTTGCGACTGTAACAACCCAGAGAGTATCTGAAGCTAAAGAAGCCAAAATTGAGAGGGATCCCCTATTTAGTAAGGCTTTAGAAATGATGGATAAGTTTGATGAAATGTCGTCAAAGCAATTAGTAGAAGCCCTTAAAATCGATCAAAAAAGAGCTGACACTATCTTAGATCAACTTGAAACTGCCGGTCTTGGAACTTGCTACATGAAAGAGGTATAAAACTTGCATATAAATGTATCTTATAGTATAATAAAAGGGTGGAAAAATTAAACCCCCGCTTAGCAGCTCTTTTTACTTTAGGCATATGGTTTATTGCCGCCTGTACTCCAATGCCTGAAAGGGATTCTACTGTCTATATTTCTGAAAAGGGAGCCAGAGGAACAAACCCATTCAGCACAAGTTCAGGTGCGCCTTCAAGCTGGAAATGTAGCGTTCCTCCCGGACAATATCAGGTGGAAGACGTCGATCCTAAGTTTGATATAATTATGGTAAAAAATTGTTGGATTAATAGAAAAAGTAGGAATGTTTCACATAAAGCACCCGCCTCAACAAGAACTCCATACCCAACACCAAATGTCTGGGTTAGGGGCAATCCATAACCAGCACTTTTGTTTTAAAGATTCTTTATTTTTTTCTCAAAATCATCCGGGTGGAACCAAAGCTGGGTAGGCGTGATAATTTCGGTTGTACGATGACGGTTTATTAATGTTAATTGGAGATTTTTAAGAATTGATTCTATTTTATTAGAAATTCTAAATCCTAAATTCCAAGTTCCAAATAAATGGGTCATCCCCTCGTAGGAGGGGATCCAGTCTATGATTACATTATAAAAGGAATATTTAGCTTGGATTCCCGCCTTCGCGGGAATGACAGGAGTCGCATTTGGAAACAGCTTAAATACCCAATCATTAACACTTAAAAATTTCTCATAAACATTACCTTTAACAATAATCGGTTTCATTTGAAGTACCTCATGACCCACAAACTCTGTTTGTTTGAACTTTGGCACTTTTAGATTGCTTTCATCGAAAAAAAGATTTAGACAGACTTTATTTTTGTGAAAAAATTGCTTTGCCGAGTCTCTGCTCCTTCGCAATCCCAAAATCTGCGCTAAAACTAAAGCTATCAACCTTCCTGTAAATAATCTATTTTTGGCTGTAATAATAAAAAGATCAATATCATCGTCTTCCCCTGCATTCATCATTGAAATACTTCCAGACAAACCAACTAATTTGATCTGAGGCGCTAAAGATAGTAGTTTGGTATATATTTTAAATCTCCAATTCTTTAATTTTTTCTTTGATATTTGGTATTTAATATTTAATTTTTTGCCTCCAATACTATACTGGGGCGGAGTATATTTAAGCTTATTTTTATCTATCTTAACCGATAGAAAGGTATAAATTTCATCCAACGTAGGGTGATAAGCAAAAAATGAGAAGTATTTGATTGTTTTTAAGATTTCTTTATTAATATTCATTGAATCTTTATTCTTTTCCTAGTTTTTGTTTAATAATTAACCAAACAAATTTTATCAGCCTCAACTGTCTTTTCCATCGCCAAGGTTGAATAACCAAACGATAAAACCATTCTATTCCTAGCTTTTGAATAAAACTTGACGGTCGATTAATGTTACCTGACAGATAGTCAAAAGCACCTCCAACTCCCATAACCACGCAATTGGCAAATTTATTTTTATGACGCTCTATCCATAGTTCTTGATCCGGCGAGCCAAAAGCAACAAATACAAAATGGGGCTTATAGTCGGTTACTATTGAAAAAATCTTACCCTCTTCATCTTCCTTAGGTTTTTGGATATATTTAATACCCTGGATCCCTTTGAACATAGCCTTGGGAAATTGGTTTTTATAGCACTTAGCTAATTCAAGTGCTAAATTTTCTTTTCCCCCAATCATCAGCACTCTTAAGCGTCTGTCTGACGCCATCTTTAGTAGGTCTTCCATCAACCCCACCCCGGTCATCCTTTCACCGACTTCTACACCAAGCCATCGGCCCGCCAGGACAATCCCTACGCCATCAACTATCCTCATTTGGGCTGTCTTAACAACCCTTTTGAATGATTCGTTTTCAGTAGAGATAACCATGTTTTCCGGGTTAAGGGAGACAATGTGGTAAATACCGGTTGGTTTGCCTATGTACAATAAGATTTTCTCTAGGACGTTGAATTTACTTTCAGGTAAAATTGTTATTCCTAGTATTTTGTTTGATCTCATAATTGAATTGTTACTATAAGATAAATATAAAATATTAAAGGTTAAAGGTTAAACTGTTTTTGTTCAAACTTTTTATAATCTTTTTTTGTTTTTATTATAACCTAAAACTTAAATTGAATACAAATATGTGCTTTGTACTTTAAATAATACTATATGATATCGGTTTTTTAAGTTTAATATGTTTATTTGATATTTGATATTTAATATTTAATATTTTCCTAAATACTATCGGATAGCTTCCTTAAAACTATCTAAATTCTCAATCGCCATTCCTACTCCTCGTATAACGCAAAATAAAGGTTCTTCAACGACAAATGAAGATACTCCGGTGTAATAAGTAATGTAGCGGTCAATATTAGTTAGTAAAGCTGTTCCGCCTGACAAAACGATTCCTTTATCAACTATGTCTGCTGCAAGTTCCGGCGGCGTTTGTGATAATACTTCTTTTATTCCGTCAAGAATTGCCTTTAAAGGTTTATTTAAGGCCAGATTAACATCTTTTTCCCCAATTTCATATATTTTTGGTAGTCCGCTTTGAAAATCGCGCCCTTTTACCTCCATCCTTCGCTCCGCAATCTCTGACTTTTCTTCAATTAAAGCATTACCTATCTTAATTTTAATGTCTTCCGCTGTTCTCTCACCAATAATCATGTTGTGTTTTTTCCGAAGTTCCGTCATTACAGCCTCATCTAATTTAGTTCCAGCGACCCTAACTGTTTTGTAAACCACCAGCTGACCCAAAGAAATTACGGCAATTTCGGTCGTTCCACCACCTATATTAACAATCATCTGTCCAGAGGCTTGAGAGATCGGTAATTTAGCTCCAATTGCAGCGGCCAGCGGTTCTTCAATCAAATAGACGTCGGAAGCCCCTGCCTGTTTACAGGCAGCGACCACAGCCCGTTTTTCAACTTGCGAAGAACCGCCCGGAATTGAAATCATCACTTCCGGCCAAAAAACAGCCGACTTTAAACCTTTTTTTAAAAAATAAGTAATCATCGCCGAAGTGGTAGTGTAATCGGCTATCACCCCTTCTTTCATTGGGCGGGAAGCTACAATTGAACCAGGAGTTCGTCCGATCATTTCTCTTGCATCTTCACCAACTGCTAAAATTTTTTTATCCTCCAAAGAATAAGCGACGACTGTTGGTTCATTTAGGACAATTCCTTCACCAGCCACATAGACTAAAGTATTGGCGGTCCCCAAATCGATCCCAATCTTTTTACGAAAGAACATATGTATATATAGTATAATACAGTGTGGTCGTATTGGTATATGGTAAAAATGTTAACTTAACTGTTTATTATGAAGATATTATTTAAATTCATATTCTTTCTCGCATTTATCAGCATTTTGGTTGCCTTGATAGGCTACGCCCGGGGATACCGGTTTGACGTAGAAAAAAGATCAGTTAAGTCGACAGGAATAATCTCAGCAACTTCAAACCCTAAAGCCGCTAAAATTTATGTTAATGGCGAATTAAAAGGCGTCACCGATACTAATCTCACTCTCCCACCCGAAAACTATTTAGTGGAAATAAAAAAAGAAGGCTACACCAGCTGGAGTAAAAAAATAAATCTTAAGGGGGAATTGGTCATCAATGTTGACCCAGTTCTTTTTCCGGTGAACCCATCTCTTTCTCCGCTAACAAATTTAGGTATTATCAAAGCCATACCAACCGAAGATGGCGATAAAATTGTTATTATTGCCAGCGGGTCTGCCTATCTTTTTGATGCCGGTAAAAAAACTCTACCTTTTTTCCCGCCTTTGAATAAGATAGTTGATCTGTCACTACTTCTTAATATTACTGATTTTAAGGGCATTAAAATAACCTTCTCCCCTGATCAAAAACAGGCAATTTTTGCCTCGCCTGATGTGAAGTCAGAACAATCCTACTTACTTTCTCTTGATGAAAACAATTTAAATCCATTGGACGTAACTCTTTCTAAAGAAGCGCTTATTCAAGCATGGCAAAACGAAAAAGATAAAAATAACACTAAGATTTTAGAAACTTTTCCTAAGGACTTTGATAAGATTGCTTCAAGCTCATTTGAAATCATTGCCTTTTCCCCTAACGAAACCAAAGTTCTTTATAAGGCGAATAATAATGTTGAGTTACCTTTGATGATTAAACCTCCTCTTATTTCGACAAACCAGACTACGGAGGAACGATCTGTAATAAAAAATAAAACTTATGTTTATGATCGTAAAGAGGATAAAAACTTCCCATTACTAGTCACTAGTCCCTATTCCCTAATCCCTAGTATCAAATGGTATTCTGATTCTCGCCATTTTGTTGTTGAAGAAGAAAAGAAAATTTCCATTGTTGATTATGACGATACAAATAAACAAACTATCTACTCCGGCCCATTTGAAAGCTCATTTTTTAATCCGACCAGTGATGGAAAGATTGTTGTCCTGATTAACCTTAACTCACAGGTGAATGAACTGCCGGATCTTTATCTGGTGGGAATTAGATAATTTATTCTGCCACTCTCACTGCGAAAATAAGTAGCCTCTTTAAGGTCGTCCCAGGAGGCCAACATGTCTGCAAAGTTAGAAACTCTCTGTTTGTTTTCCGTGTCAAATACTGAACTTGAGAAGGATCAACAACTTCCTGTCCGATCACTCTATAAACATAACGCTGGCCTTTATAAAAAATGTTGACCTCATCATTTTTTTCCAATTTATACAACAAATAAAATATTGCATTATAGGAACTTATGTTCCAAAAATAATCAGTTGAATGAGCAAAAAGAAAGATATGTCCGCCCTCTCCTGGAAAAGATGTCCCTAACGTGTGTGCCACTCCTTTATTTAAAGCGTCCAGATAAATATTTTCATCTGAGGCATCAATATTTGATAAAACTTTAGCATTAGCTCCTATTTTAGGAATGACTATGCTGAAGTTTGGATCAACTGGCGTTAAAATTTCAACCTGTTTAATATTAAATGCTTTTGCTAACAAGCCTTTCTGTTTGTTTTGATAAAGACTGTCTTTGTCAAAAGACAGTCTTTTTTGATCGTCCGCGACGATATATTTTTTCTGTATCTTAACATTAACAAAATATATCAACTCCTCTTTGACCGGCTGCCAAAATGTTTTGACAATCATGAACAAAGAAGAAAATAATAAGAAATTTCCGATCGTACGAAGAATGAGTATTCGAGCATATTCATCGGTTTTAAGACGATGGATGTGATGATGGATTAGATGTCTTTTACTTAAATTTGTCGAGTTTCTTTTCATAAAATAGTGCTCCCAGGCGGAATTGGACCACCATCTAACCCTTAGGACGGGCTTGTTCTATCCGTTGAACTATGGGAGCTTTTAATATATTATTATAACATTATGTTCATCGTCATTGAAGGAATTGATGGAGCTGGTTGCGAGACGCAAGGGAAAAATCTGATAAAAATGTGTAGGGAACAAAAATCTTTGTTCCGTACGGCCAGTTTAATAAAATACCCCGATTACGAACGTAATGTTGGAAAAATTATCCGTGATTTTCTTTATAAATCTAAGGACCTGACGCCACAACAACAATTTCTTCTCTACACAATGCAGTTTGTTATGGATAAAAAAATGATCGCCGAGAAAAGACGCGATGAGATACTGATCGCCGACCGTTACTTTTCAACTACTCTTTGTTACCAAACTCTTGAAGGAATCGATATTAAAATTGCCCTCGATTTTGCCAAAAATTTCCAGATAGAAGTCCCTGATGCTATTTTTTATCTTAATGTTGACCCTGACATTGCAATTTCGAGAAAATATGGTGAAGATAAGGAAAAAAATTTCCGGGAAAAGGACTTTAATTTTATTCGAAAAACTGCAAAACAATACAAAATGCTTGTTGAAAAACAGGTTTGGGGAAAGTGGGTGGAGATTGACGGGAATAAATCAGTTGATGAAGTGACTAAAGAAATATATAATAAAGTCATTCGTTTAGAAACCCGTTAACGCGTTAACGGGTTAACGAGTTTTAAATAACCTTATGAATGAAAGAACGCTAATCATAATAAAACCCGATGCTGTTAAGCGGGGACTTATTGGAAAAGTTATTGAAACTTACGAAAATGTTGGCTTGAAATTGATGGCCGCTAAAATGTTTAAACCATCAGCTGATGTAATAAAAAATCATTATCCCGGAACACCTGAGTGGATAAAAGAGATGGGAGAAAAAACCCTTGCTTCTTTTAAGCAATCCGGAGATGACATTAAAAAAACCTTTAAAACAGAAGATCCTGATAAGCTAGGTCAATTTGTGTACGAACGTTTAATTAAATACTGGATGGAAGGGCCGATTGTTGTCATGGTTTGGGAAGGACCAAACGCTATAATGGTCGCCAGAAAGTTACGTGGACATACTATTCCAGCTTTAGCCGATGCAGGAACCTTACTCGCTCAATACTCTTTTGACTCTTCCCCTTTGTCAGCATCGCTTGATCGAGTCGTTAAAACCTTTATTCATGCATCAGGAAATACGGACGAAGCAAAAAGAGAAATTAAATATTGGTTTGGGAACCACCAAAAATTTAAAAATTATGAAAGAGAAGTTGATAGTTTATATTTAAAATGACAAAACAAAAAGCCTTGTTGATCATCAAGCCCGACGGGGTCCAACGTGGAATTATTGGTAAGATAATCTTGCGTTTTGAAACGGTCGGACTTAAAATAATTGGTCTAAAATTTGAAATGGCGACGTCTGACAAAATCATTGTTCATTACCCAGAAACCGGAGCATGGTTTAAAAAGGTAGGAGAACGGACGTTAACTAATTACGCAAAAAAAGGTCTGAACGCAAAAATTATTTTTAAAACTGACGACGCTGTCTCAATTGGAAAAATTGTTAAAGGTTGGCTGATAACATATCTTCAAGAATCCCCTGTTTTTATGGCCGTCGTTGAGGGATATGATTGCATTGAGATCGTTCGTAAAATTTCCGGAAATACTGTACCAGTTTTGGCTTTACCTGGCACTGTTCGTGGTGATTTTTCCCACGATACAATCGACCTGGCTAATGAACAAAATAGACCGCTTCGCAATATTATTCATGCGTCTGACACTCCTGAAGACGGAGAAAAAGAAGTTAATCTCTGGTTTACAAAAGAAGAATTATTTTCCTACGAACTTGCCGGGGAAAAGTTTATGTATAAATAACTTCTCCAACTTCTTTTCAAAATCTTTAACATCTTTATTATTCGTCAATACATAGTCACAATAAGCTAAACATTTCCCTACCTGTTGTCCAGATTTATCTTGACCAACGCCAATATCACGTTTGTCAACTTTTATAAAATCTTCATAATTTTTTGGGTCCCATTGCTTATTACGAATAAGCAATCTTTTAAAACGAAGTCTGCGACTGGCTTTGACTCCAATCAGTATGAAGTTTTGATTCTTTTTCAAAAATTCTACTTCTCCAGGATTTCTTATCCCCTCAATAATTATCTTTCTTGACTGATTCCATCCGATTTCATCTGATTCTATCTGCTCAATTACATGTTTCGCCAGCACATCATCCCCTTCCTGTCTTCTTAATTTATCCCCCATGTCTTGAAGGGTTTGACGGGTAAATTCCTTAACTCCTTTTTTATTTAATTCTTCATGAACGATTGAAGATAACGAAAACGAAGTAAAACCTAAATGACTAGTTAAGTAATCAACTAGTATCCCTTTTCCTGAAGCAATTTGACCAACAACGCCAATTATTTTAGAATCCATATATTTTTTTTATCCCCTCCACAATCTTTTCTCCCCAAAATAACATTGAAACTGTTCCAATAACTAGAAAAGGACCGAAGGCTATCTTACTTTTTAATTTTCTTTTTTTTAATAAAATTAGTCCTATTCCAAAAATTGCGCCCGTGATAAATGCTATATATAGAGCCAGGAAACCTGCTTGCCAACCCAATAAAAAGCCCATAATTGCCGCCAGATAAACATCACCCAAACCCATTGCGCGTTCTTTAGAAATAAAGTAGATCAGCCAAATCGGAAAGGCAACAACCAAACCGGATACAATCAGTGTAGGGGTCGGTTTTATACCGACCCAGACAAAATCGGATAAATGATAAAAAACAGAGAAAATAAATAAAGCCAACAAAATATAATCTGAAATCAAATGATATTTTAGGTCGGAAACGAAGATAACGATCAGGCATGAGAGGATAGATAATATAAGGACGGACCTTGTCAGCGAGTCAATATAAGGTCCGTCCTTAATGATCACAACAAAGATCAACCCCGTGATCACCTCAACTAACGGATACTGCCAGCTTAATTTTTTTCTACAACATCTCGTCCTTCCTCCTAAAATAAAAAATGATAATACTGGTAATAGATCATGCCAGGCAATTTTTTTTCCGCAAAAGTCACAATGCGATCGACCGTTGATTGATTCATCATGAGGTAATCGATCAATAAGTACATTTAAAAAGGAACCTATTGAGGCCCCAAATACAAAAATTGCCAAGTTATAAATTTGTTCCATTATTTTAAGTATAACAAGTCATAAATTAAACGTTGTTTTTTATTTATCCTATAATCCTTATAATCACAAGGCTTGATAAAGCCCGGCTAATATATTTACTTTTTATTTTTTTCTTGGAAATAAGCGTTTATTATTAATAAATTTTGATTTTCCGGAAATAGTTTTAAGCTTTTTTGTAAAAATTCCTCTGTTTTGTTTTTATCTTTTCCATGTGAAACTAATATTTTAGCTAAATTTTCATAAGCCAAATAATACAGACCATTATCAATTGATTTTTGATAATACTGGGCTGCTTTTTGAATATTTTTTTCCCGTTCGTAAATTGCTCCCAAGTTATTCCAGTTTGTCCACCAAAATGGCGCCAGTTTTGTCGATTTTATAAAATGAATTTTGGCATTTTTAAAGTCTCCAGCCCGAAAAAGCTCGACTCCCAAATTATTTTCGAGGTCAAAGGCGTCTTTTGATATTTTTACGTCTCGACTATACAAAGTTAGGCCGTTCTTCCAATCTAAAATCCTGATGAAACTTCTGACGGAAAAAACAATGATTATAATAATTAATAAAATAAAAATCGTTTTTGATTTTATTTGAGATTTAAAATTTATTTGTGATTTGTGATTTATTATTTGTAATTTACTCAACATTGTTCCAATCATCCCCAACAACCCAATCATTGGCAGATAAAACCAGCGGTCGGCCACTGTCATATCCAAAGGAAAAAGCTGAAGGTAGGGGGCAATTGAGATGATAAACCAGAGAAAAAAAAAGATAGACGACTTAAAAATTGATAGCAAGAAAAAACCAATAATTACAAGTAGCGGCCAGTAAAAATTATAAAAACTAAACGTTCGTATTACCCAATGCTGCATCACGGCTAAATTGACTGGATAAAAAAATAATTTTAAATAATGAAAAAGTAAAGCTGGAATCATCATCGTCCTTTGCCAGAAACTTAGCTGAACGATTGGAGCATTGTGATAAGGAGTAAAAAATACACCGCCGATCGCAAATCTCAAAATAGAGTATATCCCTATCGTTATCATAAAAAAAATTATATGCTCTAATAAATACTTTTTTTGATAAATAAACTTATAAATCAAAATTAGTAAAAAAAATAAAATTCCCGTCTCTTTTGAAAGTAGAGCCAAAAGCAAAAGAGAGTTTATAAGGATTATTTTTTTGAATTCAAATTTTCCCCTATCTTTGATAATCAGATACAAAGCTAAAAGACCAAAAAAAACATAGAAAATGTCTTGAACAGCGGAGATATAGGCGACTGTCTCGACGTTACCCGGATGAACAAGAAAAATCAGTGCAAGAAAAAAGGAGATACCTTCTTTAAAAAAATGATTAAATAAATAGTAAATTAATATCGCAGTTAAAATATGAAAGACTAACGGAAAAAAATGAAAGAAAAATGGATTAGGTCCAAAAATATTGTAAACAAAAGAAAAAAATGTCATCATTAACGGACGATAATAAGTACCTCCTGATAGTCCCGCTCCCCCATTATTAAAAGTACTTGATTGAAAGAGAATTGGAATATTTTTTATTGAATGGACAAAGACATTATTAACAATCTGCTCTTCATCATCCCAAACAAAACCATTAAATAAACCAAAACTGTAGATCATCAAGCCTAAAAAAACGATAATCCAGATTTTTTTCACAATATTTATTTGATATCAAGAATATTTTGGAAATCTTTTTCTTCAAACGGACCGATTATGGCAAAGTTAAGTTTATCTTTGGCAAAAATCTCTTTTGACAACTCAATTACTTCCTCTTTTGTAACTGATAGAATTTTTTGAATAATCTCATCCGGTGTCTCTATTTTATTTTCCAGTAATTTTTTATTTCCGAAAAAATGGGCAATATTAAAAGAGTCTTCCATTGAGAGCAGAAGTCTTCCTTTTAACATTTCTTTGGCCCGATTAATATCTTCTTCGGAAAATAATCCTTTAGTCATATTTTCGTGCTCGACCAATGTTGCAGCAACAGCTACTTTGACTTTTTCTACATCCTTGGCTATGCCGGCTTGGGTAACGATACTACCAGTTTCTAAATATTGCTCTGCACCTGTGCTAATATAATAGCAGAGCCCTTTTTTTTCTCTGACTTCCTGAAATAATTTTGAGGAGGCTCCCCCACCCAAAATTGTGATCAAAACACTAAGAATTCTACGTCTTTTATCATTAATCCCAAAGGTTGGAAATCCTAAGCAAAAATGGGCCTGCTCGGTTTTTTTATGGTGAACCAGTATTTGAGGCTTCGTCTGGCTCTTTGTAATTTTCTCGAACGTTGATTTTTCTCCTGATTTCCAATCGTTAAATTTATTTTCGATTATTTGTAGGGTCCGACCCTCCGGGAGGGTCGGACCCTGTAACCCTCCGGCAACAACAAGAACGGCGTTATTCGGATGATAAAGACTATTCATATAGTCAATAAAGGTATTTCTATCAAAAGAAGTGACTGTTTCTTTATTTCCAGCAATATCAAATCCAAGGGGACTTCCTTTATAAATCAAACCTTCAAATATTTCTCCAATCCGTCGTTGTGGCGTATCTTCGTACATATTTATTTCTTCAACGATGACACCTTTTTCCTTTTCAATTTCCTTGTTTTCAAACAACGAATTAAGTAAAATATCAGACAAAATATCTATTATTTTTGGAAAGTGATCTGTTGATGCTTTAATATAATAACCGGTGTAATCTTTTGAGGTGAAGGCATTCCAATGCCCGCCCATCCCTTCAATAATCTGGGAAATGATTTTTGGATTAGGATATTTTTTACTGCCTTTGTAGAACATGTGCTCTAAAAAGTGGGCAATCCCATTATTTTTTTCGTTTTCATAACGGCTCCCGGCACCAACTAAAAGCAAGGTTGTTAAGGTTGGAAAAGTCTTGGTATCAATAAAAATTACCTGCAGACCGTTTTTTAAGGTAAAAGTTTGTGGATGCATAGTTCAAAATTATACCATAGTTAAATTTTTACTTTTTTTGAATTTTTCCAAATAGACGAATAGAAAAATTTGAAGACAACTTAAAATGAGAGGAGAAAAACGTAAAGAATTTTCTGTACCAAAATAGATTGCGATGAACAAACAAACAGCCAGTGAAATGATTCTGCCAACATCCAAAAAAAATTCTGAGTCCAATAGATAACTAAATCTTTTTCTTTCTATTTGTCCTACTTCTAAATCAATGTTTTTCAAAATCGGAGGAATGGCCGTCAACCACAAAAAACTGATAATCAAACCATTTAAAAGCGAATAGATTACAACGGTAAATCTGTTGTAAGCCAAAGCAATCAGAAGAGATATCATTAAGGCTGATATTGCACTAACGATAAAATAGGTTCTATGATCTTTTGATTTAGATTTTCTGCCGTAATAATAAATAAAAATGGCTGAAATAACTGATGAAATGGCTGTGAGTGTCCCCAAAACTCCTTCGTTTCCAAGGACTGTTAAAATAAGCAAACCAGGAATAATATATGAAAGACCTTCTACCAGACCAATCCCTAAATGAAGGAACCTTTTTCGTGTCCAAATATATGAAGAATTAATAATAAAAAATTTCCCGACTGTAGGTGTGTCATGATCGTTTTTGAACACAGTTAAACCCGAAAAAATAATAAGAATAAATGCAATTACAATTAATAGTTGATATGATATTCCAAATACAATCAACCAACCAACCATGAAGGTAATGATAAATCCGATCAAGGTTGAAAATGAAAATAATAAACCGAAAAAATAACTTCTATCTTCATTGTTAGTTTCTTTTATTGTTAGATGGTTCCTATTGACCCAATACAATCCTGCTCCTATGCCTAGTAACATTCCCATATAAACAAATGCTAAAGGCGAATCATTTTTTAAAAATATTATTAGAACACTGCTTCCGGCAATAAGAAGTGTACCAATGAAATAAAGTGTTTTAATTTTTATGACTTTAAGTAAAACCCCGCCTAATAAAAAGGCAAATGGAGTAATAAGAAATTGACTGGCACGAAAAAAAATTAAAAATAAAATATTGTTGTTATTTTTCCAGATAAAGGCACTGATAAATATTGAAATCATCGGATAAGCGGTTGAATAAAAGAAAAAGGATATTAAAAGCTGTTGAGCTTTTTTGGGAAGATTTTTGAAATGAGATAGTTCTGATTTAATAAAATTTAACATATCTTGTATTCCCTAATCCCTAACCGTCTAGTCCCTATTCCTCTACCCCAACAAAAATACTTGTTAGTAAAGCTAAGCCTATCCCCCCGCCAATTAATCTTTTTAATTCTTTCAAAAGATACTAATAATAAAGAAGCCATTATTAATAAAAACCCAAGCATTTTATTGGTTGTTATAGATTCGTTATAGAGAAATAAAGCAACAATAAAAGCTATGACTACCGAAATATTACTAACAATTGCAAAAAGCGATGCTTCAAGATATTTACTAGCATAAAACCTTAATCGTTCGTTTAAACCATAAAATAAACAGGCCAAAAAAAGATAAAAATAAGGAGAAAATCCTTTTGGTAAAGAAAAATTCTTATTGGCCCCTGTAGTAAAAAAAATAATAATCGCCATCAAGATGGCAATTGAATTAAAAACCACTGATAAAGCCCGCGGGTTTTTGCTTTTGACGGAAACTACTCTTGAAAGTAAAGTGAGAGAGGTAAAACTTAATGCCGATCCGAGTGATAAATATAGCCATGTCATAATTTGATATTGTATCAAATTTATAATTTTTAATAATTAAGTTATAATAAATTATGCTTTTTATAAAGAAAATTATTGATTATTTTATCTGGATAATATTTTTTTCATTCTTTTTGCTTGGTATTATTGTCTATATTTTAAATAATACTTATCCCGGAAATTATTTGTATCCTGTCAGACAAGATTAGAAATGTCCGCTTTTAAGTTGTTTCTTGTGTCATCCCCGTGAAGACGGGGATCCAGTCTATAATTACATTTTTAAAAAACAAATAAGGTGATTTTAGTCTGGATTCCCTCCTTCGAGGGAATGACAGATTTGATAAATTATCCCAACCTGTTTATTCAAAAGCGGACATTTCTATTCTTGCGAAGGCGGACATTTCTATTCTTGTGTAAGAAAATTATTTGTATCCTTTAAAATTAAATTTTGAAAACTTTTTCTTAAGCATAAAATAATATTTTTATAAACAAATAGCGGTACAAATATCAGATGAAATAATCACTTCGACTTGGTAAAATTAATGACCTAAGTTAGCCAGGGCCCATAGCTCAACTGGCAGAGCAGCAGCCTTTTAAGCTGTTGGTTGTGAGTTCGAGTCTCACTGGGCTCACACTGATGAACAAAATAAAAGCAATTATTTTGGATGTTGATGGCGTCATTGTTGGTGATAAAGCCGGTTTTAATGCTCCATACCCTCCTACAGAAGTTGTTAACAAACTAAGACAAATCAGAAAGAGCGGTGTTTATGTAATTTTATGCAGTGCCAAACCATATTATTCGGTAAAAAAAATCGTTGACGACGCCCAGCTAAATAATATTCAAACTGCTTTAGCCGGAGCAATTTTGATTGACCCTTCAAATCTAACAGTAGTAAAAAAACACGTTATAGAAAACAATATCGCCACTGGTTTAACAAAAAAATTTTTAGATAACAATATTTATATTGAAGCTTACACGACAGATAAATATTTTATCCAAAAAAATCAAAAAAATGAAATTACAAAACTTCATAATTTTACTTTATCTTTTGAACCGATTATGGTTGAAGATTTGATTAATCAGATAAAAAAAAGCGAAATAATTAAGATTTTACCAGTAACAAAAACTGATGAAGAACGGAAAATTGTTGAACAAATATTTTCAGAATATAAAGAAAAATTAATGATTGGTTGGAGCACTCACCCAGCCATTAAAGGCTACTTTTTTGGAAATATTACCGCTTCCGGAATCTCAAAAAAACAGTCCGTCCTAGAAATAATTGATATATACAAAATTAAAACTGAGGAAATTTTAGGGGTCGGTGACAGCTTGACCGATTGGGATTTTATAGGAATATGCGGATATGCCGGAGCTATGGGAAATGCTACCGAGGATCTTAAAAAATTAGTTTTATCAAAAGGAAATAACGGATGTGTTGGTAAATCTGTCAATGAAAATGGAATATTGAATATTTTTGAATATTTTGGATTATGAAAAATACTTCTTTAACTAAATTTGCCTGGTTTTCGATTTTTACTGCTATTATTACAATTTCTTTGAAATCAATCGCTTATTTTTTAACTGGATCGGTCGGACTTTTGTCTGATGCCCTTGAATCATTAGTTAATCTGACAGCTGCAATAATCGCTTTAACGATGCTTAAAATCGCCGAGCAACCGCCGGATAAAGAGCATAGGTACGGCCATTCAAAGGCTGAATATTTTGCCAGTGTCATGGAGGGGTTATTAATATTCATTGCTGCTATTGCCATCATTATAAGCGCGATTGGCAGAATTATTCACCCAAAAATTATTGAACAAGCATTTTTAGGTTTAGGAATTTCAGTAATTGCCTCCGTAATTAATTACATAGTTGCTCAAAAACTTTTAAAAGTCGGGAAAACGTATCACTCAATTTCTCTTGAAGCTGACGGGCATCATTTAATGACGGACGTGATTACTTCAATCGGTGTTATTGTTGCCGTCTTTCTTGTTGTTATAACAGGATGGCAAATATTGGATCCGGTCGTCGCTATTCTTGTTGCTTTTAATATTGTCTTTACCGGATATAAATTGATAAAACGTTCTATCTTAGGATTACTTGATACCTCGATCCCCAACGAAGAATTAGATATTGTTAAATATGTTTTCAAAAAATACGAAAGTAAAGGCTTAAAATTTCATGGACTTAGAACCCGTCAATCTGCTCAAAGAAGATTTGTTGATTTTCATGTCCTGGTACCTGGAGATTGGACCGTCAAAAAAGGCCATGATCTACTTGAAAATATTGAAAAGGAAGTTCGCGACTCAATTGAAAAAGTCACTGTTTCAACCCATCTTGAACCCATTGAAGATCCACGCTCATTTGAGGATATTTCACTATAACCCAATCTCCCCCGCAATCGCTTTCATTGAATTCAAACAAATTTCGACGAATTTTTATACTCCAATATTTATTTTTCCTCTGGCGAACTTGCGAAGAATTGAGGCAATTAAAGTCTGATAAGGAATCCCTGACTTAATAGCTTTGTCTTGAATCAATTCTAAGTCATTATTCTCTACCCTAATTGTGATTCTTTTGTCTTTTTTCATTTTTTCTAATGTATATTTAGCATATTCTCTATATTTCTTCATTTCCATTTCTTGATTAGGAATTTCGACAAATTCATCATTGTCAATTGCCTTAATCAGATCTCTTTCGTAATTATCTAAGGGGGCGAATATGTCTTTTTTTTTGTTTTTTCTCATATTTTTTATTTAATTTTTAATTCTTTTGTGTATTTACTACTTGGATATATCGTTTTTAAAAAAATATAATCATCCTCTTCAATAAATGGAACTGCATAAATATGCTTTTTAATTCTAACTAAAAATATTCTTTGTTTTGGATATCTTTTCTTATTCGGATGTGCGATCGCTTTAACTTTTTTATCATTTTTAATGATTTTTATCACTACTTCAAAATCAACTCCTCTAGTTAACTTCAAATAATTATTTTTCTTTTCGTTAAATCTAAATTCCTTCATGCCGATTTTATTGTATATAACTTTGCGTACATTGTCAACAGGCAAATTCCGCTTGAAAAGCAGTTTTTGCGGGTATATCCGCAGGAATTCTCATTCCAATAGTCCAAGGTTTATTACATTAATATTTTTTTATAACCCAATCTCCCCCGCAATCGCTTTCATTGAATTCAAACAAATTTCAACAAACTTTTCAATAGGTAAATTCAAACCTTCTGGATTTATGCACATTTTTATTTCCTCCCGACGAGTGCCGGCGGCAAACTTTGGTTCTTTAAGTAATCTTTTGACAACAGATGATAATTTTACGTCTGCTAATTTTCTTGAGGGATAAACAAAAGCGACGGCCATAATTAGTCCTGTTAAACTATCAGCACAAAAGATCGACCATTCAACTTTATTCTGCGGTTTGCGCCCAGTTAAATCTGGTGCGTGGGCTTTGATGATATTATGAACAGTCTCTGAAATAGTTAAATTGTATTTTGCCAAGGCTTCCAATGTTTTTTGCGGATGAGTCGGCTTAAATTCTCCGGAAAAATCAATATCGTGAAGAAGTCCCGCTAACATCCATTCTTCTTTTGATGGTTCATTAGACAACTGGTTGTTCTGGGCAAAATAGTCATACAGCCCAGCCATACAAGCTTCAAGAGCCAGGGAGTGGTTAAAAATATTTGGCTCTAACTGTTTTTTCAGAGCATCAACATATTTTTGTCTGTCCATATTTATTTAAACAATAAAATTAATAATTTTTCCTGGAACATAAATAATTTTTTTTGCTTTTCCAGTAATATATCTCTTCACTTTTTCACTTTTTAATGCCTTTTCAACAATTAAATTCTGAATTTTGAATTCTGAATTTTTAATTTTGATAGTCTCACGTAACTTACCATTAATCTGTATCGGCAAAATTATTTCTTCTTCAATTATTTCATCTTCTACCTTAGGCCAAACTGACAGATGGATCGATTCTTTTTCCCCAAAGACATTTCTCCAAATTTCCTCGGTCATAAATGGAGCAAAAGGAGCCAAGATCTGTAAAAATTTTTTAGCATTTTCTTTTGATAGTTCTTGAGGATTAGGTTCATATTCATTTAAAAACTCCATCATTGCGGCAATTGAGGTATTAAATTTAACTTCGGGAATATCGGATGTGACTTTTTGAATTGTTTTTTGCAATTTGATGACTAATTGCTTATTTTCGTCCTGTACGGAACAAAAATTTTTGTTCCCTACATAATTTTGATACAAATCCCAAATTCTTTTCACAAATCGATAGGATCCCTGTAGTGATTTCGTTGCCCAGGAAATCTCTTGATTAAAAGGCGCCATGAACATTTCATAAATCCGCAAAGCATCGGCCCCGAATTCTTTTATAACGTCGTCAGGGCTAATGACATTATCAAATGATTTGCTCATTTTTCGATGATCTTCAGCCAGTATCATACCCTGATTTCGAAGTCTCAAAAACGGCTCCTTAAAGTCTAAAAGTTTCAAATCGTATAATGCTTTGACCCAGAATCGAGAATATAATAAATGGAGAACGGCGTGTTCAGCGCCACCCAAATACCAGTCAACCGGCAACCAGTTGCCGGAATTTTTAATTTTCAATTTAAAATTTTCAATTGTTGGAAATGAAGACGAGGCGGGAATAATTTTTTCAGTATTCCAAAAAGCAAACGCAATAAAATACCAGCAGGAGCCGGCCCAGTTTGGCATTGTGTCTGTTTCTCTTTTGGCTTTTCCCCCACATTTTGGACATTTTGTATTTACAAATTCTGGGATAGCAGAAAGAGGCGACTCCCCCGTCTCCAACGGTTCGTATGATTTTACGTAGGGAAGTTTTAATGGCAGTTGATCTTCTGAAATTGGCTGCCACTGACACTTTTCGCAAAAAACCATCGGAATCGGTTCTCCCCAATAACGTTGTCTTGAAAAAATCCAATCGCGAAGATGATAGGTTATTTCTTTTCGACCAATCTTAGTTTTAACAATCCAATTTTTAATATCTTCTATCAACTCTTCGTTAATAGATCTTCCAGAAAACTCACCTGAATTAATTAAAATGCCTGAATTGTCATGAGCGTTAATTGGCTCATTTGGTTTTATTCTTTTTACAACTTCTTCTAAAGAAATCTTATATTTTTGGGCAAATTCATAATCACGAACATCATGAGCTGAACAACGAATTATTCCTGTTCCAAAATCTAATAAAGCAAAATTGGCTATCCAAATAGGCATTAATAGACCCTTATTAAAGGGATCTTCAGCATATCGACCGGTGAAGACACCTTTTTTTTCAAACTTATCTTCTGTTCTTTGTTGAGCTGATATTTTTTTTGTTTCTTCAATAAATACGTTTGTTTCTTTCTCATATTTTGTTCCTTTAACAAGTATTTTTACAATCTGATGCTCTGGTGCAACAACAATAAAAGTATCGGCAAACAACCATGCTGGATAGGCAGAAAAGGTTTCAAGTTTAATATTCAAATCTTTAATATTGTGAGAAATAACAACACCTTCTTTCTTCCCTATCCAATTCCTCTGCATTTCCAGAATTCCTTTTGGCCAATCTAATCCTTCCAAATCAGAAAGTAAACGGTCGGCATATTTTGTTATTTTAAAAACCCATTGAGGAAGATCCCGTTTTTTAATTTTATTTCCACATCGCTCATGAGTTCCATCAGGTAAGACTTCTTCTTCAGCTAGTCCGGTTTTGCATTTTGGACAATAATTAATCGGAGCATTTTTTTTGTAAAGCAAACCCATTTTATAAAACTGAATGAATAACCATTGGGTCCATTTATAATAGTTCGGGTCGGTCGTCGTAAATTCCCGATCCCAGTCATAAGAAAAACCAAGAGACTTCATCTGTTTTTTAAAAGTGGCAATATGCTCCGGAACCATATCCATCGGATTTTTTTTGGCTTTGACAGCGGCATTTTCTGCTGGCAAACCAAAAGCATCCCAGCCCATTGGGTGTAAGACGGAGTGACCATTCATTCTAAAATATCGTGCAACAACATCTGTGCCAGTATAATTACGAACGTGACCAACATGAAGTCCCGCTCCTGACGGATACGGAAACATGGCGAGGACATAGGATTTTTTAGAGGTTGTAGTGGGTAGGTTGTGGTTAGTAGAAAAAGTTTTTTCTTTATCCCAGATTTTTACCCATTTTTCTTCAAATTCTGACGGTTGATATCTACTTAACATAGCTAAAATTATAGCAAAAAATGTTAATTAAATTTTTCAATAATTTTCTTCACTTTCTCTTTTATTTTTTCATCAACCTCAACCGCAATGATTCCGTATTGCCAGTGGCCGTACAAAACCAAAGAGTTTAGAGGGGCAAATAAAATTGCTGGTAGTGTTAAGAGGTCTTCTTCGCCGTCAACCACCATCCAAGAACCATAAGGTCCGACCTTATTACTAAGGACGGACCTTGATCGAATCATCTGCTTTAACACCTCGGCTGTTTTTAGGTTGATCGTGCCGGGGTTGTTAAAATAAAGACAGTCTTTATAAAGACTGTCTTTTATAAGAGTGTCCTTTTTAATCTCTTTTCTTCTCGACCTAAAATCAATTATTTTCACATCCTGATCGATTCCCTCTTTTAATAACGAATCAACAATGATATCTCCAACCGCAATCAAAAGCGAATACTTCAATCGTTTAATCGATTGAAGTAATTGTTTTGTTGTTCTAAAAACGTGACCCAATGGTTTTTGTAACATTGGCCGCAAACTCTCTGGCATTTTTAATTCACTTTGATTAGTTCGTAGTTTGTAGTTCGTAGTTGGTAGTTTATACAAATGGCCGTTTCTGTCAATTTCACCGGTGCGAATTCGCTCTGAACTGATTATTTTCCCATCCCCTGCCAAGACATCTTCAACGATCACAATCATCATTGGTTCTAAATGATATTTTTTCCTCAGTTCGTTAATCTTTAAAGCATTCGGGTAAGTTTCTTGTGAAACAACAATCGCATCTATATCTTTTATCTTATCCGCTCCGCCCGTAAAATCAGAAAAAGATATTATTTTTACCATCTTTGCTCGATCGTTGTTAAGATGGTAATTTATATAACCGGTAATATTTTTTTGTCTTGTGCTGAACGGTTCAATTGTCTCTGATAAAAATTTTTTTTTGTAAATTTCTTCTGTAGCAATTCCTATTGTAATTTTTTTCCCGATTTCAAAGGCTTTTTTTAATAATCTTTTGTGTCCAAGATGGAATCTATCAAACGTCCCGCCTAGCACCACGTGATTAAATTTTTGATATTTGATCTGTGTTTTTTGACCTGCCTGCCGGCAGGCAGGTATTTGATCTTTAATATTTGATATTAAATACTTCGGAACTCTATCCTGCCACTTCCTCCCTTCTTTAATCAGTTTCCTAATCCTCCATCCCTCATATAACAGTCTTTTATAATAGCTCACTTCAAACACCTTATAACCGGATTTTTTCAAAATACTATTTGTCCAGTCATTGTTTCCCAAAGCCAGATCAAATTTTCCAACTTGTTTTTTTAAATTAGTTAGCCATTTTTTATCATCAAAAAAATCATCAAGTGGAACAATTTTAATTATTTTGCTTTCAAATTTTTCTTTGTAAGCAACTGCTTTTATAATTTTTTTTCTTGTTTCAAAATCAATCGGATTATTTTCATCAATAATATTTGCACTACCTATTCCTATAATTATTTTATCGGTTTTTTCTAAAGCTTTTTTAATTAAAAAAAGGTGACCTTTATGAAAGGGCTGGAATCTGCCAACTATCAAAGCAACACGATAATTCATGTATTAGTTTATCAAGTTATAAAGTTATAAAGTTTGTCAAGTCTTCTTGATAAACTTGAAAAACTTGTTACTTGATGAACTTTTAATGCTAAATTAGTATACTATACTCATGTCATCCCTGCCTCATATCAACCCAAAGCAAGAAACTGATAAAATAATAAGTTTTCTGGGAAAAACTTTCAAAAAACAAAAAATCGATAAAGTTGTTCTTGGTTTATCCGGTGGAATCGATTCAACAACAGCCCTTTATCTTTTAAGGGAGGTTTTACCGGCAAAAAATATTTTCGCCGTCCAGATGAATTATTATCACCAAAAAAAATCAGAAATTGATTTGAAGGGAATAAACGTTATCAATGTTTCAATAAAAAAGATTGTTGATCAATTCAGAGTTGAAGGCTCGAAAGAAAAAATTCGTCTCGGTAACATCATGACCCGCGTCCGTATGATTATCCTTTTTGATTTGGCAAAACAGATAAACGGTTTAGTTTGCGGCACGGAAAATAAATCGGAAAGATTACTTGGTTACTTTACCCGCTTCGGTGATTCTGCTTCTGATATTGAGCCAATTTCTCATCTTTATAAAACCCAGGTTTATCAGTTGGCAAAATATTTGAAAGTTCCAAAAGTTATTATTAATCAATCGCCCACTGCCGGCCTTTGGGATGGACAGACCGATGAAAATGATTTTGGTTTTACTTACGAAGAAGCTGATCAGGTTCTCTATCTTGTGGACGGTCGTCTACAAGATATTAATGGAATCAAGAAAAAATTTCCAAATGCGGAAAAAATAATAAATCGCTTTAAAGATAATAAATTTAAATTAAAAACTCCATATTCGTTGTAAAAAGAATTTATTTATTGTTATAATGTTTTCATAAGTTGGGGGAGCTTGTTATACAGGCTGAGATTCCGCCCAAGGCGGGAAACCCATGAAACCTGATCTGGATAATGCCAGCGGAGGGAAAAGGTTATGAAAAAAAACTATTACCTTGTAATTTTTCTTCTTTTCTTAACTGTTTTTTTAACTTGGAAATTTATTGGTAATAAATCTTCCTTACAAACAAATGAATTAACCCCATTAAAACTTGCCCTCGATTGGACACCTAATACAAATCATACCGGTATTTATGTAGCCGTTGCTAAAGGTTGGTATAAGGAACAAGGGCTTAATTTAAAAATCCTTCCGTACTCTCCCAATGTTTCTTCAAGTGTTCTGGTTACCAGTGGAAAAGCTGATGTGGGAGTCAGTTTTATTGAGGACGTCGTCGGCGAAACAGCTAAGAATAATCCGATCGTCTCAATTGGAGCTATTTTACAGCATAATACTTCCGGACTGATTGTCCTTAAAGATTCCGGTATCAACCGGCCAAAAGACTTGGACGGAAGGATTTATGGAGGTTACGGCTCTCCTTTTGAAAACCCGATCATCTCAGAAATTATTAAAAAAGATGGTGGGGCTGGTGATTTTAAGAATGTTGTTTTAGAAATTGGGGCCATGCAGGCATTAGAAAGCAAACGGATTGATTTTGTTTGGGTTTTTTCCGGTTGGGAAGTCGTTCAGGCGCGCCTTGATGGATTAAAATTTAATTTTTTTCCTTTAACTCAGTACGGAATTCCTGATTCTCCAACTGTGGTTTTTGTTGTAACACCTAATAAAATAAAGAGCTCTCCTGAATTATTAAAAAAATTTATGACAGCCACGGCTCAAGGATATGAATATGCCCGTCTTTTTCCAAAAGAATCGGCTCAAATTCTTATCAATACGGCACCTAAAGATACTTTCCCCAATCCAAAACTTGTTTTTGAAAGTCAAGATTTTATGAGTAAAAATTACGCTGACAAAAAAAGACAGTGGGGAGTTCAAGACATTAAATCCTGGACTGGATATCCTCAATTTATCCTTAATTCAAAAACTGTTATTGATTTTAACTCTTTATTTACCAATAAATTTCTACCTTAATGTCTGCGCCAAAGTTAATCATAAAAAATCTTTCAAAAAACTATTTATTATTAAATAATAAAACAGTTACTGCTTTAAAAAATTTTAATTTAAAAGTTTTTCTTGGAGAATTCGTCTCAATAATTGGTCCAAGCGGTTGCGGAAAAACCACTCTGTTTAACATTATTGCCGGAGTTGAAGAACAAACTTTAGGAACGATCTCTCTTGACGGAAATATTGAAAATTCAAGACGGGGCAAGTTCGGTTATATGTTTCAAGATCCTTTGCTTTTACCTTGGAGAACAATTAAAGAAAATTTGATTCTTGGACTTGATATTAAAAAAGTTTCAAAAGAAATTGCCTTTAAAAAAGCTCTTTCGCTATTAAAAGAGTTTAATTTAGAAAAATATGAAGACCAATATCCTTTAGTTTTATCAGGAGGAATGAAACAGAAAGTTTCCCTCCTTCGAACGCTACTTTTTAATGATTCGTTTCTACTGCTTGATGAACCGTTTGGAGCTTTGGATCAAATAACCAGGCATAGTCTTCAGCTTTGGCTAAAGCAGGTTTTGAAAAAATTTAAAACAACAACGCTGTTTATCACCCATGATATTCGTGAAGCAAAATTACTTTCAGACAGAATTATTGAATTGAAAAAAAATTAGTATGAAAAAATATCGATCGAGTTTTCTGTTAATAATATTCTTGCTTGTTTTTTGGGAATTTTACGTCCGTTCGGGAAGCGTAAATATTAGAATTCTTCCTCCCCCAAGCCTTATATTTGAAGCTCTTTTATATCATTGGGATAGCCTATTACCTCATGTTTTTCAAACTTTACTCGAAGCAATGATGGGTTTTTTAATCGCCGTAATTCTTGGATTTGCTTTAGCAATACTTTTGGATATTTCTCCAAAAATTAATAAAACCATTTACCCCCTTTTAATAATTTCTCAAACTATTCCAATTATTGCCTTGGCCCCATTATTACTTTTATGGTTCGGTTTTGGGATTTTGCCGAAAATAATCATTGTTGTTTTGTACTGTTTTTTCCCGATCGCCATTGCCGGAGCTGATGGACTAAATATTTCAAAAAAACAGTTTATGAAGTTGCTCGTTAGTATGGATGCTTCTTACTGGCAGGGCTTATTTTTAGTTAGACTTCCAAGCAGTCTTTCATCATTTTTTTCCGGATTAAAAATTGCTGCGACGTATAGTGTTGCCGGTGCCATAGTCGGAGAATTAGTTGGTGCTTATCAGGGACTGGGAGTCTATATGCAGCAAGCGGCTAATTCTTATTCGGTCGCCCTGGTTTTTGCCAGTATTTTTATAACTATAATTCTTAGTTTTTTGATTTTAAAAATCGTGATGATCGTTGAAAGTTTATTTATTTATTGATATGAAACGAGCAATAATTTTCGTCAACGGAAATTTATCTGATGTAACTCGAGCGAAGAAAATAATAAATAAACAAGATTGTTTGATTGCCGCCGACGGCGGGGTAAAGCATATTTTAAAACTTGGATTAATACCCAACGTAATTATTGGGGATATGGATTCGATTGATCCAAAATTATTGAAAAAATTTAAATCCATCAAATATCCCCGTAAAAAAGATAAAACCGATTTTGAACTGTCGATTGATTATTGTTTAAAAAATAAATTTCAGGAAATAATTATCTTTGGAATTTTAGGCGACCGGATAGATCATTTGATTGCCAATATCTTTTTACTAGCGAAAGTTCAAACCGAAAATCAATCAATAAAAATCAAAATTATCGAGGGAAAAAAGGAAATATTTATATTAAATAAAGAGATAAATATCAATGGCAAAGTTGGCGACGAAATTTCCATTATTCCCGTCAGTGAGAAATTAGAAGGTATCACAACTAATGGACTGTATTATCGATTAATCGATGATACACTTTTGTTTGGATCAACGAGAGGAGTGAGTAATATAATGAATAAAACGGCAGCAAAAATAACTATCTCTAAAGGAGTTGCTTTAGTCGAACATAATACATCTGCAACAATCTAAATTCGCTTGACAGAAAGAAGTGGTTATAATAGAATGTCCGTCTATGGCAAGTGGAGATGAAATTATTGCATTTGTTGAAGGCGTTGTAGTTACCGCAACAGCCGGTGCTCTTTTATATTATGGATTAATAAAACCATTATTAAAAAATAAACAAGCGGGTCCGGATCATATTGAATATAGTCGTATTGAATATAAAGGCCCTCCTCTTGCACAAGAAACAACGGTTAAATTCTCTCCACACCAGCTTAGTAGAGACATTAAGTGCCCCGGTGGTACTAGTAAAGCAACACTCAAAAGTTTTACTGCATTCAGAGCAATATATCAAGGTCTTTGTCCTGGTATATGTGGAGCTAGTAGGCCAGTTGAAATACGTCTTAAATAGTTACTTATGATGGTCTTGCTTCAGAAACCACAATCTTTCTCCCCCTAAATTCACTCCCGTTTAATTTTTCAATAGCTTTTTGAGCTTCCTCAACCGTTTCCATCTCCACAAACCCAAATCCTTTTGATTTTTTGTCAAAAAACCGGACAATTTCCGCCGTAACGACTTTACCAACCGTCTTAAAAAGTTCTTCCAGCTCAATATCCTTAACGTCAAAATCCAAATTCCCAACAAAAAGTTTTTTGTTCATATTTATATTTTATTTTTCAAATGCAAACCGCGATTTAAAATGGCGGAGAGTTAGTTCTCTTCCATAGACTACTTTAACTTTAGGGATTAAATCACGATTATTATGAAGAGCTTTAACTGCTTCAACACTGGCCATTAAATCCTGATCTTCATAACGCAAGCGGGGAACAGCAAAACGGACAAAATTAACGTCCGGGTGAGTTTCAACTCTAGTTTCTTTGTTATATGATCCAAAAGCATAAAAACCCAATTCGCAAGCCCTATGACCGTATAAGGATAGTAGTAACGCGGTTAAGGAAATTCCGCCAAAATCTTCAGGTTTCATCTTTGTTCCCTTAAAAAATTTGTTAATATCCAAATACACGGCGTGACCACCAATTGGGCTGATTACCGGAATATTATTATCTAACATTGCCTGGCCAAACCGCGCAACCTGACTGATACGATATTTCAAATAATCCTCGTTAACGACTGTTTTCAATCCTTCGACCAAGGCCATGATATCCCGCCCTGACATTCCACCATAGGTTGGATGGCCCTCTTTCACAATTTGATAATCTAAAATCGCTTCAGGAAGACAGGGATATTTTTTCATAAAAAAACCGTTATTTTTAATAAATAGTCCCCCGCCCATATTGACCAAACCATCTTTTTTAAAACTGATAGTTATGCCATCGCAGTAACTAAATATTTTTTGGACTATTTGCAAAATAGTTTTATTTTTATATTCTTTTTCGTAAGTTTTTATAAACCAGGCATTTTCGGCAAAGCGGCAGGCATCAATAAAAAACGGTAGATTATAGCTATGAACAATCTCTGCCACCTCGCAAATATTAGCAAGAGATACCGGTTGGCCGCCACCAGTATTATTGGTAATCGTCATATAAGCCATTGGAATTTTTTGGTGATTTGTTTTTAATAGTTTTTTAAGTTTTATCGTGTCCATGTTTCCTTTGAAATGTGAAGTGCTTTTTTCATCGGTTAGTTCTTTAGAAAAAAGATTAACTGCTTTTATTTTGTTGATCTCGATGTTAGCGGCCGTTGTATCAAAATGACCATTGCTGGGAATAATTTGGCCATTTCCTAATCTGCCGAGAGCCGTAAACAAGGCGTCCTCACAAGGACGGCCCTGATGAAAGAGAAAAGCATTCGGTAAACCTTTTTCTGGACTATTAAAAAATTCTTCACCAAAAGTTTTTCTGATTACTTCAATTAATTGGAAGTAGCCGCGATTTGAACCATAAGATTCATCCCCTAAATGAAGCGCCGCCCACTGTTTATTGGTCATTGTAGTTGTCCCTGAGTCGGATAAAAAATCGCAACCTGTTATCATTTCGGCTGGGAAAAAGAAAACATTTAAACCGACTTTTTCGAGCATTTTAGCCCGTTCAACTGAAGAATAATTTTTTTTAAACTCAACTGAATGATTAATGTAGGGACGAGGAAATGTTTTTAACTTGTTTTCTTCTGTAAAGGATTTTATCAACGATGATAAATTCATTAGAGATAAATTATCATATTTAATTCAAATGTTCAAGAGACTTTTATCTCGTCACTTGAAAGCCCTTGACTTGCTCCAATAGTTTTTTCTTTTTTTTCGCAAAAATATGTTGATTTAAATTTAATTCCGGAACTTCTTTAATTTCTTGGATAAGTTTTTCCAATACTTGCCAATATTTTTCTAAGTGATATTTTTTAATGATATCTAACAAATATTTAAAGTCAAAATCTTCAAGTAAAATCAAACTAATAATATCTATCAAATCTTTTTGTCCTTTGACGCTCTCTCCCCTGTCCAGATAAGCTTTTAATTTTGTTATAAGCAATATCTCTTTGTCTAACAGGATAAAACCATTAACCATAGTTATTTTTTTTATAATTTCTTCAACTGGTAGTCCTAAATCCGAATAAAACGGAAGATAAATATCAATATCTATTTCCTCTAATTTTATCTGATATTTTTTTAGTCTTTCATTTTTTTCGATTGTAAATTCTTTTTTGAACTGCTCCAACTCCGAAAAATCAACTATCATATCAATGTCTTTTGATTTTAAGGATTGAGAATAAAAATAGACAGCCCAACCGCCAATTAAGGTAAACTTAAACTGTTTTTTCAGTTCTGTCAAAAGGGAAAAACTTTTGTCAGTCAAAAACTGTTGATAAAAAGAATTCATGAATTTAATCTTTTTCTAATTTCTAATAAAACTGCTTCCTGAAAATCTTTCGCATACCACTCCGGCAGATTCCAAAGGTCAACAAAAAGCTGAGCTAGCTCAAGTTTTTTTGATTTTAATAAATATGGATCAGGGTTTAAGATAAAAATATTTGGCGGACGTTTACTAACCGGAAATCTTTTAATAATTTTTTCCACTTTATTTGAATAAAAATATATGTGGTCGTAGTCAGCCGGTGTTTTTTTAAATAAATAACGAAAGGCCGTATATCCTGTTGGAACAACTTCTGATGGCATTAATCCCTCCCTATCGTAAACCGGTAATGGACTAAAAGTTGAATAGATAATGTCTTTTTTAAAGTTTCGTCTGGTCGCCCAAAAAAATAGTAGTCTCTCCCAATCAATTACTTTTGATGAGGTTTTGTTGATTTTGACAATGTTAAGATTACGAAGAGGAATTAAGGCATGATTAACGACGCTCGTTGAAAGAGAATATTTTTTGGCTAACTCGGTGATGGTAAAATCCGAATTTCGCTTCTCGATTACCCGATCAAGAAGTTCTCTCCAGACATATTCTATTTTTAGCATATTTTGTCACGGTCTTTTTCTATGATAATAGAAAATAAAACAAAAATCAACCGCTTTTCCCCTTGAAAAGAAGAAGAGTCCCCTTATCTCGTCACTTGAAAGCTTCTTACCTCTTCTAATAGCTTTTTAGCATTTAGATCTTCTTCAAAATGGCGCCGGACCGGCTCAATTAACTGATCTAAGTATTTGATCAAAACTGCCTTCAAGTCCATCGGGTGGACTTTTTTCTCGGCAAAAATTTTTTCTAATTCTTCGTAATTTTTGAAAGAAATATTGCCGCCAAATTTTTCCGGTCTTTCAATTTTTACCTCGCTAATCCCTAATTTTTCTAACGACTCAAAGACAATATATTTATAATATTCCAAAATTGGATTTTTTTTAATATCTCCCTCAAGGCAATAAGCTTTATTAATTTTTCTTTTTATATCTTCTGTTGAGTCTGTCATAAAAATTGCGCTATCCGGCATTGATTTGGACATTTTTCGCTCAATCGTTTTCTGAATAGCGCTTTCTGTCAAACCCTGTACAACCTGCGAGGTTGTATTGGCTGGCTTGGAAAGACCCATTAGCATGTGATGAGAAACGACGACCGGTTTCCAGTACCCCAACATCGGCCCAACTTCCCGGGCTAGCATATTAACTTTTCTCTGGTCCATCCCTAGTTGGGTAATTTTCGCCCCTAACATAAAAATGTCAGCTACCTGCATACAAGAATAGATTATATGTGCGCCGGTTAGTTTTTCCAATGATTCCTCGCGCCCCATCATCTCAGCTGTCCGAATAAATCGTTTTAGAGCGTTCGATTTCCCAACTTGAACCACTAACTTCCAGTAATCGGGATTTTTGGCCATATCAGAGGCCCACATAAACTCCACCTTTGAAAGATCCATACCACTGGCCCGCCAAACCTCAATAAAATATTTACCAACGATTTTTATCTTCTCCAGATCCCCGCCCATTTTATTATTAGCCATCGCGTGCCAATCAGCTACCCACATCCTAAATTTAACACCTGCCTTAATCATTTTATTGACATTAATCGCCCGGACAATTCCCTGAGCAATATGGATCTGACCTGACGGTTCGAATCCATCATACGCAATTAGTTCTTCCCCACTCTCAAGAAGTTTTTTTAATTCTTCCTCTTGAATAATTTCCTCCCCTACCTGTTTAATAAGATTCAAACGATCCTGAGTGGTCATAAATCAATTGACAATTAACTATTAACAATATACAATACTTCTATCACGATGGCCAAGCTAAGCAGCCTAAGGTTTCGACCGAACGCTGATCTTGGTCTTTTTCTTTTCTAACGAATTCTTCAACAAATCAATTCTTACCACATACTGATTATATTTATGAAGTAAGCCTGAATAATGACTGTTTGGTGCAAGGATATGAAATAACTTTCCCTTTCCTGCTAAGTACTCTATTAAACAATGAAAATCTCCATCACCTGAAACAATAATTGCCTTGTCATAATCTTTGTATTGAATCATCGAATGAAGAACCAATTCCGCGTCAACATTGCCTTTTACTTGAATTTTACCATTTCGACGATATTCTAAGGTGGGCTTAAAAATTAAAATAAAACCACACTCTTGTAAAAAAGCATATAAAAATTCATTACCGGAAACATGCCCAATAAAAAGGTAGGCTTTACTTACATTGTATTTATTACGAAGATACTGACGAAACTTTCTCCAATCCAAACTCCACCCTTGGCTTTTTACTCCAAGATTAAGATTTTGACTATCGATAAAGGCGTAGATTTTTTGCTCAGTCTTCATAAAAAAATTATACACGATATTATAATTAATAACTTTTTTCAATATATTTTTTGGAATTGGTCAACATTAAACCCCCAAATTCTGGAAATAATGCAGAATCATTCGGGTTTGTAATATGAACAAAAGAATTGTTATCTGCAGGATGAATAATATCTTCGTAAACTTTTATTACCGCTTTTATACTTGTAGCCATTTGAAATCGTGTCAAAATATGACTTGATTTTCTACCAAAACTAATCATGCTACCCTGTCTTAAAATTGCATCTATGTCTGGTAACATCTCTATTTCTGTTGATTTTAATTCAATGCCAATATTTGATAAAGTAATACCATTGCTGATATCAAAATCATAGACGTCACTACTATCTCGCTTTGCAAATTTAATAACATCATCAATCTGACCTATTATCAAAGTTGGAATAAAATTACCTCCTGAAACTGGATAAAAATAATATCTGCCATAAAACTTACCTGTCTGTTTATTTTTATATACTTCGGCTGATAAAACGTTTTGGTCCTGAACAGGTTTAAATTGTTCGAGAGTAAATCTACTTATGGGTAATCGATCCCACCAAAAAGGTCCTCTATGATTGGGGTAAACGTCTTTTTTGACATGATTAATGATCTCATTTAATTGGTGGTTACCTGTGTTCCTTTCAAGTGGTATCGCCATAAAAAAACCCCGCTTTTTGCGGGGTGGGTTTTTGTCAATAGTAAACCTGCCCCGCTTAAGCTGGGTAAAAATAAAAGTAAAAATTCAAAACTAATTTATTTTTCATAGATTTATCCCCTAAAACTAAAAAACCCCGCGTATGCGGGGGTCGGTTTTTTACTTTGAGCTTTAACAGCTACAACCGCCACCGCAAGGTGGGTCAAAGTAAAAATAAAATTTTTGAGTCGTTACGTTTTTCATGATTAATAAATTATACAGGGAATAATTTTTATTGCAAATGGAAATTTGTTTTCAAAAATTCATTAAGTAACTTCATTAATTCTTTCAAAGCTTCAGGAATGTTAAATAAATGTCCATTAATCGATTTTATTGGTATGATTTTTGAGGAAGTGCTGGTCACAAAGGCCCCATCATAAGATTTAATGTCATCAAATTTTATATTTGTTTCGACAATTTCATAGTCATTCTTTAAGGCAACCTTTAACATTACTTTTCTCATTACTCCAAGTAAAATATCTTTTTCAAAAGGGGTATAAATTGTTCTGCTTTTGATACAAAAAAAGTTTGTTCTTGTCCCTTCGGTAATAAAACCATTCTGATTTATTAGAAGAGCATCATACGCTCCCAATTTTTTTGCTTTACTGTACGCAAGGTAACTTTGCAGCATATTGAGTGTCTTTGCGTGGGGAAAAGCTCTTTCATAGTTATAAGTAATAAAATCCGCTCCGTCTCGATATAATTCTCGGTCAGGAAAAAATGGATTAAGACATAAAATATTAAGGAATGCTTTTTCTTTTGTTGAGCCGCCGATTAACAGTACTTTAAGATTAAAAGTTTCTGTTTTATAATTCTTAATCAAATCTAAAATGCTATTTTTTATAAATTCTTCGTCAAACGAATGGGCTAATCCAATTATTTTTGCTGACTCAAGAAGTCTGTTTGTGTGATCTTTTAAAAAATAAACTACTCCGTTTGAAGCTCTGATACTTTCATAAACTCCAAAACCATAAGAATACTCTATGTTGCTCATTGGAATAACTGCCTGTTCAATTGGCATAATTTTTCCGTTTTGAGAAAAGTATTTAAAGTCCATATTTTTTACTCCCATTCCATCGTCGCTGGAGGCTTGGTGGTGATATCATAGACGACGCGGACAACTTCAAAGACTTCGGTAACAATTCGTTCGGAAATTTTTGCTAATACATCATAAGGCAGTCTCACCCAGTCGGAAGTCATCGTATCTTTTGACTCAATCGCCCGTACAGCAATCAACTCTCCATATTTCCGCTCGTCCCCAGTCACGCCCGTAGTTTTTATTCCGGTAAAAACGGCAAAGGCCATCCAAATTTGATCATAAAGACCGGCTTTTTTTATTTCTTCAATAACGATTTGGTCGGCTCTTTTTAAAATATCTAATTTTTTTTCTGTCACTTCTCCAATTAAACGGACAGCCAGCCCCGGTCCAGGAAAGACATGCCTTGTAATCATTTCCGGTGGGAATTTTAGTTCGACCGCAATCTTTCTCACTTCATCTTTATAAAACATCCTTAAAGGTTCAATTATTTTAAATCCATGTTTTTCAGGCAATCCAGCAACATTATGATGGCTTTTTATTTTATGAGAGTGTTGTGTCCCCTGACTTTCAATTACGTCCGGATAGATTGTACCTTGAATTAAGATTTTTGGTTTACCCTGAGCGAGCGGAGCGAGTCGAAGGGCTTCCCTTTCAAATATCCTGATAAAAGTTTCGCCAATGACAGTTCTTTTCTTCTCTGGGTCAATGACACCTTTTAAAGCTGTTAAAAAATCTTTTTTACCATCAATTACAACCAGCGGAAGTTTCAGTTTATTTTTAAAAGTATTTATTACCTCATCGGTTTCCCCTATTCTCATCATTCCTGTATCGACATAAAAACAGGTAAGGTTTTTTCCGATCACTTGATAAGTGAGGAACGCAGCAACGCTTGAATCAATTCCGCCGGACAAAGCGCAAACCGCTTTATTACTGCCGATTTCTTTTTTTAAATATTCTTTGATTTCTTCGATTTTTTTTGTTCCAAGCAGCGGATTTTCCCCGCAGATTTTTATGACAAAATTATTCAATATCTGTTGTCCATACTGTGTGTGATGGACTTCCGGATGAAACATAATTCCGTAAATTTTCTTTTTTTCATCAGCAAAAGCAGCGTATTTGACCGCTGACGTTGATCCTAATCTAATCATTCCTTTTGGTAATTTGACTACTTGATCGAAGTGGCTCATCCAGACACGAAGTTCACTTGGAATGTTTTTAAACAAATCTGTACGCTTGCCCGCCGTAATTTTAATGAAGGCGGGGCCATATTCTTTTTTCTTACCAGGGGCGACTTTTCCACCAAGTATTTGTCCTAATACTTCCAGGCCGTAACAAATTCCAAGGACGGGAATTTCTAATTCAAAAATTGCCTTATCAACGAGTAGAGCATCTTTTCCAAAGACAGAAGCCGGACCGCCTGATAAAATAATTCCTCGTGGTGCTAATTTTTTAATTGATTTAAACGCATCTTGAGGCAGGACAATTTCCGATTTTACTCCTAAATCCCTTATCCTTCGTCCGATCAAATGGGTTGTTTGAGAACCAAAATCAACAATAACAATCATTGGTTATTTTAAAAATATATTAACTTCTTTTTCCGGCAAACCGATTTTTATCAATCTTTCTCTAATTTCCTTAATTTTCAGACCGTTTTTTTTCCATTTCATTGCCAGTCCGTCAATCACTTCGCGTCTTTCGTGGGGAAAGACTATCCAGGCATCGGTCTCGCTCCCTACAAAATCCGGTTTGATTATTGCAAATTTCGGTTTGTGAAAAAGCGTCGCCGTCGTAATTGAAGAGGGGCCAAAATGTTCTAAATATTTTATTGCGTATTTCAAACTATGGCCGGAATCATTAACATCATCAAATAAAATTACTTTTTTTTTGGCTAAAGGAATAGTTAAGGGGATTTCCAACAAAGGTTTTTTTAATCTTATTCCCGGAGAGGACGAATCGTAAAAAGACAGTTTGAAGCTGGAAAGTTCATAGACCTGTAAAATATCAGCCATCGTGCGGGCCCAAGTCCATCCACCTTTAGCTAATGTAATCAAAGTATCAAATTTTTTTTTACTTTCATTAATCTCAACTCCAAGATCAAGACAGATTAACCCCATTTCTTCCCAGGTCGGCGCAATGTATGACCAAGTTTCTTTTAAAAACTGGGTTTTTTTAAATAAAATTTTATTATTGCTCATTGATGATTAATATCATATCTTAAACGAAGAAATATTCAAGGGGAGAAAAAAAGTGTATAATGAATTTATGCTTGATTACGAAAAACTCTACGTTGAATCGATAAAAAATCCAGAAGCCTATTGGGAAAAGATTGCGCTTGAACTTTCATGGTATAAACCTTGGGATAAAATCCTTGACTGGAAATATCCCTATGCAAGATGGTTTGTGGGCGGGCAGACAAATATCGTCGCCAACGCCCTTGACCGCTGGATGAACACTGATATAAAAAATAAAACTGCTTTGATTTGGGTTGCTCAGCCCTTCGACTCCGCTCAGGGTAAAGATCTGAGTGAACGTAAATTTACCTATAAACAACTTAATGATGAAGTTTCTAAATTTGCTAATGGTTTAAAGTCGCTTGGAATCAAAAAGGGAGATAAAATCACTATCTATCTTCCTCGAATTCCTGAACAGTTTATCAGCATGCTTGCCTGCTTAAAAATCGGCGCCGTCCATTCGGTTGTTTACAGTGGTTTTTCCGCCGACGCTTTAAAAAACAGAATTGAGGACGCTCAAGCCAAAATCGTTATTTGTTCCAATTCTTATCCTTACGGGGAAAAAGTGATTGAATCGAAAAAAAATGTTGACGAAGCGTTAAAAGAAAATAAGACAGTGGAGTATGTGATTGTTGTTAATAGAATTAATAATGATACGAATGATGCGAATTTTTATGCGAATGATACGAATATACGAATAAAATATATTAAATGGAATGATTTAGTTGCCAAACAAAGCGCCGAGTGCCCGACCGAAGTCATGGAATCGTCTGACCCGGCTTTCATACTTTACACGTCCGGAACAACTGGCAAACCAAAAGGAATTATTCACGGACATGGTGGTTATATGGTCGGCATTTATGCTACTTTAAAATTTGTTTTTGATATAAAACCCGATGATATTTTTTGGTCAACGGCTGACGCCGGCTGGATTACCGGTCATTCATATATTCTCTACGCCCCATTGATAAACGGAATAACTACGTTCGTGTATGAAGGAACTCCCGACTTTCCTGACATTGAAGTCTGGTGGAGACTGATTGATAGATATAAAATTACAAAATTTTACACTGCTCCAACGGCCATTCGGGCTTTGATGAAATTTGGCGAAGAACATTTGAAAAAATACGATTTTTCATCACTTAAAATTTTGGGGTCAGTCGGCGAACCGATTAATCCAGAAGCTTGGTTGTGGTTTTATAAGCATGTTGGACGTGAAAAATTACCGATTATGGATACCTGGTGGCAGACGGAAACGGGCATGTTTATGATTGCTCCGATTCCTTCGGTCAGACTAAAACCGGGTAGCGCTTTTAAACCATTTTTTGGCATTGAAGCCGACGTTGTTGACGAGAAAGGAAATAAAGTTCCCGTCAATACTCAGGGATATCTGATTATCAAAAAGCCTTGGCCTTCAATGTTTCTTGATGTCTATAATAATCCGGAGAGATATAAAGAGACTTATTTTGAGAAAATTCCTAACGTATACTTTGCTGGGGATTCGGCCAAGATCGACGAGGATGGTTATTTTTGGATCGTCGGTCGAAATGATGATGTAATAAAAGTTTCCGGCCACCGGCTTGGTTCGGCAGAACTTGAATCGGCTTTTGTTTCAAACACTAAAGTGGCTGAGGCCGCCGTCATCGGTAAACCTCACGAGATAAAAGGCGAGTCAATTAAAGCTTTCGTCATCTTAAAACAAGGAGTTGTGCCATCTGATGAATTAAAAGCGGAACTTGTCCAAACCGTCCGCAAATCAATTGGCCCAATCGCTACCCCGGACGAAATTGATTTTGTTGAAAAACTTCCAAAAACCCGCTCGGGAAAGATCATGAGAAGAGTTCTTAAGGCTCAAGAACTTGGGCTGCCTGTTGGAGATACTTCAACTTTGGATGATTAACTATTTCATCTTGACAATTTTTGTTATGTATTATAATAAATATATGATTGTGAATAAAAAAACTCAAATATATGATGAAAAAGAAGCTCTATTGACAATCAACAGTTATAAAAAAGAAAAGACTGTTAAAAAATTAAGGAAGATGAAGTCGATTAAAGAGTTATTAAAAAAATAAAATTCTTCTATACTTAGTCATTCCCGCGGAGGCGGGAATCTAGACTAAAATATCATTTTATAATGTAGTTATCGACTGGATCCCCTTCTTCAAGGGGATGACAACTAAACCGGAAAGATTTCAAGTTACTGGTCGTTTTCAGTTGATTATCATATTAGAATTCTTTTTGAGTTTCTAGACGCAAAATCTGTTGGTTTTATCGATATTGGGACACATGAGGTTTATAAATAAAGTCAGACTTTGAAGAGTTAAAAGATCATATAAACTACTCCTCATCAATTTCACCAAATAAATTACGAAAAAGACTTATTAATTTATTAGGTGATTCCACGTTGTTTAAATCCTCTGCTTTCACACCTAATCCTGTTAACATCTCACGGTATATTTTATTATCGATATGATTGCCCAGTAACCTAATTGTTTGAATAGACTGAAGTTTAAGAATTAACTCCAACAAATGTTCGCTAATCCGACTTCCCCCCAAATTATTTTTCATTACGGTAATTAAAGCACTAATATTTTTCTGTTGCATTAACTCTGCTAATGGTAACCTGTGCAAATCTTTTGCTATTTTTTCGACTTTAGCTAATTCTTCTGTTTTTTCTTCAATTACTTGAAATAATTCAAAAGGCTGTGTTTTTGGATCAGACAATAAATATTTTTGCGTATTATTTAAAGAATCTTTTATAGCATAATCGTCTGATGTTAATAAACCGGCTGATAAAGAAAAAGTAAAAGATAATTCTGGTATTGAAACGGGTGTTCCAACTGATTCTTGTATTTTATGTATTTTTTGCATATCTTCATCTGTTAAATTAAAAAACCATATTATGACTTCATCTGCTGCGTGAGATGGGCGAACCATTCGCACAGTTGTTTTGTCTGTCAACGAAGCTTTTTCTAACGTATCAATGGTTGTTGTTGTCTCCCAATTAATGTATGCATCACCAAAACTTCTTCCATGTCTATCATTTGCAGTTTTTAATTGATCTGCATCCATATATAAACAGGCCCATTTCTCATTATTTTTTATACATTGAGAAAGTTCCCCTACTAATATATTTCTAGTTTCACTATTTAATATGGGAAGGCCTGTTAATCTATCCACTTGTTTTAATTTAGGCGGTAACCAATCTGGTTTTTGAAATCTTGATAAATTTGATGAAAGAGGACTTTTGTTAATTTTTGATAATACATCTCTCCATTGATTTTGAGTAGTTTTTTCAGGCATAACGTTATTTAAAAACACATTATAACACTAAATAACACTAAAGTGGTTTCAAAACTTAATTAATTTTTTATTTTTTCTTATTAAAATAAAATATGCTATAATTAATTCCATAAAAAAATTTATTAATGTATAATGGGCTATTATTCAATGGAAAATAAATTGAAAAAACTTTGTCAACTGATCCGTTATGATATTTTGACTTCAACGACTGAGGCCAAGTCTGGTCACCCGACGACTTCTTTGTCTGCCGTTGAGCTGATGACAACGCTTTTTTTCGGCGGTTTCCTTAAATCTGATCTCCGCCACCCCAAGGGTGTCCAGAGCTTTGCTAATGATCGAGTCGTTTTTTCTAAAGGCCACGCTTCTCCATTAATATATGCATTATATCACGCCGCCGGAGCTATTTCATATCCGGAATTAATGCGGTTGCGAAAAATAAATTCTGATCTTGAAGGTCATCCGACTTTTAGGTTTAAATACGCCGATGTGGCAACTGGATCGTTAGGACAAGGACTGTCCGCCGGGGTCGGGATGGCGCTTGGATTAAAACTAAATTTTCGGGCGAATCATGATTCGCCCCTACGAACTACGAACTACGCCCTACAACCTAAAATTTTTGTTTTGCTCGGTGATTCCGAAATGACTGAAGGTCAGGTCTGGGAGGCCGTTCAGATTGCCTCGTATTATAAACTCAATAATTTGATTGCCATTGCTGATATTAACCGACTTGGCCAAAGCACGGAAACGATGCTCGGCTGGGATTTAGAAACGTATAAAAAAAGATTTGAGGCGTTTGGATGGAATGTGATTACGGTTGATGATGGGCATGATCTTCACAAAATTTATGATGCTTACGTAGAGACGCAAAATTTTGCGTCTCTACAAAAACCTACAATTATTTTGGCCAAAACTATAAAAGGCAAAGGTGTTTCATTTTTGGAAAACAAAGATGGCTGGCACGGAAAACCATTGCCGAAAGATATGTTGGAATCGGCATTGAAAGAGTTGGGGAAAGTTGACCACGACGTAAGAGGAAAGATATTGTTGCCAAAAACTTGGAATAACAAAAAGGGCGGACACGGAGGTCCGCCCCTACAACCCAAATATGAACTCGGGTCTATGATTGCTACTCGCCTTGTTTACGGCAATGCTCTACTGGCTCTTGGTGACGTCAATGATAAAATCGTCGCGTTGGACGCCGAAATGTCAAATTCCACTTATTCGGAAAAGTTTGCCAAAAAATTTCCAGAAAGATACTTTGAAATGTTTATTGCCGAACAAAATATGATCACCACTGCACTTGGAATGGCAAAACTGGGATTTATTCCTTTTGCCTCAACTTTTGCTGCTTTTTTAACCCGAGGGTTTGACCAGTTGCGGATGGCCCAATATTCTGCTCCAAATCTAAAGATCGTCGGTTCGCATTGTGGCGTTTCAATCGGTCCTGACGGCCCCTCACAAATGGGTCTTGAGGATATATCCATGTTCCGGAGTATTTTGAACAGTACTATTTTATATCCGTCAGATGCAGTTTCCGCTTTTAAATTAACTGAAATAATGGCAAAGAACGATGGATTATTTTATTTGAGAACCAACCGCAAAGAAACACCGGTGATTTATGATAACAAAGAAAAATTTGTCATTGGCGGAAGTAAAATTCACTATTCTAAAATTCGTAATTCGCAATCCGTAATTAAAAAATCTAATAATTTTAAATCATTAATAATTGCGGCAGGTGTAACGTTGCATGAGGCGTTGAAGGCGCAGAAAGAACTGACAAATAAAGGGGTTGAAACGGTCGTCCTTGATGTTTATTCGGTCAAACCTCTGGATGTACAATCGATTAATCAATTGACAAAAGAAATCAAAAACGTGATCGTCGTCGAAGATCATTATCCAGCCGGCGGCATCGGAGAAGCGGTGACTGACGTCATTGTAAATTGTAAATTGAAAATTGAAAATTACTCCCACTTATGTGTCCGTAAACTCCCTCGTTCCGGCTCGCCTGATGAACTACTCCATTATGAAGAAATTGATGCGCAGGCGATCGTTAATGCAGTAAAGAAATTAGCGTAATTTTATCATCTTCTTCACAATAAAAATCCCTGTCAAGACTAACACCGAAAGGCCAACAAATTTAAAATATATCAGTGTTGAAACTGGCATAACTTTAAATATTCCCGCCGAAAACGGGTGACTTAAAATGATAAATTGAAAGACCAGCGGCAAAATAAAAGCGAAGATAAATAAAGGCGAAAAAAGATGTTTAATATTTTCGTGAATATGACGATGGCTTAACCAGAGATCGATAAAGACAAAAGATTGGATCATTGTTAAGACTGAAAAAGCGGCCGTCCCCCCTAACTTTTGACCGGAGAAAATAAAATAGGAGGCGATTACAAGAATCGCCCCTACAAAACCAACTACTCCAATGTATGACCGATCCTTATTCTTTAATAAAACCATTTCTTTTTCCGGAGTAATACTCATGGCATTTGGGTCACGGGGGGAAAAAGACAACACTAGGGCCGGCAGTCCATCGGTAATCAAATTTATATATAAAAGTTGGATCGGATAAAATAAAGTTGGTAGTCCTAAAATAAGACCAACCAGTAGGGCAATTGCTTCTGCAACATTGCTCGCCAATAAATATTTAATGGCATTTTTAATACTATTGATAATATTTCTTCCTTCTTCAACGGCCGTGACAATTGTGGCAAAGTTATCGTCGGTAATCACCATATCAGCTGTCTCACGGGCTACATCAGTCCCAACTATTCCCATCGCTACTCCAACATCGGCTTGCTTTAAGGCAATCGCATCGTTCACACCATCCCCAGTAACCGCAACAATCTCACCTAGTTTTTGATAGAGCGAGACGATCCTGTGTTTTTGAAAAGGGTTGGTCCGGGCAAATATTTTTACACGAGGTAATATTTTTAATAGTTCATCATCATTATATTCTTCCAGTTGAAGACCGGTCAAAATTTCGTCACCGATTTTTATCAAACCACTTGAAACTCCAATCGCTTCAGCCGTCTTTTCATTATCACCTGTGATCATTATTACCTTAATACCGGCTTTTTTTGCCTTTTGAATTGCCTCTTTTACTTCAGGACGGGGAGCATCGTAGATGGCGACCATACCCAAAAACGCTTTATTTTTGGAAAATGCCAGCACTCTTAAACCCTTGCTCGCCCATTCGTCAACCTGTTTTTTTATTTTCTTTTTTTCATCTTCCGTTAATTTTATTTCTTTATTCCCGATCATGATTTTGTCACAGATGTTTAATATTGATTCGGGGGCACCTTTGGAGAACGTTATATAAGGTCGGACCTTGGGAAAGGTCCGACCTTTAACAACCACACTCATCATCTTCGTCACACTATCAAAAGGTTTTTCATCAATTAACTGCCAATTCTTTCGTATTTCTTCAATATTCAATCCCTGTTTTTGGGCCATGAATAGAAGAGCTCCTTCAGTCGGATCGCCCAATACGTCCCAGGCACCGTGATCATGGATATAAACGAGAGAGGCCGTCGAACAGAGAATTCCGTTCAACGTCAACAATTGTAGGGGCGATTCTTGTAATCGCCCTTTAGAACGGGCGGATATTAAATCCGCCCCTACATTAATTGTTTTATTATCAACAAATATCTCCTTCACCTGCATTTTATTGGTCGTCAATGTCCCCGTTTTATCAGTCGCGATCAATGTAATGCTACCTAAAGCTTCAATTGCTGATAATTTTCGGACGATGGCTTTTTTTGAAGCCATTTTTTTCATACCAATTGCTAATGTGATTGTCATAACGGCCGGTAATCCTTCAGGAACTACCGCGACCGCAAGAGAAACTGATAATAAAAATGCCGGGAAATAACCGGTTCCTTCAAATAAGGAAACCAAAAAAACAATTATTGATAGAACTATTCCCCCGATGCCAATAAATCTTGTTAGATTAGCTAGTTTTTTTTGAAGAGGAGTGCTGCCATCTTCAATTGACATTAGGTTAGCAGCAATTTGGCCAAATTTCGTTCTGTCTCCAGTTTTTTCAACTTTAATTAAACCTCGGCCGCGAGCAACGATCGTTCCAGAAAATACTTTGTCCTTAACGGCTTTAAAAACTGATAGAGATTCTCCTGTTAAAGCTGATTCGTTGACTTCCAAATTAATTGTTTCAATTACTTTTGCATCAGCCGGAATTTTAACCCCTTCTTCTAAAAAAACAACATCCCCGGGAACTAAATATTTACTGTCAACCTCAACCTGTTTACCATCCCTAATGACGCGGACTTTGGTAACGGTCATTTGTTTAAGAGCTTTTAATGATTCTTCCGCTTTTGCTTCCTGATAAAGACCAAAAAATCCGTTTAAAATCACAATCCCAATGATTAAACCGCCATCAAGTGTCTCCCCTAAAAAAAATGAAAAACCCGCCGCACTAATCAATAATAATGTTAGAAAGTTATTAAACTGTTCAAAAAATTTAAAAAGGATTGACTTTTTCTTCTGCTCTGTAATTATATTAAAGCCGTACTGAATTAGAAATTGAGAAACCTGAACAGATGTTAGACCTTTCATAAATTAGTTTATCAAGTTTGTCAAGTTTTTCAAGTTTATCAAGTAACTTCTTGATCTACTTTATGAACTTTATAACTTGATGAACTTTCTAACTTGTCGAAGACTTCTTCCATTGTCCTCAAAATATCCATACAAATTCCCCTGGCTTCGTTGAAGGAAATTGCTTTTATATTATGGGGAAAATAGTGAAAGATTTGGTTGCGTCCGTTTTTCCAGACATGCCAAATTTTTTCAGCTAACTCTTTTGAATATCCGTTTTCTATTTTTAAATAAAGAGAGTCCGGTCCTAATTTTCCGATTAAATTTGGTGACATTAATTTCCCCAATCTTAAATGATCAGAAATATAATCAAGGCGGCTTATCAGTTTTTTATCTCTGAATATCTGTTTTAAAAATCCTTCATAGGCCTTGGCAAAAGGAAAAACCAAAAAAGAGTAGTCTTTAAACTGATAGGCGTGATCGCGGATAATATCATCCATTAAATATAAACCCTGATCAAGAAGGTCACGCTGCCCTTGGGAAAGATATGACCAAAACGCACTTTCTTTATTTATAAGATAGTCCATTTGTTTAAATAAATGTTATAATATTTATAATTATTATAACATTTATATTTTATGGAAAAAATCTTCGAGATTTTTCAAAAGAATTTTTTTCCTGCCAAAAAGGGCGGACACGAAGGTCCGCCCCTACAATCAAACGGATCTCAACCTCTTATTACAATTTCCCGAGAAATGGGCAGCGGGGGAAAATCTACCGCCAACTTAATCGCTTCACAGTTGGGAAAACCTTGGAAGGTCTATGATCATGAACTGATTGACAAAATAGCTAAAGATAAAGCTCTAGAAGAAGAATTAATTAGTTCTCTTGATCAAAAAAGACTGCCATTAGCGGATATTATTACCGCCAAAACTTTTGGAAAAAGGTTTGCTCGCCTTTCCGGATATCAACGGCATTTAATTAAAGTTATGACCTTGGTCGGATTAAAAGGTCATGTAATAATTTTAGGTAGAGGTGCTAACTTTCTTTTTCCTCATGCACTAAATATAAGGATGATCTGTCAATTAGATCAACGGATTATTTGGCAGATGACCTATGAACATATTTCGCGTCCCGAAGCAATAAAAAGAATTGAGGAGTCAGATAAAGAAAGAAGGGAGTTTGTCGAATCGCTCTTTAATCATAATCACTGCAAAGCTTATCACTATGATTTAGTTATTCGAACCGGATCGGACATAACTATTGAAGACGCATCTAACATTATTATTGATTTGGCCAAGAGGAAATTTAAGATATAGAAAACGTGTCATTCCCGCGAAGGCGGGAATCCAGACTAAAATCACCTCTTTAAAATGTAATTATAGACTGGATCCCCTCCTACGAGGGGATGACAACAAACGCAAGTTAAAATTATTTTGTAAGTTCGAGTTTGATTGAGGGGCTCATGGTCGTCTTAATGAAAGCGTTTTTGATGTGAATCTTGCCGACGGCTTCGATAAATTTTTCTGCATTAGCAATTAATTTTTTTTCTTCAAAGGAAATTTTACCAATCATCTGATGAATTAAAGGAAATTTCGCTTCCGTTTTCCACCTCAGCATTCCCTTTTCAAATTTTTTTACGACTTCTTCCGGTTTTGTTGAAACTGTCCCTGCCTTAGGATTGGGCATAAGGCCTTTTGGACCCAAAACTTTAGCAAATTTAGCTAGCTTAGGCATAAAAGATGGGTGAGTGACTAAAACATCAAATTCGATTTTACCCTTTTCCAAATCATTTAAAACATTATCGTCGACGACTTTTACCCGGACAATTTTTCCAGTCGAAAATGGCAGTTCAACCTCTCCTTTTAGCCCTGTTTCGTCCATAACAAAATGAAGTTCGACCGATTGATCAAATTTAGGTGGTTTGATTTTTTTTAATAATAAAATTGCTTCCTCCAATGAATAATATTTATTTCTGTCAATCATTTTTCTCGCTTCCAAATAACTTTTACCATGCAAATTAACGGTTATCGTCTTTGAAGATTTTGGAGATTTTGATTTTTTTTCAACAACGTCCTTTTCCACATCCTTTTTCTTCATCATTTTCTTTTCCATTGACTTGGCTTTTTGTTCTTTTTTTTGCTTTTCTTCAACTTCAGTATCTCCGATTAATCTTGGTTTAACTTTACCCATTTTGTTTTTAAAAAATTATTAATTATTCTATTACGGATTTCGGATTACGGATTAAAACTAATTCGTAATTCGCAATTCGTAATTCTTTAATGAATTAATTCTCTACATCAATCCCCATACTCCTTGCTGTGCCGGCGATGATTTTCATGGCGGCTGGAACATCATTTGCATTCAAATCCCCCATTTTTTCTTTAGCGATTTCTTCTAATTGAATTTTTGTTAACGTTCCAACTTTTTCTGTGTTTGGTTTACCGGAACCTTTCTGTAACGACAGTTTCTTTTTAATCATAGCTGCAACCGGTGGAAGTTTTGTGACAAATGTAAAGCTTCGATCTTCAAAGACGGTAATAACGGCCGGAATAATCTGGCCCTTCATTTTGGCCGTTTTGGCGTTATATTCTTTTATAAACTCCATGATCGGTACGCCGTGTTGGCCCAAAGCCGGACCAACTGGAGGCGCCGGAGTTGCCTCACCGGCCGCCAGGTTTAGTTTGAGAATAATTTTTATTTTTTTGAGCATATTTTTCTAATTTAAAAATGTAATTATAGTCTGGATTCCCGCCTCCGCGGGAATGACAACATCAGTATTTATAAAAGCGAAGATATTAAATTTTTTTCGGTTTGTTGTTTTCCGATAAAAAATTTCGGTATCGAGCTTTTATAATTTGGTCACCTGCAAGAAATCTAATTCCACCGGTGTTTCTCTATCAAATATTGAGACTAAAACTTTGATCTTTCCTTTTTCTTCATCAATCTCCTGAATACTCCCGAGAAAATCAGAAAAAGGTCCGTCTGTGATTTTAACAGCTTCCCCAACAGAAAATTTAGATTTAAACTTTGGCTGTTCCTGTTTGACGAACTTCATGATTGCTTCGACTTCTTTGTCTGAAATTGAGGTGGGCTTAAGTCCTGCCCCAACAAATCCTGTCACTCCCTCTGTAGTTCTTACCACTAACCAAGAATCGTCATTCAAAATCATCTTAACCAAAATATATCCTGGAAAAACTTTCTCCGTAGCTTTTGTTTTTTTACCTTTTTTAACAACAATTATTTCTCTCGTTGGAATAACGATTTCAAAAATTTTATCTTCAACGCCTAAACTTTTTACTCTCTGTTCAAGCGCCTGTTTAACCCGTCCTTCATAACTGGTTTGAATATGAATGACATACCATTTGGGCACAGGTCCGGTTGGAGCGGCCGGAACATTAGTCTTTAAAGCCTCTGTTTGTTCTACTGCTATTTGTGTTGAGTTAACCATTGTCTAAATAATAAATTCTAAATTACAAGTTCCAAATAAATTTTAAATCTCAAATTTTAAACGTTTTAAAGTTTAATATTTATTATTTATTTGTGATTTGATATTTAAGACTTACGATTTTTATCTGAACTTGGTTACGAATTCCAATCCTTTCGCCAACAAGACATCTATTATACCCACATAAAGTCCAATTATCAAGGAAACAATTATGACGATGGTTGTCAGCCTGATCGTCTCGACACGAGAAGGCCAGCTGACTTTTTTAAGCTCATTTACAACATCAGTAGCAAAATTGGGATTAACTTGTTTATTTGTCATTTTGATATTCTAACATAAATTTTGTTATATTTAAACTATGTCCAAAGAAATCGTCCATGCATTAATTCTGATTTTTACAATAGTTTTAACTTTTATTCTCCCTAAGACTAATTTGGCTCAGTATGACCTGCAAATTAGCGCCAGTCTTTTTATCCTGCTTTATTTGGCAAAAAAATTTATTGTCTCTAAAAATATTTATTCACGACTGATCGAATCTGTTATTTTCACTTTGATAATCATGGGGATCGTCAATTCAACCGGCGGACTGATTTCGCCTTTTTTCTTTCTTATTTACTTTCTCCTTTTTTCCTTGACTTTAATTCTTGAGCCAATCATTTCGATAACCACAACGATTACTTTAATTATTTTCTTTCTTTTGAGTTTGCCAGCCAGCCAGGACTTCAGAACTTTGCTTCCTATTATTTCTTTAGCTTTTATTACACCATTTGCCATGTTTATGGGACAAGAAAAGATAGAAAGCGAAAAATTAAAAATAAAAAGTGAAAAAACCAAAGAGGAAACTTTTTTATTTTTGTCATTGCTTATAAAAAATCATTTAAAAAATATTCGGGAGGCGGCTCAAAACTTTGTTGGCGACCACCAGCTTGAAATAATTAAAAAATCGGCGACTAGAATGGAGAAGTTAATTGAGAAGTTTGAAAAGGGAGATTAATATGAGTAAGTTTATAATCTTTATAATATTTATAATTTTTATAACGATTATAATTCCAGAGGTTTCGGCTATCCCCATGGACTCCTCTCGTTTTAAAATAGAATCGGCAAATGTTGAAATTGCCGGCGGCAATAAAAGTTCAACCAGTTATAAATTGGCTGATACGGTCGGGCAACTGGCCGCCGGCCAATACTCTTCAACCGGATATGTTGTTAAAGCCGGTTTTCAGTACCTTCATTCAATCATTCCTTTCCGTTTTTCTATCTCTGATATCAATATTGCTTTTGGGACTTTAGTCCCCAGCACCCCATCAACGGCGACCACTAATCTAACCGTTTATTTTGGCGGGGCCGGACAGTATCAGGTAACCGCGATTGAAGAAGGGCCGCTCAAAACTCAGTCCTTAAATGTTATTCCTGACACAAGTTGTGATGGTGGAGCCAATACCTGCAATGAATCATTGGCAAAAGTTTGGTCATCAGCGTCAGCTTATGGCTTTGGCTACGGCATGTCCGGCAATGATATTCCGGCTGATTTTATTGACTCAACTTACTATCGACCGTTTCCGGACCGAACATCGGCAGAATCTCCGGCCACCGTTATGACAAGTATTAACGTTGGGAAAAATCGCTCCTCAACCGTTACTTTTAAAGCCAATATTTCATCGATTCAGCCGGCCGGAAGCTATCAAACAGTTATTAATTTCGTGGCAACACCGAGTTACTAATGAAATATCAAAAACTGTCATCCCCTCGTAGGAGGGGATCCAGTCTATCAATTACATCTTTAAATAGTGATTTTAGTCTGGATTCCCGTCCCTGCTTGCGCAGTCAAGTTCACGGGAATGACAAATTTATTTATAATTTTTTTCTTTTATTTTTTTATTTGTTTATTTTTTTATTTGTTTATTCTGGCAATGCCAGTGCTCAACAGGTCTCCCTCTCCCTCTCTCCTCCCCTTCTTGAACTATTTATCAAGCCTGGTAAGGCGATTATGGTTGCCTACAAATTAGATAATCTGGGAGATCCTACTTTTTTAAATTTAAAAATATTACCTTTTGAGACCAAAGACAATCTTGGCAATATTAGAATTAAACCAGAGTTTGAAGGACCGGTTAGATTTAGTTTAGATAATGCCGACTTAACACTTGATCAACCGTTTTTTTTAAAAACCAATGGCTCTCAACAGATTTTACTGAGAATAAGAATACCTGAAAATATTACTGACGGTGATTATTACTATAGTCTTTTGGCCGAGACAACTCCCCCAACCGCCAGTGAAGGAATTGGTTCAGCACGAGCTAAAGCCACAATTGGTTCAAATATCTTGGTGACTATTTCTAATTCCGGTAATATTGATATTAAGCCAAAAATATCCCTTTTTTCTACTCGCGGCGGGTTAACTTTAGGCCAGAATATCAAATTCTTTGATAGCTCAGATCAAATTCCGGTCGTTTTAACTGTTGTTAATAAAGGAAAGAACATGATGAAACCGGAAGGTCAAATTAGCTTAAAAGGTAATTTTGGGGAAACAATAAAGTACGATATTATTTCAAAAAATATTTTGGCTGAATCGGAACGGTTATTGGAGGCGACGCCATCGGCATCGGTTGAATGTGGTGACCGTAGAGACGCAAAATTTTGCGTCTCTACCTTAATTTTGTCCGGATTTTTTATCGGAAAATATAATCTTTCAACCGAAATTAGATTTGGAGAAAACTCTCCGACGATTTTTGGCTCGACCATCTTCTACGCCTTTCCGTTTAAAATAACGGGTGGAATAATATTAGCAATAGTAATCGTAGTATTTATTCTCTCTCGTCATTTCCGTGAAGACGGAAATTAAGGGGATGACATCATTCATCAAAATAATCCCTTCCTAATGCTCCGTTAGACCATTTTTGTAGGTTATAAGCGATTGACTATTAATACACATTATAAAACAATTAAACAATTACGGATTACGCATTACGAATTAATCCGTCATTCGTAATTCGTAATTAAATAATCAAATTAATATATGTCCGGCTTTTTCAAATCATTCGCGCCCTTGTTAAAAAAGTCAAAAAAATATCTCTTGGAGATTATTCTATTAACTGTGGCCTTGATTATTACAATCACGGCCATATTTTTGTACATAAATAATAATGAGCAGGCTGTAGGGGTCGGTCTTGACCGATCCTCCGACGAAATCGTATCCTCAAATAAAATCTTCGTTGACGTTTCCGGCGCCGTCAAAAAACCGAATCTCTATCAAGTAGACTTTGGGGCTCGGATAAAGGAAGTTATTGATAAAGCCGGCGGCCTTTCTGATGAGGCAGACGTGATATTTTTTAATCGTAATTTTAATCTGGCTCGAATTCTATCAGACCAAGAAAAAATTTACGTCCCCTCAATTTCAGAAATTAATAATGGAATTTTTGTTCAAAATCAACGGACGTTGGATTATGTTTTGCCAAATATGGGCGTCATAAATGACGCCCCTACAACAAACACCTCAACAAACAATCAATTAATTAATCTCAATTCAGCCACAATCGAAGAACTCGACCAACTACCTGGAATAGGGCAGGTAACGGCAAATAAAATTATTATTAATCGACCTTACTTGACGATTGATGAATTATTGACTAAAAAAGCCGTTAATAAAAGCGTGTTTGAAAAAATAAAGAGCTTGATAGTTTTATAATTATCAATTTCATGCTGTCATTCCCGCGTAGGCGGGAATCCAGACTAAGATGGATCCCCGTCTTCACGGGGATGACAAAACACAATCATTATGCTCAACCCGTCAATTTTTACCAACGTAATAAACTCGTATTTGCCCGAACCTGAAGCCTCATTGCTAAATGGGATAATTTTTGGAGTAAATTTAAAAACGACTAAAGAATTTTATCAACAATTAAAGGTTGTTGGACTTTTGCATTTAGTCGTCCTTTCTGGCATTAATATTACCTTACTTGCTGCGATGATTAGCTCTATTACTAAATTTCTTAGCAAACAGTTATCTACTTTGATAACGATACTAATTATAATTTTATTCGTAATTTTTGTAGGACCAAAAGCCCCAATTATTCGAGCTGCCTTTATGGGCGTTCTCACACACGTAGCAATTCTAACTGGAAGAAAAAACTATACTTTATATGCCCTTTTTCTTTCTTTAATTTTTATTTTAATCTTTTGGCCGGACTGGTTAAAAACAGTTTCTTTACAACTTTCATATGGAGCTACTTTAGGAATTATTCTTTTTGGACAAGGTAAAAATAATAATTGGATTATAAAAAATCTCCATCTGACTATGGCGGCGCAGGTTTTTACCGTGCCAATAATCTTTTTTTATTTTAAACAGGTCTCTTTGATCTCTCCTTTGGCTAATTTGCTCGTGGCCGAAACGATTCCGCCTCTTATGGTCTTTGGATTTCTAACGGCGATTTTGGGAAAGATTAATTATTTTCTTGGATATATTCCCAGTTTAATTTCTTATAGCATTTTGAGCTATCTCGTCTGGATCATTGAAACGTTGGCAAAATTGCCATTTGTATTTATTCAATTCTAATATGATTAAAAATCGTCAATCGATCAGATTAAAAAATTACGATTATTCGAAATCGGGGTTGTATTTTGTCACCATTTGTACAGAAAATCGAAAATGTTTGTTTGGGAATATTATTAACGAAAAAATGATTTTAAATAATATCGGAAATATGATTGAAAAATTGTGGAATAAAATACCGGAACGTTTCAATATGATCGAATTGGACGCATTTCAAATAATGCCGGATCATATTCATATGATAATTCATATTGTAGGGGCGGGTCTTGTACCCGCCCGTAATAATCCCGCCCATGATTTTATATCCCGTGATGATAATAGGGCAACCACAAGGGTTGCCCCTACAATCGGTGATATCGTCGGCGCGTTCAAATCATTAACAACACATGAATATATTGTGGGTGTTAAAAATAATGGGTGGAAACCATTTAATAAACGATTGTGGCAACGCAATTATTATGAACACATTATCCGCACGGAAAATGATTTAAATAAAATACGGGAATATATAAAATTAAACCCCCTCTACCATGTTTGAATCACCCGTAAAAACCCGTGATCTGATTTTGTTTTCTTTTTTTTCATTAATTGTTTTGTTGGCTGTTTTTTTATCTTCGTTTTTTGACGAACGGACAAAAATCGTCTTTTGTAACGTTGGACAAGGCGATGCCGCCTATATTAGAATTAAAAATAAGATTGATGTTTTGATTGATGCCGGGCCGGATAAGAGCGTTCTTTCCTGCTTGGGCAAATATATGCCGTTTTGGGATAGAAAAATTGAATTGGCTTTTCTGAGTCATCCAAACAATGACCATTATAATGGTTATTTTTTTATAGCCGATCGTTATAAAATAGATAAATTTATCACCGTAAATACTTCGGGCTTAATCGTCAGTAAAACCTACAAAAAACTTCTCCAAAAAATATCAGACAAAAAAATTAAAATTGAAGAAGCCGTTACAGGAAAAATAATCCAGGTCAGATTTGATATTTTCTGGCCGCCTAAAGATTTTAGTTCGTCCAATGATAATGATTATTCCTCTGTAATTTTATTTAACGGCGTGTTGTTTACGGGCGATGCGTCGCCTTTTGTATTAGGTAGATTGTCACAATCGTTAAGGGCGATTCAAGAATCGCCCCTACATAATATTAATGTCTTAAAAATCCCTCATCATGGCTCAAAAAACGGACTGACTAAAAGATTTCTTGACTTAGCAGACCCAAGTATAGCTGTGATAAGTGCTGGGAAAAACAATTCCTATGGTCATCCGAGTAAAAAGGTTTTAGATATGTTGAAAGCCAAAAATATTAAAATACGACGGACGGACATAGAGGGGGATATCGTTTTTAAATTACGAAAGTAAAATGCTCTTAATTTCTTTAAAAATATTCCACCCCTCAAACCCAATCCAACTCTCACCTATTAATTCTTTAGGAAGACCGGGGTCTTGGCGGAGCAGATTAACATATTCAGCAATAACTTTTTTAAACTTATCTACCTTTTCGTCATTCGATGACAAAATCTCGTGCCATTTTTTGAAAAGTTCACGATAGGATTTATCAAGATTCGATTTACCCCAGACCTTTTCAATAAGAATCTCACGGTCGCCAAAAATATGATCAGCCTCGAAGGCTTGAATATATTTTTCTTCTTCTTTTTGTGATATTAGAGATTTTAATGTAGGTAGAATCGGATGTGGAGTGAGCCAGAAAGATCGGTGCCAAGGCCCGAGTCCCCAACCCTGCATTTCCCGGCGCAAACGGTCGCGAATTTCCCGTTTTTTTTCCGGGATTTCATAAGAAATAATCCTCCACTTGCCATCCCATTTTTCCTTGAGGAACCTAAAGAAAGGAAATTCCAGGCACAGCTCTGCGAATCCCTTTTCAGTGAGCTGATAAGGGTCTGACCCTCCGGGAGGGTCAGACCCTATTTTAGATTTTTCTATCGCCCCTTCCTTAAGCATTCCTGACAACGTTCCCCTAGTCTTTTGATTTAAAGAAAGATCAAAGATTTTTTGGGTTTTTTCGTCTAAGGAAACATTAGAAAATTCAACGTCAGACAGTAAATATAATGCGAGTAAAATCTTCGTCCGTCTTTCTTTTATTGCCATATTATTTAAACTTTAACAGACGGGATATTTCAAGTCAAGGGGCAAATTAAAGACAGTCTTATTTAAGACTGTCTTTGTTTAAAAGTCTGGATTCCCTCCTACAAGGGGATGACATCTACGTTAAAAAATATTTAGCCCGTCAGAAGAAGAAGAAGAAGAAGAAGAAGAACGAAAATTGCCCTTGACAAAATAAATTATTATTACTATTGTTATATTTATAATGAAAAAGTTTTTATATCGATTAATTATCATTTCGGTAGTTGTTTTCCCGGTTATTATAATATACCTATATATAACCTCTAAACTCGATGCGGCTAATTTAACCTCGGCCTCGGCCACCTTAAGTAACTCAAGACTTTCTTACCGGGCCGGAGTAGCGACCGGAGCGGCTAACTCGTCTATTATTACCATTGACGCCTCAGGTAATGCTGATAATGATACCAATCATCTATTTCCAAAAGATGCCGTCTGTTTTGCCGATGCTACGTTTGCCGGATGTTATTCTCAAGCTGCCCCATATTCCGTCGCCAGTATTCCAAGCACAACGACATTTAATATGGCCACTCCGCTTGGAGCTACTGCCCTTGGAGCCGCTGATCTGGTCATTGCCACCCAATCGGGAAGTTTGACAGTTGCCTTTACAACCGTCAATCAAGTTCCATCAAACGGTGACATACTAATTACTCTTCCCGCCCTTGATACGACCGGCAAAACCTGTGATGGTTTCCCTGACACGAATTCAACCGCCGCTACCAATGGTTTTGATCTGTCAACCGTCGCCGCAGCGGATATTTCCGTGACCGGCTGTACCGATGCTAACTGGGTGGCCACCGAAATAATTACCTGCGGAACCTCCTCGGCCGATCACACTATCCGTATTGACCGGCAGACAAGTGCTTGCGCCGCCGCCTCGGCCATCACGGTCACGATCGATTCTTCTCCCGGAGTGATTAACCCCGCCCCGATTAATACCGGACACACCCAAGGGACAGCTGATGTTTACGAAATCAATGTCAAAACCCGCGATGGAGCGGATGCAACTCTTGATAACAGCGATGTCAAAGTGGCTCCGGTTGAAGGCGTCTTTGTCTCGGCGACCGTTGATGAAACTCTGTCTTTTAGCGTGGCCGCGGTGACGGCCGATTCCGGTTCTTACTGTGGTATTACTCGTACGTCCTCGACCCCTGATTCAACCGTCTATTCTATTCCTTGGGGAACGGTTTCCTCAACCTATGCAGTTGCTACTCATAACACCGCCCAAACGCTAACCGTCTCCACCAATGCTCTTTCCGGTTATAAAGTCTATATTGAAGAAAATGATCAGATGGGAAAAAGCGGTAATGTTTGTACCGGCGCCACTCCAGGAGCCGATGGGTTTACTTTTACCGCCGGAACCTGTATCCGTGATACCTTATGTAATGTTACTGGCTGTAGTCATACCACTTCCCAAGATTGGATTGATATGGCTACCTATGTTGGCTTTGGCTACTCTTTAGCTAATGTCTCGGGAACCGATGCTAAGTTTCTTTATAATGAATCGGCTCGAACTTTTTCTTCAAAGACAGCGGCTGACCAAGAAGCTCCGGAAGTCCGTTCTGACACCAATGCCGAGATTATGACGAGCAGCGTTCCGGTCAGCGGTTCATCAGTCTATGCCTGTTACCGCATCGCAATTGGTGGTACACAACCGGCCGGATACTATTTTAATAAAATTAAATATACGGCCGTGCCGACATTTTAATATGAAAAACAAAAGAAATATAATATTTATAATAGTTATAATTTTTATAACGATTATAACGCTTAGGTTGGGCCAGGTTATGGCCCAGTCCGTCCTGCCGTTGACTGTGGCTCCGGCCAGACAAGAGATAACCATTAATCCGGGTGAAAATTCGGCTGTTAACATCCGTTTTTATAACTTTAGCGAGTTCCCTGTCAGCGGCATCGTCAGAATTGCCGATTTTATTGTTGATAATAGTCAGGGGGCGCCAAGAATCATTGAAGATATTAATCAGGTTTCTCCCCGCTTCTCCGCCCAAACCTGGTTGTCTATTCCTTATGACCAGATTACCATTGCCGCTTCGGACAAAGTTTCTTTACAGGCCAAAATTAATGTTCCTGTTGACGCCCGTCCCGGTGGCCGTTATGTGGCTGTTTATTTTGAACCAACCACCGCTATCCCTCAGTCTGTTGGCGGAAAAAGCCAAGAAGCCGGCACCGGAGTCACTTCAAGAATTGCCTCTTTAATCTATATTAAAGTGGCTGGACCAACAACGGAGAAAGCTTTAGTCAGCCGGTTTTTCACGCCCGGATTTTTTGAATATGGCCCGGTTAAAGTAGAAACTCAGATCTTAAATCGTAGTGACTACCATGTGAGACCACGCGGAGTGATTACTATGACTAATATTTTTGGCACTCTGGTTGACCAAACTAATATCAGAGAGGAAAATATATTTCCCGATGTTGTCCGCAACTATGAAAATAGTTTGGGAAAAAAATGGATGTTGGGTAAATATAAATTGAATTTGACTGTGTCATACGGGGAAAAAGGTCAAGTACTAGAGATGTTCACTTATGTCTGGGTCTTTCCTTGGCGAGTGGCTTTAGCAGTCATTTTGACCATTATTATTATGATTTTCATCGCCAACAAGCTTTATAAAAATATCGTTGTCAAAGAAACTAATCTTGAGGAAGAATTGAAAAAAGAACACGATGAAATTGAGAAATTAAAGCAGATGCTCCGTAAGAAAGATTAATAGTTATCACTGTCATTCCCGCGGAGGCGGGAATCCAGTCGATAATTAGTCTGGATCCCCTTCTTCAAGGGGATGACAAACAGGTTCTGTAAAAAGCAATTTTAATATATACTTATTTAATGAAACGTTTCCTACTTACTCTATTACTCGTCCTACTCCCTCTCCAATTAGGTTTTCTTTATCTGAAAACCCCTTCGCAATCGCCAGGGACAGTTGCCGGTATTACTAACTCCGTCTCCATCGGCGAGTTTAAATTTAGTCTTGATGGTTATACTTCACCAAATGCCTTGGTAACTTTTGAAGGAATGGGTATCTTTGATACTACTACCGCTGATGATAAAGGCTATTTTCAATTTAACAACCGCTTCTCGCCTTTTTCCAAACGTGAGGCTTGCTTGAGCTCCAGAGATCAATTTGGACGGCTAAGCTCCCCTGTTTGTCTTCCACCTTTTCCTGTTAACTATAACATCAGTATCGGTCCGGTGATCATGCCACCGACCGTTTCTTTGGATAAAAAAGACTATTTTATGGGAGATCAAGTTATGTTGAGTGGTCAAGCGGTACCAAGTACAGATGTAAAACTTTCTGTGTTTGGAGATGACGGAAATAAATCCGAAGCACTAAATTACAAGTCACAAATATTAACAAGTGTCATTCCCGCGGAGGCGGGAATCCAGACTAAAATTTCCTGGATCCCCTTCTTCAAGGGGATGACAAGTTTATTTGGAGCTTGGAATTTAAAATTTAGGATTTCAGATTTTGCTTTAGTAAAGCCTGTCGAAGCTTCCACCTTTCCTCTCCTTGACATCAAGTCCGACTCGAAAGGCAACTTTTCCATCAACCTCCCCTCTTCAAGTCCGGAGAAATTCCGGCTGTTTGCCCAGACTGATTTTAAAAAATCAATTTCAGCAAATAGCGTCAAATTAAGTCTTGAGATCTTGCCGGTCTGGATGATCATCGTCAAATTTTTTCTGTTTTTGTTTTCTTTAATTAAACCGCGGTTACTGGAAATCCTCATCATTGCCGAAATAATATATATCGTCTATGTTATTAAAAGTCATTTTCAAACTAAAGAAATAGTTATATATCATAGCAATTTGCCAATGAGGAAATAATATTATAATGAAAATATGGACGATACGATTTCTCAACAACTATCAGCAAAGACCATGAGAGAGCTGGAACTTGCCAAAAAACCACAAAGTAATTCACGGGCGTGGACAGACCCTGAAGGATACAAGTATCTTGTGCCTTGGTCAAATGCAGTCCTTTTGCGATTTTTTATTAGAAGATTTACTGAATCTTTACCAAAATCTGAATACCGTAGAAAGTCCCAAGTTGATGATGCGGCCAGAAGTGTTGTTCGTAATATTGAGGAAGGATTTAAGAGGACGACTACAGGTGAGTATCTTCAATTTATAGGTTATAGTCAAGGAAGTCTGGAGGAAGTCAAAGGAGATATAAGGGAGTTAACTGAGGATAAGTTTCTTTCCTCCAAGCCAAAGTCAAGTCTGGAGGGAATCGGTATTAACCTTGGAGATTTTAACAAGGGGTTAAAGGAAGATAAAGGAAATCTAAAGGATATTAAAACCTCCTCTAATTTTCCTTTAATTTCCTCTAACCCTCCTTTAAATTCCTCTAAATCCCCTATTAAGGACTTTGCTTACCGCCCTTTGACAATCCTTTATCCTCCTTTAAATAATTTCCAAGTCTCTGATTTGACTTACGAAATCTTTATTGAGCTTGTCAATAAAACCGACTGGCTGCTTCGAAAGCTCGTCGAATCACTGGAGACTAAATTAAGAATTGATAAAATCAAAATCTAATTAAACACCAAGTGTGCTTTGCTCTTTAAGGCCGTATCATCAGCCTTTATCTCCAAGAAATACTCGGCCGGTTTGGTTGACGAGATATCAAAGTAGGCTTTTCCATAGTTATCCGTCAAGCCTTGAATCGTTTCAATATTTAACGACGGATCGGTCCCGATGAATATTTTTTTGCCCATTACCCCTAAACCTTGATTGTTTAAAATAAAAACCGTTAACCGGATTTTTTCTTGTCCATTAGCCCTGGCTTGGGAAGGGGTGCTGAAGATATAAGAGTTGTCAATCGAGAAACTGCCCCTACTTACATTGGCCCGACTAGTAAAAAACTTGACTTCATACAGCCCAAAAGCACCGATAAAACTAACTATAACTATCAGTAAAATAATAAAGAATAAGATCGATCTTTTCATTTACTTAATTTTAAGTCATTATAAAAATAAAGTCAATTATTTGTAAATTAAAGACAGTCTTATTAAAGACAGTCTTATTTAAGACTGTCTTTGTTTAAAAGACTGGATTCCCACCCCTGCTTGCGCAGCCAAGTTCGTGGGAATGACGTGAGGACTATAAGTAGTGTTTTCGTAACAGATCAGACACAACATATAGACGAAAGGCGGTAAAATAAGCTAAATTGAGGTTAATTGAAATTAGCAGTTGGAATTAGAGATTGATAAATTTGATAAATTGGTAGCTAAAACTGCTGTCATCCCCGTGAAGACGGGGATCCAGACTAAAATCACCATTCAAAAAAGTAATTATCGACTGGATTCCCTCCTTCGAGGGAATGACAAACCATAAAAATTATAAACATTAAATAACCAATGACCAAATTATTTTTATTTTTTTGTAAATTTGTAATTTATTATTCAATTGTTATTTGACATTTGATATTTGTCATTGTTTTTATTATAAGCTTAATGATATCTATTGATATATTAACGTTCTATAATATTTTCTGCGGAAATTGTATTAAATGCGATTAAATATGTGTGTTTAAGGGCGGGAAAACCCCGCCCCTACCCTATCATATAATATACAAAATACCTCTTGACAAGCATATTGAGATTACTATATGATAAAAATATATGTCTGAAACGTATAATCTTTATAATCTGGAAGCCCCATTCAAGGAATACCTCATTGCGGGAAACCAAAAAGCCGTTTCTATCAAAAATTATCTTTCTGATTTTCGACATTTTTTCGGTTGGTTAATATCAACGGGCGAGGAAACCTCGCCCCTACAGGGATCAATCAATATTAAAACCGTTTCTGAATACAAATCATACCTAGAATCAAATAATATTCCCCACAAAACCATTAATCGCCGTCTGTCAACCCTACGCAAATTCTGTTCATTTTGTATTTCTCAAGGTTGGATGAAGGAGAACCCGGCCAAGAAAATAGGTAACATTTCGATAAAGACTGTCTTCGTACGAAGACAGTCTTTAAATAAGGCCTTAATAAGCCCTGAACCATTGTCATCCCCGCCCCCGATCGGAGTCGAGGGCAGGCTCCGACGGGGATCCAGTCGATTAATTACATTTTTAAGAGGTGTTTTTAGCTTGGATTCCCGCCTGCGCGGGAATGACAACCAATCTCAACCAATTTCAACAAATCTCAGTAATTTCGGTCTTCAACAATACATCGCCTTCCTGATTATTTTAATCTTCGTCTCCGTCATGGGGGCTGGTATTTATAACCAGTTTTTCTTAAAATCCCCGACTGGATTTGCTTACCCGACGGCTTTGACACGGGCCGGCCGGATCCTTTCTTTTCAGGGCCGGCTGACTGATACTTTAAGCAATCCGATCACAACGGCGACCAACGTCCAGTTTAAACTTTACAGCGTCTCAACCGGCGGAACAGCTCTCTATGCGACCGGGACTTGTTCGACCACCCCTGATCAAGACGGGATTTTCTCTACTCTGATCGGTTCTGACTGTGGAGCGGAAATCGGTAATGCAATTTTCACTGAAAACACTAATATATATCTTGGTGTCACGGTCGGAGGCGATGCAGAGATGACGCCGAGGCAACAGATTGCCAACGTGGGTTATGCAATAAACTCCGAAACCCTGCAGGGGCTTCCGCCAGGGACAGGGACATCGGCCATCCCTTATATCAATGTTGACGGCAATCTGCTAATTGCCGCCTCAAGTCCGGGGATAAGATCGACTTCCGCCTCGACTGATTTTACTCTATCCAGTGCTAAGGCCACAGTTATCCAAGCGGCCGGAACCGGAGACATTATTCTTCAGGCAACCGAATCAGGAACTCTAAAATTCCGGACCGGCGGGGCGACTGACGCAAACACAAGGATAACTGTTGACAATGCCGGACTGGTTGGAATTGGAACAACCGCTCCCGCCGCCACAGCCCTGCTTGACCTGACTTCAACTACCAAAGGTTTCCTGGGCCCGCGGATGACGACCACCCAAAGAGACGCCATTGTCTCTCCTGCCACTGGTCTTTTCATCTACAACACAACCACAAATGCATATAACGTTTACAACGGGACAACCTGGGGAGCAGTTGGAGGAGGTGGAGGCGGATCATGGAGTGATTTAACGGTTCCAACCGCTAATCTTTCTCTGGCTCATGCCGGCTACACCACGGCCTTTACTTTTGATTCAGTCACCACCGCCGAGGCTTTTGCTCTTTCTTCATCTTCTTTAACTACAGGCACGGCTCTGGCCCTTTCTTCAACAGCAACCGCTTTTAACGGAGAACTTTTGACTTTGAGTAAAACCGGCGCTTCCGGCTCGACTGCTTTTACTTCTGACATTGCCAACCTTACCTACTCTCAAACCTTCAGTGGCGGAGTCGGACTTGACTCAACCGGAAATGTCCTTGATCTTTCCCGGGCGATCACGCTTAATAATGTGGGTAATACCCATACAGTATCTGGAGCCGGAGTGACTATTTCCGATTCAGGGACGCAAACAGCCGGCACCCTCACTTGGACAGGAGACACCATGAGGATTGCTCAAAACTATACCGGAGCTAATTCATCGGCTTTAAATATTACCACAGCTTCAACAGATGCCGGAACCAGCAACTTTGCTCTCCGTGTCAATGACGACGGAACTTTTACCGACTCCACTCCTTTTGTGGTGGATGAAAGCGGCAACGTCGGCATCGGGACGACAGGGCCGGGGGCATTGTTAGATGTAAATGGAACATCTATTTTTAGAAATACGATGTATGTCAAAGCTGGTGCAGGTAATTCTGTCATTACTGCAACGTGGAGTGGAACAGATGATGGTAATTTGTACGTTCTTTCTGGTGGTGTAAACAAAATCTTGCTAAACGGGAATGGGAACAGTTATTTCAATTCGGGCAACGTCGGCATCGGGACTACGACGCCGGGAACAAAGTTGGATGTTTATTCAACGGCAACCGCAGAAGCATTGCATGTTTCAAGAGATGATGCCTATCTCTTTGCTGGGTTGACTGGCTCTAGTGGATACGGGAGAATAGGTGTTTACGATACCAGCGCTGGATGGTTAAATTTGGTTCTTAATGATGGCGGCGGCAACGTCGGCATCGGGACGACGGCACCGGGAGCAGCACTTCATATCTCGGGGTCAAGTAAATACTTAAGGATAGAGAATACCGCTGGTACAGGGTATAACATCTTTGAACTTCAAGTACCAAGAAATGCAGGCGAAGATGAATTCCAAATTAAAAACATCCGTACTAGTGCTATTCCTTTCTTTTTAGCCGGAACAAATGATGTTAATAGCGTTGGTCTTGGCGGGGCAACGGCGAATACTTCGCCTGTATTGTATGTCAAAGGAACCGGCAACGTCGGCATCGGGACGACGGGGCCCTCCGAAAAGTTACATGTTAGCAGAACGGATGGAACCAGCACCTTTACTCGAATTGATAATTCAGGAGGGGGTCAGGCGGGTCTTCTACTATCTGCGGGTTACAGCACCACCTCTCGTGCCACACGTATTGACTTCCTAAATGTTCCGGCAAGTGCAACTGTCCCGCGTTGGACTATTCTGAATGATTATAATCAAAACGGAACTAATGATTTAAGTATTACGGATGCAACTACCTCAAGAATATTTACAATACTTCAAGGGGGCAATGTTGGAATTGGTGAAGTAGCTCCAGGGGCAAAGTTAAGTGTTTCTGGTGGTCTTGCAGTCGGCAGTTCGTATGACACAACCACAGTGGCAGACGGTAATGCAATAATCAGCGGCAACGTCGGCATCGGGACGACAGGGCCAAGTAGTATCCTACATCTGTCTGCAAATGATGCTACTTTAAAAATTGAAGATGCGGGTAGTTGGACAACGTCTATAGGAAGTGACGACACAGGAACTTTTATTTATGGTAACTCTGGAAGTCGTAATCTTTCGTTGGGTGTAAACAGTAGCAGAAGCAATTTGGTGATTTCAACAACCGGCAACGTCGGCATCGGGACGACGAGCCCCCTCGCCAAACTTCATGTTGAAGGAAGTTGTGTAACCGGAGATACTTTATTACCGATTAGGCGCAGAAAAAAAAGAAGAAGATCACAAAATATTTCTGACGGAGATGGAGAACCAGAAAAAGATGATGATTATGAATATCTATATTGCCGTATCGACGAAGTCCTGTCAGGAGATGAAGTATTGTCCTTAAATGAGTCTACAGGCCGTGTGGAATGGCATCGAATCAAAAATCGCATGGATATGGGGGTAAGAGATATCTATGAAATTACTACAAGGTCGGGAAGGAAAATCAGAACAACAGCAAATCATCCTTATTTGGTAGCATTAAATAATATCAAAAATTAAATATGAAAAATAAAAATTACATATCAAAAATCAAAAATATTTTCCTCACGATTTTAAGAGGAAGTAATGAAATCTCCAAAACTCGTGAGGTTTCGACCGAACCAAACCGTGAGGTAAAGGTCGAAAAACTAATGATGGAATCTTTCTCTTGTCCATATTGTTCATCAAAAAATTTTCAAAAACGTGGATTCCGCAAGAAAAAACTGGAAAAAGTGCAGCTGTATCTTTGCTTAAACTGCAGTAAAACATTTACACCTTATTCAACCAAAGGTAAACATTATCCCCTATCAATCATGTTTGATGCAATCAGCATCTATAATCTGGGGTATAGCTTGGAGCAAACGTGCAGAATTGTGAATGAAAGACAACAAAAAACCCGCTCGTCAAATGCGGGTCTTTTGACTGGCGCGCACTCAAGTGAGGCGGCACTGGATCTGTCAAAAATAAGTTTAAGACATAAAGTGGAGATTGTCAAGGACAAATTACAAAAAGGCGTGGACCTAAGGGGAGTTGAACCCCTGCCACCAGATGTGACAGATCCAGCGCCTCACCGGAGTAGGCCCACGCAAAATTCAGTATATACGTTTATGATCCAACCGTCAACTTTATCAAATTGGTTATCTGAAACTATTGAACTGTGTAAATTCAGTCGTATGCGGGAATTTGCCCTGAAAAAATATTCACCAAAAGAAATGGTTATCACGGCCACTCTCGCCCATCGCCAACTATATCGTTATCGTTTTCACCGAGCCAAAGCCGATCTTATGATTCAAGAAGAATACCAGCACCGTAAATTTGTGCCAGTAAAAGAATTTCTGGAAATGGTGCCGGTTGAATGTCCTCATCAATATTTTCAGGAAGGATTACGCGCCAGCGAAGCACCGTTAACCTTTTCCAAAACCCAGATGATTGTCCGCGCCAAACAAAACTATGCCACCAGACTGGCCACTTTTGTTTTGCAGTCAGTCAAAGAAAGAAAATCAAGACACGAAGCCTTACAAAAATTTATGCTCGCCAATGACTCAGTGACAGTGGCAACCGAAGTGCCGGTGTATATTACTCGTGACGACCTGGAACATTTGAAAACACAGCTTGGCTTTGAAATCTATTACAATGGACCTTTACCAAAATTAATAACTGGTCACATAGACATCTTGCAGATCCGCAACGGCCAGATTCATATCTTGGACTATAAACCAAGAGCTGAGAAAGAGCGTCCGATCGAACAGTTAACCCTTTATGCAATGGCTCTTTCACGTCTGACCGGTTTGCGGCTTTATGAATTCAAGTGTGCATGGTTCGACGAAAAAGACTATTTTGAGTTTTATCCGCTTCATGTTTTGCACAAACCCAAAAAAAACCGCCGAAGAAGAAATATTGCCACGAATGAAGGTGTTTATAAAATAAATCAGGATCGAGCAAAAATATTATCAGTTAGACCGATAAATATATGAATTATTATCCAAAAAGACCGGTAAAAAGCTTTCAGGATCTCGAAGTGTATCAAAAATTACTGGCAATCTCGGTGGTGATTGTGAAAAAAATTCCGATGGATGTAAATAATTCTCTTATCAAGAATTTACACGACTGCGTTCTTTTATTACCGGTCAAAATTGCCGCCGCTCATTCCTTGCGATTTGGCAACAGCGGGCAGGCAATACGAATATTGGAAGAAATTATGGTTGGCTGTAATAAGGTGATTGTATATTTAGAATTATACCGGGATTTATATAATGATAATAAAATTGAGATCGAGTTCTTTGAAGAGCAAATTAAAAATATCCTGTCAACCCGATTCAAAATTTTGCATTTACAACGGTCGTGGATAAAATTTACCCCGTTAGAAATTGGAGTCAACAAATCTTATGGAAAAACAAAATAAAAAACAGGTAATGTTTGCTTTTATTGATGCCACCAATATTATTTACGGGGCGGGCGGCTCTGGTTGGAAAGTTGATTTTAAAAAATTAATGACTTATTTAAAGAGTCGTTATCAAGTGTTAAAAGTATTGTATTACGCTGGTGTTGATTCAAACAACCAAAAACAGCTTAATTTTTATAAAAAGCTTGAGTCTTTTGGTTATAAATTAAGGCTTGTTCCAGTCAAAACATTTAAGGACGGAAAGAAAAAAGCAGACGTTGATTCAAGAATGACTTTTGAAATTATGTTGCTATTAAATCAATATAACAATGCTATTTTCATGACAGGAGACGGTGATTTTTACTGGGTGTTTGAGTATTTAATACAAACAAAAATGAGTGTTAAATTAATAGCTAATTCTCGATCGACCGCAAGAGAATTAAAACAGTTATTCAAACAACATTTTACGGATTTACAGTTGTTAAGACACCTTATTGCCAAAAAAAATGAGGTAGACGCCTTTGTGGAATCTACCTCTCGGGATTGTGATAAGAGTATATCAAAGGTTAAAAATTTTGTCAAGGAGAAAAATGTTTGACGGTTTAGCTAATTTCATCAACGAAGTCGTCCGTGGTAAAAAAATCCGTGTAAACGGGCAGGATGCCCAGTGGAGAAAAGTGGCTGAAATTAAAGTTGGGGATAAAATCGCCGTATTTGGTGATAACGTTTTCTTTGACGAAATCGTGTCAATTAAACGTCTCTCTCCCGAACGCGTCTATGATATTGAAGTTGAGGGAACGCATAATTTTGTGGCTGGACATTTTATTGATTTACCATCACCAACAACTCAAGCTATTTTAACCGATGAACCTTCTCGAGCACCACCATTTCAATATCAAATATCAAATATTAAAGATCAAAGATTCGGAGGAATAATTGCCCACAATACATATGCGGCTATATTTAATGGCGGCAACGTCGGCATCGGGACGACGGCGCCTGAATCAAAATTGCAGGTCTCAGGAGGAGGATTGTGCGTGGGAAGCGATACTAATTGTAATACTGACAACAACACCGAAGGAGTGGTCTATTCTTCCTCAACGGCAATGTCTGTCTATGACTTAGCCGAAAACTATCCGACGAAAGATAGCACTTTGTCTCCGGGAGAAGTAGTCGAACTTGACCCTGTTAATAATGTTTTTGTTCAAAGAGCCTCATCAAAAGACAATAATCGACTTTTAGGAGTTGTTTCCACTGCTCCGGGTGTTCTGTTGGGAGGATTCAACGGAGCCCAATTTAAAGAAGAACATCAGGTAGCCGTGGCCCTCTCAGGTCGCGTCCCCGTCAAAATCGCTTCCGATTCGGCGTCGATTGAGATTGGGGATTTCTTGACTTCCTCGGCTAACCCTGGCCTGGCCACCAAAGCCACCAAAGCGGGATATACAATTGGAAAAGCGTTGGAAAATTGGAGTCCCGGTGGTCCAGATAAAATTGAGGTGTTTGTTAATCTTGGCTACCACGACCCGGATATTTATTTGACTGACACTGGGGATTTGAAAATAGTTGAAATCAGTCAGAGTCAGTCAGAGTCGGTTAAATCAGCAAAAACCGATTCAACCAATTTAACTGATTCAACCGATTCAACTAATAGTGCCGAATTTGTCTATGATGGCAACCTGGAAAGAATTCAAAATTCAGAATTCAGAATTCAGAATAAAATAACTGGGGAAACAATTGATAGAATCGGCGCTTTTGGAGAAATAATGGCGGGAAAAATAAAGGCCGGGTTAATTGAGACGGAAAATGCGGTCGTGAATAATGTGTTAGCTGCCAAAAATATTATGGCTGAACAAGTTACAAGTTACAAGTTACAAGTTACAAGATTATTTGTCAGCGAGAAAATAGTCTCCCCCATCGTCGAAACCGCCGATCTCATCGCCACAGGAACGGCCCAATTAAATCAAACACGGACGAATGAAATCAAACCGCAAGACGGGGATTTGATTGTTGATTTGGGCGGGGAAACCCCGCCCCTACGGGAAAATGCCAACGCCGGTAAATTGGCCAAATTAATCATCCGCGGCCTTGAAGGCAAAACCGCCGTCGTCATTGATGCGGCCGGCAACGCATCCTTCTCCGGCCAAATCATCGCTGATTCTTTACAAATTAACAATGATGCCACCATTTCAGGAAGCCTTGCTTCAAATACATTAACAACCAATGAGGTTAGTATTTCAGGCACCTTGATTGCTAAAGAAATCAAATCAGATAATATTAATGAACTAAGCAACCAAACAACTAATAACCAAACTTCCATCAACGATATTCAAAAACTCCTGGCTGATATTAAAAACCAGCCATTACCTGACACGAATTATTATCAAAACTTAGACGGTCAGAGTCAGTTGAATCAGTCAGAGTCAGTTGAATCAGGCGCCGATTCAACTGGTTCAACCGATTTAACCGTATATGGCCAATCCAATCTTTATTCCGTCTCCATCTCCAATTCCTTGCTGGTCGGCACAACTTTGATTGACCAAAATTCAATCATCTCTCTTGCTTCCGAACTCAAACTCTCGGCCCTTTCAACAATTAATTTGTTTGACGGCGCGGTCATCATTGCTAAAGATGGAAAAATAACGACCCGAGGAGAAATAATTGCCGAAGGCGGCATAACAGTTCAGAATTCAGAATTCAGAATTCAGAATTCAGAAGGGAAAAATACTGCTGTTATTGACGCTTCCGGTTCGGCTCGATTCAACAATTTAGCAATTAATAATCTATCGTTTGACAAAATATCAACAAATTCCGCCATCATCGCCGCCGCAGATAATTTTGAAAAAAATGGCATCTTTGCGCCGGCGATTGAAGCGGCCACCGCCAGCGCCGGATTAGGTATTTTGCCGGCTAATCAATCCGAAGTAATAATATATAACGATCGTGTAAAAGATGACTCGCTAATCTATCTTACTCCAACCTCCAGTACAGACGTGATCAATCACGTCTCTACGGGCAATTTAACCGTTGGCCAAAAAATTCCTGGTGTTAAATCCTATTTCAAAGTCACTACTAATACACCATCAACATTACCTATCAAATTTAATTGGTTGATTATTAATTAGATAACTTTAACCGGCCATGTTATAATTAATATATGGATAAAAAATTAGACCGAGCCAGAGATATTATTCGGGATGATCCCAGCCTTATTTGGTATACCAAATCATACGACCGGTTGGATATCCGGTCCATCACCGAGGCCATTTTAAACTACGGAACCTGGAGTGAGTTTAAAAAACTCAGCAAAATTACCGGCATCAACAATCTTGCCCGCGTCTTTATTTCCTTAGACAGTATGCCCCGAAATAATCTTTTACCTAAAGCCCGTAATTATTTTAAGCTCTATTTTAAACGTCATAAATATGCATAAAGAGATTCTTACCCGAGGTCAATTAGCCTTTCTCCCACTGATAAAGAAATTTTCTAGTGATTTTTATTTGGTTGGTGGTACTGCTCTGGCTCTGCAATACGGACACCGCCGTTCGATAGATTTTGATCTGTTTACCAAAAAATCATTCGAAAATCAAAAAATATTGCGTTTAATCCGCAAAAACCATCATATCAACAGAATCTATGTCGACGAAACAGATCAATTAACTCTTATTGCAGATAATATCAAAGTGACTTTTTTCCGTTATGAGTATCCGATTAAACACGTAGAGAAACTCGACGATATTATTACCATGCCGGATCCGATAGGTATCGCCGCTATGAAGGCTTTTGCCTTGGGACGCCGCTCAAAATGGAAAGACTATGTTGATCTATACTTTATCTTTCAGCATCATTCTTTAAAAGAAATAGTCGAAAAGGCCCGCAAATATTATTCCGTTGGGGAATTTGACGAAAAACTTTTTCGCATACAACTTGCCTACCACTCCGATCTTAGTTATATTGAACCGGTTGAATATATGCCCGGGTTTGCCATTGATGATAGTGTAATCAGACAAGAACTTACAGAAATTAGCTTGACTTAGAACAATACCGATGAAATTTAACTGGATAATTATTAACTAATATGAAGAAAAGTTTTACTTTGATAGAACTCCTCATCGTCGTTGGCCTATTGGTCACTTTAGCCATTACTCTTTTAGTTACTTTAAATCCCTGGGGGCAGATTAACAAGGGCCAGGACAGTAAAAGGAAACTTGAATTGACTCAGTTGAATAAAGTATTTGAGGACTATTATAATGACAAGGGCTGTTATCCTAAGCCGAACGAAGTTTGTTATCCAAACAGTCAGTCGGGTTATAATCCCCAGGTGGATACTAAATGTTATATCTGTGGCCACGAACTTCCACCGGCTAATTTTGCTAATTTTTCTCCCTATATGGCCCGGTTGCCTTGTGACCCTCGCCATCCAACCAAAAAATATCTCTATCAGGTCGACAGCTTAATCTGCCCCTCTCTTTACCGAGGTTATACCTATCTTTCCTATTCGGCCGACCCCGCCACAAAAGAATATTGTTCCGGTGATGGTTCCGGCGAAACTGATTATAACTGGGGAGTGGCTTCGTCCAATAGTACAGTTGTTATTAATTGTTTAGCTGCAACCAGCACACCTATTCCACCAGCGCCAACTCAAACACCAACTCAAACACCTTCTCCAATTCCGACCACACCTCCAACTCCAACTCCAACCCCAACCCCTAATCCTAATCTGTACTGCTCTTCTTTTTCAACCCTCTATATTCTTTCCCATAATATCTGCAACATCTGTGGCAACTATCAGCAATGTCAGGCCGACTATCCAACCAACTCTTATTATATCGATCCTGGTGGCGGTGGATTTTTACCCGGTTGTTCAACCCCTTGTATTAAAGATTGATATTGATATTTAAAATTAATAACTTTATAATGAATTAATATGAAAAAAATTTCTTCTTTGTTATCTATATTCTTAGTCTTTCTTTTCCCTTTATTTTTTCTTCCCTTCACTCAAGAATATTTTGTCACCAATAAACTTTATTTTTTAGGTTTTGGCGGTCTATTGCTTTTGTTAGTTAGCACTATTCAAATTTTTGTTTCCAAAAAAATATCCTGGGAAAGACGTCCTTTTGATAATTTAGTCCTCCTTTTTTTGACGGCTATGACAATCTCCGTCGTCTTTTCTTCGCCAAATAAAATCCAGGCTTTATTGAACCCCACCTTTGGACTGGTGATGATGATTTCTTTAGCAATTTTATATTTTTATTTGTCTCGCCAGCAACAATCAATTTCTACAAATTTCTACAAATTTCTGCAAATTTCTGCTGTATTTCTTTCTGTCTTAACTATCGTTTTCTATTTTCAACCCTTTAGAAACGTTTCTCTGCCTCAAAATCTCGCCTTTCTTAAAAATCCCGCCTTTACCCCGGTCGGAAGTCAACTTGATCTGGCAATTTTGCTGGGATTTCTTGTAATTATTGGAATCGTACAAATTATAAAACAAGGGCGACCACAAGGGATTGCCCCTACAAAAAAATTAATTCTTAATTCTTCATTCTTAATTCTAAATTTACTGGCCCTCTTTCTCACTGTCTATTCGTTAATATGGGCAGGTCGCGCCCTGCCCCTACAGTTACCGCCATTCCGCCTTTCATGGTTTGCCGCTCTTGAGATCTTAAAAAATCCGCAAACAGCTTTGTTTGGTATTGGTCCAGATAATTTTAGCTCAATCTTTACCCGGGTAAAAGACTTTGCCTATAACCAATCGTCTCTTTGGCAGATAAATTCGTTTAATGTTTCTCGTTCAGCAGTCTTACAAATTCTCACCGAAACCGGAATTTTGGGATTATTGGCGTTTGGATTAATGATTTTTTCTGTCATTAAACAATTGATACGGGTCGGGCGTGACCGACCCGCACCGTTAATTTCATTTGTTTATTTGATTATTTGTTTATTGATCTTTCCCGTTTCTCTAATTGTCTGGTTTTTGTTTTTTGTAATACTGGGTTTGATAAATCAAACCACTACCGATTCAACCGACTTGACTGATTCAACCGATTTAACTAACTTACTGCCCATCTACATCGGAACCGTTGTAATCGCCTTTGGATTAATCGGTTCTTCCGGTTATTTTCTCGGCCGCGCTTTCGCTTCTGAATACTATTTTAAAAAATCAATCGATGGCGTAACTAATAATAATATTAAACAAGTCTATTACAACCAAAAACAGGCGATTATTTTCAATCCGTATATTGAAAGATTCAGAAGTAACTTTGCCCAAACTAATCTTTTAGTGGCGAACAATTTAGCTCAAAAAGATCCTAAAAAAATTACGGAACAAGATCGCCAGACTATTACTCAAGCAATCCAAGCCGCTATTGCCGAAGGAAAAGCGGTTGTATCTTTAAATCCGCAAAGGGCCGACGGTTGGCAGAATCTTGCCTCAATCTACCTCAATGTCATCAATGCGGCCGAAGGCGCTGATGTCTGGACTATTTCCTCCTACCAACGGGCAATTTTGTCCGACCCTCAAAATCCTATCTATCGAATTGGTTTAGGCGGAGTTTATTATTCTCAAAAAAAATACGATGATGCCCTAAAATTTTTTGAACAGGCGGTTTCTTTAAAGCCTGATTGGCCAAATGCTAACTATAATTATGCTTGGGCTAATTTCCAAAAAGAAAACTACTCTCAAGCCGTTAATGCTATGCAAAATACTTTGAATCTTCTTAATCAAAAAACAAACAAAACCGACTACGAAAAAGTCCAAAAAGAACTTGCTGAATTTAAGAAAATGCTTCCCAAGGAGGAGATTGACGCCAACAAACAAGAAGAGGCGGCCGCCGAATCTGGCAGTTTGAATTTACCAACGCCGCCGGCGACTTCGATTAGTCCAAAGTTGGAACTACCAAAGGAAGCGAGCCCTGAAGCTAAATAATAAAAACAGTTAAACGGTTAAAACTTAAACAGTTAAATAAACACTAAAACCTTAAACGTTAAACATTTTTTAATAGTTTAGTGTTTAATAGTTTTTTTAGGTTTTAACAGTTTAATACTTAACTGTTTATTTTAAAAAGTTCAGCGGATTCAGTATCTGCCCTCCCGATCTTATTTCAAAGTGCAAGTGCGTCCCCGTCGATTTTCCGGTCGAACCCATTACTCCGATTTGACTTCCTTGAGAAACCGAATCGCCCACATTGGGAGAATACGAGGAGAGATGAGCATAAAGAGACTGGTACCCATTACCATGATCAATAACAACATTGCATCCATAACCCCAATTAAGACAACCTGCATAAATAACCGTTCCCGAATCAGCCGCCAAAACCGGAGGTTGAGAAGGGTTGGCAATATCAACCGCCATATGATACGGGACCGGATATTGAGTAATACTACCTGAAGTTGGCCAGATAAAATTAGATGGGCCACGGACTCCGGCCTGAATAGTTGCAATAAACTGGGTCTGAATGACGGGCTTGTTTTCAATCACTCCTCCTGGAACAAAAAGAGTCTGCCCCGAACTAAGTGAAAAAGTATCAATATCAACAAAATCATTTAAAGGAAAATTGGCAATATTTTGAGCGCTGACTTTATATTTTTTTGCGATCGAATAGACTGTTTCTCCGGTTTCTACCTTGTAGACGATACCATCAAAAGGTGGAATTTTCAGATCTTGACCGGGCTTAATCAAATCGCTTTTTAAATTATTTGACCACTTAATACTATTGGTAGTAATATTAAATTTTTTTGCAATCGAAGCTAAACTATCTCCCCCGACCACTTGATAGCTAATAATTTCCGGTTTTACTGAGTAGACTGTTCCTAAACTACCGCCATATGGATTGTAAGAAACAACTAAGGCCTGATTATTATTATTTTGATTATTTAACGACTGTAAAAAAGGAGTGTTTTCAGCGATGATTGGACCGCCAACAACGGCCGCAGCCACAATCATAAGAAAGGAAGTATTTAAAAAAGATGAGGAATATTTACCTCGCTTGACAATTAAAAAGGCAACAATAATATCTTTAATGCCTTCAAATACCCGCCCGGCGCTAATCAGCCGGGATAAAATGTAGTTTTTTAAAAAGACAGCAAACTCGCCTATTTCATTCATAGAATAAGGCTTATATTATAACAAATCTATCCCTCTTTGGCTTTTTAGCCATACAACTGCGTCAGTTGGATTGGCACACTATATATATCGTTATTTTTATCCTGTCTTTATACTCCGACTTCATACTTTTGTAGGTTATAAGCGATTGACAATGTTTTTTGTTTTAGCTAAAAATTGGTATATGAAAAACAAATTTTATAATGGATGCTTTTATCATATTTTTAATAAAAGCATTGCTAATTTTGGTATTTTTTCTAAACCAAATAACGCTTTGAGATTTATTGATGGTTTAGATTATTATAATAGCATAAAAACAAAAATGAGTCTGTCTGTTTATTTGAGAAAAAATTCTTTAGACACTAACTTTTTATTACCAAAAGAAGATTCTGTTGCCAAGATAATTTCCTACTGTATTATGCCAGATCATTATCATTTGCTTGTCAAAATTATTCACATGGAAAAATTCTCAAAATATATTAATAATGCTGAAGCTAGTTTTAGTCGATATTTTAATATCAAAACTAATAGAAAAGGACCTTTATGGCAGTCTAGATTTAAATCAGTTTATATTGAAAGTAATGAACACTTACTTCATGTGTCAAGATATATTCATTTAAATCCCACAACTAAATACTTGGTTGATAATCCTGAGGATTGGAATTTGTCTTCATATAAATACTTTATAAGTGATCAAAAATATCTAAAAGAATATGTTAAAGAAATATCTATTGACTCATGTATCGATTACAAAAAATTTGTGGAAAATAATAAGGATTATCAGCGAGAACTAAAACATATTCGCAAACTAATGCTCGACTAGCCTCATCCAACTGCGTCAGTTGGATTGGCATTGAGATTAGGTGTCTGTTTTTTTACACCATCGCACTGGTAATCCTTTCAATTGCTACTTCAAAAGCCGCTTGTTTCAAAGGCATCTTTTTCTCAACCGATTTTTTCCAGATCGCCTCAAAAGCTTTTTCCATCATGGCTTTAAGACGGTCATTAACCTCTTTTTCCGACCAATAAAATCCGGCTTTATTCTGTACCCATTCAAGATAAGAAACTGTCACTCCGCCGGAATTTGCTAAGACGTCAGGAATGATTATTTTGCCCTTTTTGGCCAGGTATTCATAAGCGTCAGCTGTCAATGGGCCGTTGGCCATTTCAACGATGATATTAGCCTTGATTTTGACCATATTTTTATCGTTTATGACATTTTCAAGAGCCGAAGGAACAAGTATGTCAACTGGCAGCTCTAATAATTCTTCATTGGTAATACTTCTCCCTAATTTTACGTCGCAAACCGACCCCTTACAATAACAACCGGCAACCATTCCTTTTTCCTTTTTACATTTTAAAGTTGCCTCAACTGATAGTCCGTCTTTGACGTAAACACCGCCTTTGGAATCGGAAACGGCCACGATTTTAAAACCTGCTTCGCTTGCAAGCTTCGCAAAATAATAACCAACGTTGCCAAAACCCTGGACGGCAACTGTTAAATTATTAAAAGGCGAAGATTCGCCATCCGGCATCGAGCCTTTAATTTTATAAAGTAACGCCTGCAAAACAAACAATCCTCCTCTTCCCGTCGCTTCCGTCCGACCCAAGCTTCCTCCCATTGTCACCGGTTTTCCGGTAAAGGTAGCCGGGCTTTTTCTCCCTATTATTTTTTGATATTCATCAAGCATCCAGCTCATTATTTCTGGAGTCGTATTAACGTCAGGAGCCGGGACATCGATATTTTCGCCGATCACATGGGCAATTCTTGACGCAAATGCCCGTGACAACCTTTCTAATTCACTTTTTGACAATTTTTTTGGATCAACCACAATGCCGCCTTTTCCTCCACCATATGGAAGGCCGGCCACAGCACATTTAATAGACATTAAAGTTCCCAAAGCCTGGACTTCTTCTTTCGTCGTGTCACGATGAAATCTAATTCCGCCTTTATAAGGCCCTAAAGCGCTATTGTGCTGGATTCTCCAACCCTTAAAAACCTTTTTTTTACCATTGTCCATTGTGATGACAAGCGCAAACTCATGAGCAAATTCCGGCTCAATGAGACGTTTTATCGTCTCACCATCTAACTTCATTTTTTCGGCGGTTTTAGTGATCAGTGCCTGTGCCGATTCAAGCATCTTTTTTCCTTGGTTGTCCATATGGAAATTAATAAAAAATTATAATGGGTCATTCCCGCGCCCGATCAGGACAACCACAAGGGTTGCCCCTACGGCGGAACACGCATTGTCAAATTGTCTCTAAATAATGTTCAACTTCTAAAGCCGCCTCAACTCCAGTTCCTGCCGCTGTTACCGCTTGTCTATAATATTTATCCGCGCAATCACCAGCCACAAAAACTCCTTTAACAGACGTTCTCCTTCTTTCAAAAATTTTCACATATCCTTTTTCATCAAGATCAATTTGACCTTTGAAAAGATCCATATCTGGCTTGTGGCCAATGGCCACAAACACTCCGTCAAGTTTTAATAAAGACTGTCTTTGGACAAAGACAGTCTTTAATCGAACCCCCTCCACCTTTTTTTCCCCCATTATCTCCTCGACGGCCGCATTCCAGATAATTTCAATTTTCGGATTATTTTTTGCACGTTCTTGCATGATCTTTGATGCTCTGAAAAAATCCCGCCGGTGAATAATATATACTTTTTTGGCAAACTTTGTCAAGGTCAAAGCTTCCTCCAAGGCTGTATCTCCTCCACCTATAACGGCCACTGTTTTTTCACGAAAGAAAAACCCATCGCAAGTAGCGCAAGCTGAGACGCCATGACCTCGTAAGCGGGTTTCAGAGGGCAGATTCAACCATAAAGCCTTCGCGCCGGTAGCAATGATGATCGCCTGTGCTTTAATTAAAGACTGTCTTCGTACGAAGACAGTCTTTATTGGTTCGGAAAAATCCACCCTCAACACATTCTCATCCACAATCCTCGCTCCAAATTTCTTAGCCTGATTTCTCATTTTTTCAATTAACTCTGAGCCTAGTATTGATTCAAATCCAGGGTAGTTCTCAACTTCTGAAGTCAGCGTCAATTGTCCGCCAGGAGGCGATCCGGCAAAAACTAAAGGCTTAAGATTAGCCCGAGCCAGATATATAGCTGCAGACAGTCCTGCCGGCCCACCCCCGATTATTATTACATTTTCCACATTAGAATTTATCATTGAATAAGTATTAATTAAAAGCGTAGATATCAAATTTTTTGCGGTTTTTTGTTTTCCGTCAAAAAATTTCGGTATCAAGCTTTTTGAAATTATAAACTAATCGCCCGTTCCACCATTTTCTCTATCTTCGCACTATCTTCATTTGGTATTAATTTACAGATATTAGATATTACTATTTCTTTAGACAGTCCGTCAATAGCTTTTTTGACGGCTGATATCTGTTGGAGGACATCGGAGCATTCTCTCTTGTTGCCAAGCATCTTCTCTATCCCTCTTAATTGACCAATTATCCTGTTGATACGCTTTTTTGTGTCTTCCATAAAGCTAAGTTAATCAAGTTATAAAGTTTGTCAAGTTTATCAAGAAAAATATATTTTTACTTTATAACTTTATAAACTTGATGAACTTGATAAACTCTCCTATACTGGATAGTAGTATAGAGTATATGGGGTCGGATTGTCAAGTAGAAAATATTAAATCTTAAAGGTTAAAGGTTAAAAAAATGTTAAACAGCTAAATATTAAAGAGTTTTTATTGTTTAACAGTTTAATCTTTAATAGTTTATTTAACATTTAATATTTAATCTTTAAGATTTTGTTTAGTCCTGTAGTTCTCAAAAACGCCACATCAAAGTAGTCACTTAATGAATCAATTACGCACCCTTGCTCAGGGAGTCCAAGAATTCCTGGTTATTTTTCGTTTTGGTCAGTTTTTCTGTCAAAGCGGTTAATCTTTCCTCACCATTTAACAGGTTAAGCATCCTTCGTAAAGTATTGACCTTGCTCATGGTTTCTTTATCAAATAAAAGCTCTTCGTGGCGGGTGCCGGATTTTTCCGCATCAATGGCCGGAAAAATTCTTCTATCAGCAAATTTACGGTCCAGATGAATCTCCATATTTCCGGTTCCCTTTAGTTCTTCGTAGATTAGATCGTCCATCCGGGACTCGGTACCAATCAATGCTGTTCCGACGATTGTCAAGCTGCCGCCTTCTTCGCAATTTCGGGCCGCTCCTAAGAATTTTTTGGCCGGATATAAAGCGGATGGATCAAATCCTCCGGACAAACTTCGACCGCTATTGGTCACTGATAAATTTAAGGCTCGGGCTAATCTGGTGACTGAATCCAATAAAATAATGACGTCATATCCTACTTCAACCAATCTGCGCGCTCTATCCAAGGCTAAATTGGCGACTTTAATTTGTTGACGAGGTGACTCATCAAAATTTGAAGCAGCTACTTCTCCCTTTATAAATCTTTTGATCTCGTTAACCTCTTCCGGCCGCTCTCCAATAAGAATCGCCATTAAATAGGCTTTTGGATAGTTTGTTCCGATCGCCTCGGCGATTTCTTTTAAAAAAGTCGTCTTACCGGCTTTTGGTTGGGAGACGATTAAAGCTCGCTGTCCAAAGCCTATTGGTGAAATTAAATCGATGATTCTGGTTGATAAAATATCTTTCGTCGTTTCCATCTTCATCTGCTTATTCGGATGAAGGGCGGTTAACTTTTCAAAATCCTTTCTCTTGGCGCTTTGTTCTTCTGTCATCTCAATGCCGTTGATTTTTTTAATTAGAAGTAAAGAATGGAATCTTTCTCCGGCTTTTGGTGGACGTGCTAAACCTTCCACCTCATCTCCCCGTCTTAGCCAAAATCGGCGAATTTGGGACGTGGAAACATAGATATCATGGTCCGGACTTAAGACATAGTTCTGCCTTAAAAATCCATAGCCGCCAAAAGTGATATCCAGAATTCCTTTTGCTTGATAGCTTATTTTCAAATCTTCTTTTAATCGCTCTTCTACCGGAACATCGTATCTTTGAACCGGCAAATTAGGTTTAGGAGCTACAATAATAGGTTTTGATTCAACTCCCTCGATCAATTTTGACATATCAAGAGGGGGATCAACAATTATTTTTTTCAATACTGCCATAAATGTAAGTGAGGAACCAGAGATCCTCCGTAAAAAGGGTTGTTTTGATCTTTTTCCCTAGAGAATGAAAAGGGTTAAATGCCTCCTGATGAAAACATTCACCAAGAAAATCATTTTTCTCAGAAGCCTGATGGCTTCCAATTCCCTATTATTTGAATTGCGTAAAGAAAAAGATTTCAATTCATCTCCCTATTTGGAGGATCTGATTCAAGTATACAATTCTTATTCGTTTTGTCAAGAGAAAATAAATATTGTAGGGGCGATTCATGAATCGCCAGTACTCTTCAATCTCTTGATATAAAAGATTAGGCCTAAAGTAACAATAACCAATAGAGATATTATCAATATGATTATCAAGACGGCCAGATCAAAAGTTTTTTTGGTTGAAGCTGTTGTCGATGATTGATTATTCTGTTGTAAAGGATTGTAGTTTTTATCTATTTTATTTAATTGCCCGGTGGCAGGATCAATGATTTTTTGATTATACTTAGTTGCCTGTATCAAATCTATTTTTTCCGAATCAAGATAGGATTGATTTTTCTTAACAAATTCGCTGGTTGTTTGGACTATTATTTTTCCAGTTTCAGGATTTACAATTTCCAAATAAAATTCATAAGGTGGTAAATCTTTAGGGTACAACGTGAAAAAACCCGAATCATCAGTAGTTGTTGAAGAAAATATCTTATCGTTCACTTTTAATTTCACATTAACTTTTGCCTTAGGAATAATTTGATTATTGTCATCATATGAAAAGCCTTCGATATATTCTAATATTGGGTCAAATTTTATTATCTTAATAGAATCTACCGGATCATCAATTCTTATTGACTGTTGAGCAGAAACTTTTTTAATAAAGAACGAAGACAGTTTATCTATTAGCTGGCTAAAATAATTATTAATTTTAGCAAGCGGATAATATTGTGGGTTTTTTATCAATTCAACACTAAATCCTTCCTGAGAAAGAACTTCTTTTCTGATAAGGGCCAACCAATAACCTTCCTTGTCTGAAGTTTTAGGAAGCGGACGTCCGGCTCCATCATTAACTAATTGAACTCCATCAACCATCACCTTAACAATAGTTTTTGGATGAACTGTTCTTAGAGCTATTTTTGTATAAGACTCTCCTTCAAACCAGACATCTATATATTCGCGGCTTATGTAATCCGGGCTTCTGGTATAAGGTGTGCCGTTCGGAGTCAAGGCTACGTCAACCCTCTTCGGACTTTTGGCTATCTCAACAAAAGCCGGGTCCCCGAGCTTGTAGATAAAATCATATAGGTCTTTAAATTTCGGATTTGGCATTGCCGCTGTAAACGAATGATTGGTCTTGGGAGTGACATTCAGCTTATACTTACCGTCTTTGTTAATTCTAATATTATATTTCCCCATTTCATCAATCAACACATTATTAGTGAATGCATTCGCAGATGGATTGCCATTTTCGTCCAGCAAGGTTACGGATGCTTGTCCAGCACTAAACGGTTCAAGGGAAACCGCATCAAAAATACGTCCATACGGATCCCAAAATATCTGTGTGCAATTTTCTACCCCTGAAGGAAAAACAAGATTTGCCTGACCTTGCTGTTGAGTGGTATTTTCTTCATCAACTCCGGTTCCTAACGGTTCAGGCGTATGAGCAGCGTAAAGATAATATCCTACATGATCTTTGATCCCAACCAGTTGACCTGTTTCGTTTATTTCTCCAGGAGAGAAAAAATTATTTCCCGATGATAGTTGCACAAATCCATTGTTGGGGACACAGCCAGTATCTGGCAAACACGTCATAATATCGCATTTCGTTTTTGAAGAACACGTCCCGGTAAAAGTACCAGATTCGACCGTATCAGGCCATTCCCCATACCCATCTGCAGGATTAAAGGTGACACATTCTACCACAACATCAGCTGCTAAATCCGAGGGCGTTGGAGATTGAGCGGTAACCAAAGGAGTTATAATCTTTATGACTGCTATAAAGATTATAAAGATTATAAACCTACGCATTTGCATTCTCATATTTAATTTATAGAGGTTTTTTTAAAAAATGTCAAATCAATTTGTTATACTGTTTGTATGAAAACAAAACCGTATTTATTTTTGTTTTTCTTGATTGTCATATTGGTTTTTATTTTAGGAGTCCGCTATGGGCAAAAGGTGGAGAAAAATAATAAAGCGGTTGATTATCTTATCTCAATTACCCCGCTTCCCACACCTCCTCCAAACACACCGTCTCCCAGCGGCATCAAAAAAGACGCTAGCGCTTCACCAACTCTTTTTAATCTAAAGAAATGAAAAAAATTAAACTTGCTTATTTTGGCTCTCCGGACTTCGCCGCGAACTTTCTTGAAAAAATATTGACTGACAAAGATTTATTTCGATTAATCGAAGTGAGGTTGGTTGTGACTCAGCCAGATAAAAAAGTAGGGAGAAAACAAATCCTGACACCAACTCCAGTGAAGAAAGTGGCGGAAAAATATCAGAAAAGCGAAAATACCTTTTTTGAGATAATCGCCAGGGGCCCCCTTGGGGGTGTGGCGGTCGAAAAAAACGGTATTGAGCTGACAAATATTGATCTGGCCCTGGTTTATGCCTACAGTGACCTTATCCCAAATGAATTGTTCACTCTTCCTAAGTATGGCTTTTGGAACATCCACCCCTCTCTTCTTCCCAAATACCGCGGCCCCTCCCCGATGGCCACTGCTCTAATAAACGGGGATAAAAAAACGGGGATAACGATTATTAAAATGGACGAAGAGATAGACCACGGGCCGATTATTGCCCAAGAAAGTTTAACAATAAAAGATAACGATAAAAGACCTTATTTGGAGAAGAAATTGACTAATTTGGCCTACAAAATGTTTAAAGAAATAATGGGAAAAATTCCCACTGGAGACAAAAAATTTAGAAGCGAGCCCTTTATAGCTCAAAATCATAAACTTGCCACTTACACAAAAAAACTTTCTAAACAAGATGGATTTATAGAATTTAAAAAAATAAAAAACGCCCTAATCCCTAGTCCCTATTCCCTAACCGTCTATAATCTGTTTCGCGGCCTTTACCCTTGGCCCGGCCTTTGGACTCTCCTCCCCAACGGCAGACGCCTAAAAATAACTGGATTAAATATTGTAAGGAACAAAAATCTTTGTTCCCTACAAATCAAACGTGTGCAATTAGAAGGCAAAAAAGAAGTTGACTTTGAGACTTTCAATAAAGCCTATAAAATTTTTTAGTTAAATTAAATCTTTACTAATCAATTCCCGAATCTCATCAAATAATCTCTCCATGACCCATAAATTATGGTAGGTCGCCAGAGTGTAGCCAAGGATTTCCCGTTGTTTAAATAAATGACGAAGATACGATTTGGTAAAATTTTGACAAACATAACAATTGCAATCTTCATCAACTTTTTCTAAATTATTTTTATAAATACTTTTATTAATATCTATTTGTTGGGAAAGCGAAAATACCAAATTTTTTGCGGTTTTTTGTTTTCCGTCAAAAAATTTTCGGTATCGAGCTTTTCCCATTTGATAAATTGCTCCCATCCGAGCAAGCCTTGTGGGTTCAACACAATCAAAAGTATCAACTCCATATTTCACTAAATCAATGATATCATCAATCTGCCCAACTCCAAGCAAGTGAACCGGCCTGTCATTTGGTAAAAAATCGGAAACCCAACGGACTTGCTTGCGCATTTCCTTTTTCGATTCCCCAACTGACACTCCTCCAATTGCCACCCCGGGCGTATTTTGAGAAACCACAAACTCTGCCGATTTTTTCCGCAGATCTTTAAAAGTTCCGCCCTGAATCACGCCGTATAAGAATTGGTGACTAGTTGTTAGTGACTGGTGAATAGTTAAAGGTGAAGAAACAAAATTTTTTGCGACTTGGGATACCCCGTTTTCCGCGGGGAGGGTTCCCACCGGAGCTAAAAAATTTCTGTTTCGAGCCTTTATACATCTAATAAGCCAATTATGCGTTCTCTCCATCGCCTTCTCCACATACTCATGAGTCGCCGGATAATAGGTGCATTCATCAAAGGCCATATTAATATCCGCCCCAATTTTTCTTTGAAACTCCATCGACTTTTCCGGAGTAAATTCGATTAATGCTCCATCAAAAGTTGAACGAAACCTTACCCCATTCTCGGAGATCTTAACCAATAAAGGATTTTCCTCTCCACGTACGTTAGCGTTTCTTGTTTTATTTTGAGACGAGGCAAAAGTAAATTTTTCAGTTTTGTTGGTTTTCTGAAAAATTTGCGTTGCTGAGTCTCTAGATGTTCTTGCGAGAGAAAACACTTGAAAACCACCCGAGTCGCTCATTAACGGTATATTTAACCTCGAATATTTATGAATCCCTCCAGCTTTTTCAATAATCTCCGCCCCCGGATGAGTCACTAAATGATAAGTATTGACAAAAGCTGCCTGAACGGCGACTTCCTTAACCAATTGAGGAGTCAATGATTTGATAGTTCCCTTAGTCCCAACGACCACAAATGCTGGAGTTTTAATCACTCCATGATCGGTCTTTATCTCTCCTAATCGGGCTTTAGAATTTTTAGAAACATGTTTTACTGAAAAAAAATTATTCATAAAATTAGCATTACATCGCCAAATGAATAAAACCGGAAATTATTTTTAATAGCTACATTATACAGTTCTATAAGTTTCTTATTAGCTCCTTTAAACTGTAAAAACGCTTCAACTAACATCATTAGAGAAGACTTTGGAAGATGAAAGTTGGTGATCAAAACATCAACCATTTTAAAGTCATAAGGAGGAAAGATGAAAAGATCGGTTTTACCTACAAAGGGCTCGGTTACATAATTTTTATCACACGAGAATCTCACCTCCGACTTCGTCGGGGTCCCCTCGAAAGTGATTTTTGATATTGATTCTAACGTTCTCACCACCGTCGTCCCCACTGCCACTAGTTTTTTCCCATTATTTTTATTTGTTTTAACATATTTCCATATATCTCCATCTATTTTATAGAATTCATTATGCAGTTTTTTTTGTTTAATATTTTCGTCCGTTATTGGAGCAAATGTACCCATACCAACATGCAAAGTAACAAATAATCGTTCAATCCCTTTTTTATCTAATCTTTTAAAAACCTTATTGGTAAAATGTAAAGAGGCCGTCGGCGCCGCCGCCGAGCCTTTTTTCTTTGCAAAAATTGTTTGATATTTCTCTAGTAGTTCGTCTCTTTTTAATGGAGATCTTTTTAGATAAGGAGGAATTGGCATTGTCCCGTATTTTTTTAATAGGAAAAACAAATGTTCCCGACTAAAATTAAATCTAACTTTAAAAACATTGTCATTCTGACTAATAACGTCAAGAAAATTAATACTGAGCGAAGTCGAAGTGTCAAAATAAATTTTTTCCCCAACTGTAATTTTTCTGTCAACAATCACTGGTACAGTATTGCCAACAATTTCATTAACTAAAAATAAAATAATAACCTTGCCACCGTTTTCCTTTTTCATGGCAACTCGCGCTGGCAAAACTTTTGTATTATTCAAAACCATAAAGGAATCTTTTGGAAGATATTTATAGAGATTATAAAAATGATCAAATATTATCTTGTCCACGGTCGTGTCATAGATAAGTAGTTTTGAGGAGTCGCGGGGAACAGCCGGCTCTAAAGCTAAATTTTTTTTGGGCAAAATATAACTGTAGTTTATTATTCTATTTATTACAAAAAAGCGAAGGTATTAAATTTTTTGCGGTTTATTGTTTTCCGTCAAAAAATTTCGATACCGAGTTTTTTATTTATAATATTCTTTTACCTGGAAAAGGAAATACATTGACAACAATCCTCCGATTATTAGTCCTCCAACGTTAAAACTGACAATATTTTGGACGACGCCAACTAGTGCACTCCAATATAGAAAAGTCCAGGCTTTTTTTGATTGGGAAAATAATCCCGGAATAGCTAATGCTTCAAGTAAGACCATTACTCCTAAAAATAAAACGTTAATGATAAATCCCACTCCTAAAAATGGTCGTCCCGTCATCATTCCGCCAACAAACCCAAGAGGAGCTAAAATTGTTCCGGCTCCAAGCAGGGCTAAAAATCCAGGAATACCCATCACTACGCCCAAAATCGCCAAATACGGCGCAAATTTGACGATTATCTCCTTAACATTTTTTGGGAGTTGAAACGGTGCCTTTTTTACTAAATACTCTTCCAGCGTTCCTTCCAAATTTTTAAGAGCTCCTCCGAAATCAGTCTTTCCATCTGTTGTTTTAGACATAGATTTATTAAAAATTATAATATTAATCCGACTAACATAATAATTACCGGAATCAAATACATAAATGGTTTTAATACAGCCGTTTGCAATAATTTAACAACTGTTGGAGAAGTGGAGATTTTGGCTAAAATTATTTCTGTTGGTGTTGCTGATGGGCCAGGAGTATTTGAAATAAGCGGTGTTACCGTTGGTGTATTTGAAATTAATGGCGTCACAGTCGGAGTGTTTGATATCAGTGGAGTAACCGTCGGGGTGTTGGAAATAACCGGCGTTGCCGTTGGGGTTGGAGTTCTCGTTGGCGTTGAAGTATTTGAAATAATCGGCGTTGCCGTTGGGGTTGAGATTGAGGAACTTTGTATCTGGGCCAGTTCCTCCTTATTACACCCGCATTCACTTTCATAAGTGCCTCCACCTGAAGAATTATCAATCTGTATGATTCCGCAGAAGCAGTTTGGTACCTTGGTGTTACCTATAGTTTCGACTGAATTGTAGTCAACACAAGGTTGGCCGGCAACATAAGGACGATCGCGACCTAGCCCCACCACACATCTCCACCCGCCAACTGAGGTGCTAACTCCTCCACCTGTTTTAACAGTTATTCCCCTTTCAACGGCCTCATTATAACATCCTGTTTTTTTAGTTTCATCCAGGCAAAAACGGTGATCAGTTCCGCCGGTGTCTTGAACATCACATTGAGTATACCCGCCAGGACAACCACCTCCACCTATTTCTTCTTGCTCTAACCTTCTCGCTTCTTGTTCTTTCTTCTTTTTTGCTTCCCTATCTGCGTCTTTTTTGCCACTTTCTTCATATTCTTTTTTTCTTGCCTCCTCCGCCTTTTTTTCTGCAACAGTTTGCGCTTTTTGTCGAATAGTTATTAAAGTATTATTGTAGTAAAAAAATCCTATCCCAGCCACAATGATAACCAATAATAAATTTCCAATAATCAAAAATTTATTGGCTTTTTTCTTTTTATTTTTTGTTTTTAACGGAGTGAAATTATCCATAAAAACAGTATAAGGTATTTACTTACTGAGTTCAATGAACTTATATGAATATTTATCGTCCTGATGTTTTTCCTCAAAAACAACTTTTTTAAACTCCGAATAATCTGGGAAAAAAGCGTCAGCGTCGGGGTATTCTTTGTCAATTAAAGTGAGATAAAGTTTGTCTGCATGTTTTATTCCTTGTTCATAAATACTCGCCCCGCCAATAATAAAAACCTCTTTTTTTAATTCTGAATTCTGAATTCTTAATTCTGAATTTTTAACGGCTTCTTCAATTGAATTACAAATAATTACTCCTTCAGCTTTATAATTCACATCTCTCGTAACTATAATATTCACTCTATTTGGCAATGGCCTAAACTTTTCCGGTAATGATTCATAGGTCTTTCTTCCCATGATGACAATCTGGCCAGTTGTTAGATCTTTAAATCTTTTGAAGTCTTCAGGAATATGCCAAAGAAGTTTATTATCTTTTCCCAATTCTCTGTTCTTGCCAATAGCGGCGATTATACTGATCATACAAAATGTTAAATCTTAAAGGTTAAAGGTTAAATAAATATTAAACGGTTAAGTTTTAAACATTCTTAGTTGTTTAACAGTTTAATCTTTAATAGTTTATTTAATATTTAATATTTAATCTTTTGAAAATTTTCTTAAAACCCTCCAACAACAGTAACCTCTCCTTTAATCGGCGGGTAAGGATTGTAATTTTCAATCGTTATATCTTCAAATTCAAAATCATCAATGTTTTTTACGTTCGGATTTAATTTAACGGTTGGAAATGGTCGCAGTTTTCTTTTTAACTGTTCTTTAATTTGATCTTGATGATTTGAATAAGTATGAACATCGCCAAAAGTATGGACAAAATCACCGGGTGGAATTCCAACAACTTGAGAAACCATCAATAAAAGAAGCGAATAAGAGGCAATATTAAAAGGCACACCCAAAAAAATATCAGCACTTCTTTGATAAAGTTGTAAATGAAGCTTTCCCCCTAAAACGTTGAAATGAAACATCGTATGGCAAGGAGGGAGAACAACTGATTTTTCTCTCGATGGCGCCATTTCATAGATATAGGCTGGGTTCCAAGCAGAAATGATTAAGTGCTTTCTAAATCTTTGTTTTGGATCCTTTAGTTTATTGATCACCCATCCTAACTGGTCAATAGTTTTGTTGTTTTCTGCTTTCCACCTCCTCCACTGCACACCATAGATGGGACCAAGTTCTCCATATTTTTTAGCAAATTCTTTATCTGTTTTTATTTTTTCAACATATTCATCTTGACTTAATATTTTTTGATATTTGTATCTACTGTATCCCCATTCATCCCAAATATGAACATTATTATCAACCAAATATTTAATATTAGAATCCCCGCGTAAAAACCAGATTAACTCGTGAGTAATCCCCCGCATAAAAACTTTTTTTGTCGTCAGAAGTGGAAACCCTTTTGAAAGATCGAATCTTATTTGCCGACCAAAAACACCTTTGATAAAAATCCCTGGGTTTCCCCAAACTGGTTTTTTCTCACCATTCTTGAGAATGTCTTTGAGAAGATCGAGATATTGTTGTTCGCCAGTGTTCATAAGAAAATATTAAATCTTAAATATTAAAGGTTAAAGAAATATTAAACGGTTAAAACTTAAACTTTTTTTGTTTAACTATTTAATCCCTGCCTGCCGGCAGGCAGGTTTAACGGTTTATTTAACCTTTAACAGTTTAACCGTTTAACCTTTAAAGATTATACTATTTATTTGCTTTTTATCAGCCTATAGATCTCCCCCACCAAATACAGCGACCCTGTTACTACAATGAGCTCTTTTTCTTTTAAAATAGTCTCCCATGCTTTTTTCAAGTCAGGAATAATTATTGTTTCTAATTTTATCTGATTAAATCTGATTTCATCCGATTGTATCTGTTTCAACTCTTCTCCTATTTCTTCTGGCTCTTCTGACACATTAATCATATCCTGATTATCAGTCAAAAAACTTGTAATTATTATCTTGTGGACGGCCGTCTTTAAGATAATTATTTTTAACATCTTTTGATAATCTTTTCCTTTTTTGAAAGCTAACAAAAAATTAAATTTTTTATTGGGATATTTTTTTATTAATGAGTTAATGAATGCCTCCATCTTTTGCGGATTATGAGCGCCATCGAAAATAATAGTTTTACTTTTACTTGCCTGCGCAAGCGGGATTTTTCTGATATCAAATCTTCCTGGAAATTTTGCCTTCTCAAAAACTTTTTTTATTTTATTTTGATCGATAATAAACCCATCTCTCTTGCTTAGAAAATTAACTACTTCCAACGCTAAACTGGCGTTTTCTTTTTGGTATTCGCCGGCTAAACCCATATTTTTTGTAAAGACGTGATTAATCACGTCTCTACCAACAAACGCAATTTTTGCCTTCTTTTTTTCCGCTACTTCCCTAATAACTTTCTCCGCCTCTATGTCTTGATAAATAGAAATCATCTGACTTTTTTCGTTGATAATCATCGCTTTTTGAAAGGCGATTTCTTCTATAGTTTTTCCCAAAATATTAGTATGATCTAATCCAATCTTCGTTAAAACTGCCAGTTTGTCCGATCGGGAAACAACGTTTGTCCCGTCGTACTTCCCCCCCAAGCCGGTTTCCATGACTGCGTAATCTACCCCTTTTTTAGCAAAAATGTAAAACGCCAAACCGACCAAAATTTCAAAATAAGTAAGTTTTGTAGAGACGGAGCATGCCCCGTCTGTACGATCAATGATTGGAATAATTTTATTTAAATAATAAACAAACTCTTTTTTTGCAATATTTACGTTTCCTATTTGAAACCTTTCTGTGACATTGATTAAATGAGGTGATTGATGAAGGCCGACTTTAAATCCTTGGGATTCTAGTAATGAGCTGATTAAGTAACAAGTAGAACCTTTGCCCGAGGTGCCGGCCACATGAATAACTTTGATTTTTTCCTGTGGGTCACCAAGAAGATGAAGAAAATATTTTGCCCTTTTTAAACCAAGCTCTCCCGGAAACGTTTGAACAGAAGTTTTGGGAATATGAAGGGCAAGGAATTGCTCAGCCTGTTGGAAAGTGCGAATTAACATTAAAAAAAATATTAAATCTTTAAAAATTAAATCTGCTGTTCTCTCTTGCCGGTTGTTACTCTTCCTCCCTGCCATTGTCCTTTATATTGACTTCCCCCACCGTCTACCCACTCAAACTGGGCGTGAACAATTCGACAGCCCATTTCTAACGTGACCGGAAGCGGGCCTTCATTTTTAATTGCAAAAGTCAGTTTACCACAGTAACCGGGCGCAACATTTCCAGTCCGCAAAAACAATCCGGACCGAAACGTGGTTGTTCGCGGTTTAAAATTAATGGTAATATCCAATGGTGTATTAACTTTTTCAATGGTAGTTGCCAAAAGATATTCCCCTGGTTTAATAATATAAATATTTTTAGTTTTATAAGTAGCGACTAATTTTATTTTTGGTGTTTCTCTTTCAAATTCGCCTAAAAATGCTTTCCCGCCAACGATTTTATGAAGCTCTCCCAAACGCAGATCAAATCCCGCTCCTTCCGGAGTTGTCAGTTCACGATTAGCCAACCCTTCAACTAGACGCTTTGTTTTAACCAACTGCAATAATTTTTTTGGACCTAAAATCATACGATGCTATTATATAATAATGAGGATATGAAATCCAAAGTCATTGTTTACGACCCAACGTCTTCTGACAAATTGAGTAAAGTCCGTGGCATCGGCCGGTATTTGCAAATACTAAAAGAAAATTTTTCAAATGAATTTGAGTTTGTTAACAATGAAACAATGAAACAATTGAACAATGATTGTGTATTTGTAAATCCGTTTTATAATTTTTTACAACGACCGTTAACCTTAAAACGAATTGCCTCTAAACAAATCGCCGTTATTCACGATTTAATCCCCCTTAAATATCCATCTCACTTCCCCGCCGGAATCAAAGGCTCTATATATATACTATTGAACAAATTCGCTCTAAAAAATTATGACCTAATCATTACTGACTCCGAAGCCTCGAAAAAAGATATTATAAAAATTTTGGGAATTAAAGAAAATAAAATTAAAGTAATTTACCCATGTTTACCAAAAGAATTTACTAAAAGTCAAAATTCAAAAGAAGTATTGTCATTCCCGCGAAGGCGGGAATCCAGACTAAAATCACCATACAAAAATGAAATTACAGACTGGATCCCCTCCTACGAGGGGATGACACTGCCAAACTTTTGCCTGTACGTCGGCGATGCCACTTGGAACAAGAATCTCGTTAATCTGGCCAAAGCAATTAAAATCGCTAATGTCAATTGCGTATTTGTGGGAAAAGTTTTTGAGCCATTTTCTGGAAAAGCGCAGATACCTGTTTTGAGCAATCGCCAGGGGCCCCTTTGGGGTGTGGCGGCGAAAAACACGGTATCAAGCTTTTCACATTCTTGGCAATCAGAATTAAAAGATTTTTTTGAATTAACAAAAGACGATAAGTGCTTCATTTTCGCCGGTTTTGTCCCTGATTCCGAGCTGATCAAATTTTATCAACAAGCAACGCTCAACATCCTACCTTCACGCGATGAAGGATTTGGGTTTTCTTTCCTGGAAGCCGCCCAATTCTCCTGCCCCTCAGTCTTATCTGATATTCCTGTCTTACGGGAAATTTCCGCCAAAAACGTATTGTTTGCCAACCCAAATAATCCCCAAAATATTGCTGATAAAATTAGAAAAATTTATACTGATGAAAATTTGAGAAATAAAATAGGGGCTGATGCAAAAAAAAGATCAGAATATTTTTCCGCAGAAAAATTCAAAAAAGAATTTTTATCTGTCATATAAGGTCAGACCTTCTTCGAAGGGCTGACCTTGAACAACCTTCTCGCATTTTCCGTTGTTTGTTTTGACAATTTATCAATTGAACAATGAAACAATGAAGCAATGTATTCTGCAATAATTTTAATATTCTTCGGCTCATTATATTTATCTAACGGCCGTGGGATAGATAATAATCGGGGCATAAGAAATGGCGAATCTGTCTCCAACACCAACATCTCTAGAGGAACTGTTTTGATAAAATCTTGTTTCTCTTTGTAATACGTTATATCCCCATCAATGCCAATAAACATTCTGTGTTTTTTTGCAAATTTTAGAAGTTCCGGGTCGGGTTCACAACAATGAAAAACTGACCTGCCTTCTAATTTTTTATCCCAAATTTTATTTAGTACCTCAAACATATCTGCTTTTGCCTCCCGATTATGCAAAACTAAACTTTTATCATATTTTATTGATAATAAAATCTGTTCCTTTAAAATTATTTTTTGCAATTTCACAAATTCTTCCCCAATTTTATAATCTGGATATTTTGTTTTTTGATAAATATGACGATCAATTCCGACTTCTCCAATAGCAACGACTTTGGAATGAGATAGTAATTTTTCAATATTTTTCAAGTCTGAGGCAAAAGAAAATTTTTCAGTTTTTGAATTAAACTCAGGTTTTTGTTTTTGAGATAATCGCCAGGGGCCCCTTTGGGGTGTGGCGTTCGAAAAAATAGAAACCTGAGTTTTATAGATTTCAAACACATGGTGCGGATGAATCCCTACCGCCGCATAGATTCCCTTATATTTTTCGGCTATCTCAACCGCTTTTTTTGACGTTTCAAAATCTGTTCCCGGAATCATGATTTGATTAACTCCGACTTTTTTAGCTTCATTTATAACATCCTCAACCTGTCCATCAAAAGCTTTAAAATTTAAATGACAATGAGTATCGAACATAAATAAGTTATAAAGTTTGTCAAGTTTTTCAAGTTTATCAAGAAAAACCCGTCTTGATGAACTTTATAACTTTATAAACTTGATAAACTAAGTAATAGTATAGTATATTTGTAGTATGACTCTCTTCATCGGTGCTGATCATCGAGGGATTGAACTTAAAAACGCCATTATTGAATATCTTCATGAAAAAAATATTCGAATTGAAGATCTTGGTCCTTATGAACTTGACCCATTAGATGATGCTATAGATTATTCCCAAAAAGTCTCTCAAGCCGTTTTACAAAATCCTGATAATCATCTTGGTATAGTTATTTGTGGCTCCGGTTGCGCCGTTTCTATGGCCGCTAATCGCATTCGCGGGATTCGGGCCGGCGTCGCCATGAACGAAGACCAAGCCCACCATATTCGAGAAAATGATCTTTGTAATGTTTTAGCATTGGCCGCCGACTATACTCCTTTAGAATTAGCCTGTAAGTTAATTGATGCTTTTCTTGCTTCTGCCCCAAAAACCGAAGATAAATATCTAAGAAGAATTGAAAAACTTGATAAATAAAATAGTAAGTGTAAACTAAATATATGAAAAATAAATCTGGCCAAATTCTACTCATTACCGTTATGCTTCTTGCAACTGTCATGACCATTGTTTTGTCTGTCTCCTTTAAGTCGGCAACGGATACTCAAATAACAAAACTCGAAGAAGAGTCACAGAAAGCTTTAGTGGCAGCTGAGTCGGCTATTGAAGTAGCTTTAAAAAATAACAACACCGCCACTCTAGGGAGCGGTTCATTAACATCTATTACTGGTTTTGAGGGCTCCGCGACGATTGGCCTAACTACATCTACACAATTTACTACCCCAAGCATCCCCAAAGACGGCAGTTATACTTTTTATCTGGGTGATTATGATTTAACAACAAAAACAATTGGCGCTTCAACAAATCAAAACATTACTTTGTGTTTTCAATCAGGGACACCCAATCCCGCTATTGAGGTTACTTTGGTAAAATCAAGTAGTGTAAAAAAATATGTAGTTGATCCTTCTTCTCGGATTACCAATGCTTCAGACGGTGTTCCTGTTTCGTCAAACTGTCCAAGCGGTTATATTTACTCCCAAGACATTCTGGGAGCTGACATCGATACCGATGGAAAATTTCTTTTAGTCAGGGTTCTTTATGCTTCAACTAAATTATTTTTTTCCGCAAGTTCTAATTTTCCTATTCAAGGAAGAACAGTTTCTTCCCAAGCCACCTCTTCTACTTCAACTGGAGTCTCAAAAAAAGTAGTTCTTTTCCAATCTTATCCACAAATTCCGGCAGATTTCTTTTCAACAAGCTTCTAATAATATGATTCTTAAAATCTTTACTGACGGTGGCTCAAAAGGTAATCCGGGCCCGGCTTCAATTGGTGGCGTTGGATATATTTATGGGAAAAAAATATTTGATTTTAAAAAATCGATTGGAATTGCGACGAATAATGATGCGGAATATCAAGCGCTAATAAAAGCTTTAGAACAAATCTTAAATATTAAATCTCAAGTCTCAAATAAATCTAAAATTTTAAATTTTAAAGAAATAAACAAAATCAATTTTTATTCTGACTCAAGATTAATGGTAAATCAAGTAAAGGGTTTGTTTAAGGTGAAAAATGGAAGGATTAAAGAATATATGTTAATAATCAGAGGGCTTGAACAGGAAATAAATTTGCCAATTACCTATAACTACGTTCCAAGAGAGCAGAATGTAGAAGCAGACAGGCTTGTCAATGAAATCTAATTTTAAATTCGAGATTAATATGTCATTCCCGCCCCCACTTTCGTGAGGGTAAATAAACTCCGGCGGTTTGTTGTCACCCCCGCGTAGGCGGGGGTCCAGACTCAATATTCCTTATAAAATATCTTGATAAAGATCTCTCCATTCAGGATTCTTTTCTTCTATTAATCTGATTTTCCATAAACGCTCCCATTTTTTTATTTGTTTTTCTCTTATTATTGCGGCTTCAGGATTATTATGTTGTTCGAAGTAAACTAAATGATGAACTTCATATTTTTTAGTAAATCCATCTACTTTTTTATTTTTATGTTCCCATACTCGCTTTCCCAGATTATTAGTTATTCCAACATACAGAGTTCCATTCTTTTGAGAAGACAGAATATAAACACAATATGTTTTGTTAAACATAAAGGTAATTATAGACTGGATCCCCGTCTTCACGGGGATGACGAACAATCAAAAATTAAATTACAATCTTACCTGATATTTATGTTCCTGATTCTTTTCTACTACCCCGCTTATCTCCATGATAGAAATCATATTTAATATTTCTGACACAGGTTTTTTTAAATTAATAGCAATATTATCAATCGTCTGGGGATTTTTTTGCAAAATATCAAAGATTAATTTTTCTTCTTCAATTAAATTTTTCCTGATATCCTCCTTTTTTCTTGGTGTTATTTTCATATTAAATTCTTCATAAATATCTGCGACGGTTGTGACCATTTTTGCACCTTGTTTTATAAGTAAATTTGGTGCGGCTGACATATCTGAATTAATTGGAGATGGTACGGCAAAGACGTCTTTGCCTTGAATACCTGCGAATTTAGCGGTTATCAAAGCCCCTGAAAACTCCCCTCCTTCAGCAATTAAAACGCCGCGGGATAAACCAGAAATAATTCTGTTCCGGGAAATAAACAAACCTTTTAAAACAGTTTGATCGGGCGGAAATTCACTGATGACCGCTCCACCGGATTTGATAATGTTGTGATAAAGTTGATAATTAATGGCCGGATAGATAACGTTGACCCCGCACCCTAAGACGGCAACCGTCTTTCCGCCGGCGTCTAATGCTGCCTGATGGGCGATCGTATCGATCCCCATCGCCATTCCGGAAACGATGATAAAGCCCGCCTCGGCCAATTCCCGAGCAAATTTATAGGCAATTTGCCGACCGTAGGAAGTTGGTTTACGAGTACCGACGATAGCGAAGAAAATAGAAGTTGAAAGCGAAGACGACAAATTTTTTGCGGTTGATGGAAACGAGGAGTTGAAATTTTTTTCGACTTGGGACACCCCGTTTCCTGCGGGGAGGGTTCCCACTGGAGACAAAAAATTTTGACTCTGAGTTTTATGTTGGGTAAATATATTACTATCCCCTTTTACATAAATGCAAATCGGTGGGTCGGAAATATTTTTTAAGCTTTCTGGGTAACCTTCGCCGTCAACCGCCAAAACTGTAATCCCATCTTTCTTCAATTTCTCTATCTCCTTTTTTGGATCAAATCTTCTCCTAAACTCAATAAATTTTTCCGCTAATCTTTGTCCAATCATTGATGCTAATTCTTTTACCGAGGCTGTATACGCTCCCCGTACACCCTTAGGGTGGACTTTCAAAACCTGGAAAGTCATCGGGCCAATACCTAGACAATAAGAAAAACCGAGATAATAAATAAGATCGCTCTTCATAATGAAAAAATTTTCTCCAATGATACTATGCCTTTATAAAACATTTCTTCGTCAATATTTTCGTTCGGCGCATGAATATTACAATCAACTAAAGTAAATCCTGTTAATATAAGTGGTTTATTAAACAGTTTTGATAAGGTGGTGGCGGCACCGATCGACCCACCCGATCTTGTGAACAGTGATTTTTTTCCAAAAACTTTTGTAAATATTTTATCAGTCACTTTTATATATTTATTATCTATGTCTGTATAAAAAGGACTTAGTTTCCCTAAAGTTTTTAAAGAATATTTGACTGTTTTTGGTAAATTTTTTTTGATAAAATCATTAACTAATTTTTCTATTGCGTCGGGCGTTTGATTTTCTATCAATCTGAAGGAAAATTTCGCCGAGACAGAAGCCGGAATAATTGTTTTGACGCCTTCGCCAGTATAACCCCCGCTAATTCCATTGATGTCAAAAGACGGATGAATCTTGGTCGAAAGCCAATAATTATCTTTGCTTTTATATTTAATTTTGTCATAAAAATGGGGGATTAAAATCCTTCTTGTTTTAGCGTCTTTAATTTTGGAAAAAAGTTCCGATAAAATTTGAATTGGATTGTCAATTTGATTTCCATAAACACCGGAGTGAAGATCATTTTCGCCTATTTTTATTTCTATTTCAAAACAAATTAAACCACGTAGTCCGTAAAAAATTTCCGGTTGATTACTGGTTTCCATGCCAAAATCCAAGACATAAAAAACGTCCACTTCCTCTAAATCTTTTTTTGCTTGACTAATTAAATACTCAAAATTTTCGCTCCCTGTTTCTTCCTCTCCTTCAAAAATCAAAACGATGTTGTTTTGTAGAGACGCAAAATCTTGCGTCTCTACGATTTTCCTGATAGCAACTAATGTTTGAATAATATGCCCCTTATCATCGGCAACGCCCCGGCTAAATAATTTACCATTTTTCTTGGTTAATTCAAACGGCTGACTGTTCCACTTATTCACTGGATTCTCCGGTTGCACGTCATAATGAGCATAAACGCCAATAGTTTTAGATTTACCATCTTTGCTCGATCGTATCATAGATGGTAAATAACCAATAATTAGTGGCGAACAATTATCTTTTTGATAAGTCTTGATTTCAAAACCCAAAGATTTTATTTCTTTTTTCAAAAACTCGACCGCTTTTATTATTTCACTATGCCTTGATTTATCAGTGGAAATAGATTGGATGGAGACGAAGTCTGATAAAAGTTTGAAAATTGATTTGTTATTTATCATTAATAATTTATAATTTATATCATGCAAACTATTCCTTCAATCTTGGAAAAAGATGCTTCTTCTTTATTCTATCAAATAAACAAGCTTTCCCCCTACTTTAAACGTTTCCAAATCGACATTGCCGATGGAATTTTTGTTCCTAATAAAACCGTCCAGATTGAAGAAATTAAAGACAGTCTTATTAAAGACTGTCTTAATAAAGACAGTCTTTCTTTTGATTTTCACTTAATGGTAAAAAATTACAAAACCACAATCAAAAAATTGGAAGAGTTAAAAAAATTAATTAAAATAAATTTAATTCTTATTCATTTCTCGGCTATTAAAAATTGTAAATTGAAAATTGAAAATTATTCTTCTCTTCCTATAGGATTAACTCTCAACCCTCAAGATCAAGTTGAAGATTTAGCAAGTCACTATAGTCTAAATAATCTTCCAACAATACAAATCATGTCTGTTACTCCTGGAGTTCAGGGAAACCCTTTCTTACCGGATACGTTAAAGAAGATTGAACAATTAAGAGTGCTTGGTTATAAGTCTAAAATTTTCCTTGATGGGGCAGTCAATAACAAAACACTCCCAATTATAAATAAACTAAAATATAAACCTGATGTTATCTGCCCGGGCAGTTATTTGACGAAGGCAAAAGACCTTAAAAGGAATGTTGAGTACTTAAAAAAGTTTGTCAAGTTATAAAGTTTGTCAAGTTTATCAAGAGAAAACTGTTTTTCTTTATAACTTTATAAACTTGAAACTTGATAAACTATCAATATGTTTAAATTTGTAATTATTAGGCATGGCCTGACCGAATGGTCTAACCGTTTTACCGGTTGGACTGATATTGATTTGGCTCAGCCAGGAATTGAGGAAACAAAAAAATACGGGTTGAAGTTAAAAGAGTTAGGATATTCTTTTGATCTTGGTTTTACTTCTGTTTTAAAAAGAGGCATAAAAACGTTGGAAATAGTTCTTGAAACCTTAGGAGAAAAAGACATTGCAGTTATTAAAGATTGGCATCTAAATGAGCGAAACTATGGAGATTTACAAGGACAAAACAAGTCCGAGGCAATATCCAAGTACGGTGAAGAACGGGTAAAGATTTGGCGCCGCAGTTATGATGTAGCGCCACCAAACGGTGAATCCTTAAAAGACACATATGATCGTTCGGTCCCTTATTTTCAAGCATATATTGAACCGGAAATAAAGAAGGGCAAAAAAATTATTCTTTCCGGTCATCATAATTCACTTCGGGCGATTATTAAATATTTAGATAATATTTCTGATCAGGATATTGTTAACTTAAACGTTCCTTATTGTATTCCGCTCGTCTATGAACTTGATGAAAACTTAAAACCGATTAAGCACTATTATTTGGCATCTGATGAAGAGATAAAGAAAGTAATCGAAGGTATTAAGAACCAGACTAAGAAATAAATATTAAATAATAAATCTCAAATCACAAATAAATTTTAAACGTTTTAAATTTAAAATTTTAAATTTATTTGGAACTTGGAATTTAGAATTTAGGATTTTTTTATAAAACTATGAAGCTCTCAAAACGTGCTCTTTCCATCAATCCCTCTCTTACCTTATCAATTACTGCCAAAGCCAAGGAGATGAAAAAACAAGGCTTGGATGTGGTTTCTTTCAGTGCCGGTGAACCTGACTTTGATACGATGTTTCATATTAAGGAAGCAGCCAAAAAAGCCATTGATGAAGGATTTACCAAATACACTGCCTCTTCAGGAATTATTGAATTAAAAGAAGCTATTTGTGCCAAATTCCGACGTGATAATTGGTTAGACTATGAGACCCGCAATATTATTGTTTCAACCGGTGGAAAGCAGGCTTTATTTAATATGATTATGGTGACCGTTGATCCGGGTGACGAAGTAATTATTCCAGTCCCATATTGGGTTAGTTACGAAGAAATGGTAAAAATAGCCGATGGTAAATGTGTCTTTTTGAAGACTAATAACTTTAAAATTAATCCGCAAGATTTAGAAAAAGCCATTACCCCAAAGACGAAAATGCTCATTTTTAATTCTCCATCAAATCCGACCGGAGTAGTTTACGACGAAAAAGAATTAAAACAAATTGCCGCAATTTGTCTCAAACATAATATCTATATCTTAAGCGATGAAATCTATGAAAAATTAATCTACGGAAAAAAACATATTAGCATTGCCTCGGTTAATGAAAAAATTAAAAAATTAACTATTGTTGTTAATGGTGTTTCAAAATCTTATGCGATGACCGGGTGGAGAATAGGATACGCGGCGGCTGAGGAAGAGATAGTCAAAGCCTCAACTCGACTTCAAGATCACACAACTTCAAATCCCACTTCTATTTCACAAAAGGCCGCTTTAGCGGCGTTGAACGGTCCGGAAGATCATGTAGCCAAGATGATCTATGAATACAAAAAACGTCGTGATTTTATGGTTGATCGTTTAAATAGAATTGATGGTATGATAGCAAATCGTCCGGATGGGGCTTTTTATGTTTTTGCCAATGTTTCAAAATTTTATAGTAATGAGGTTAAAGGTTCTATCGACTTCTGTAAAAAATTGTTGGAAGATGCCTATGTGGCAGTTGTCCCAGGACTAGCTTTTGGCGACGATCGATATGTCCGATTAAGCTTCGCCACCGGCATGGAGCATATCAAAAGAGGGTTAGATAGAATGGAGAAGTTTTGTGAGAAGATAAGGAAGTAAAGTTAGTTTTGTAAAATAACTTCTGGATGTTCTCTCCATGGATTTATATTATCAACATCTTCCTGAATCTGGTTAAATAAAAACAGTGATAATTTTTGTAGATTAATTAAATTTGAAGGTTGTTTTTCAAAAATTTCAATATCCCCTACTGATTCTCTTGAATCGGTTAAGTATATTTTTAATTTAATCCCTTTTGCGTTAGCTATCTCTATAATTCTAGATATATTTTCAAGCCAACCTTTGTGGTAGTGATGTTTGCTATTTTTTTCTATGAATCCATCAGTAAATCGACTATGAGATAAAATAAGTCTTACACTTTTTGGATTATATTTGTCCATTGCTTCAACTAATAAGTCTGCTGCTGTATCTAAAGAAGCTCCTTCATCATCATACATTAATAGGTCTTTACCACCTTTACGATCACTTCCCATTATAATATCTAATTGCTCCTTGCTTAGTGGATCAAACCAAATACTTCTTGTTTCTGGATCACGATGTTTATTAAGTTGAATAACAGGAGAGTCGGTATCTTCGCTTATTCTCATCGCAGCTTTATTTCTCCCGATGTCTGGGCCCATAACTACTAAATTTTCTCTATCAAAATTTTCTTCTTCTTTTATCTGATCAATTGAAAACTTCCAAAGTGAAATAGGAGCATAAGGAATACCACCTTGCGCCGCCCATGCCTGCTCAGCTGAGGAATGTGGTTCTTCACTATAAATAAAATCAACGATTCCACGAAGTCCGTGTAAAAATGCTCTTAAGGTTAACATTTGACCGGTATATTGAACCTGACCATTTACTATAATTCCGTCTTTATCTTCTCTACCGAAAGGAATAAATGGAGCGATCCAGACAACTTTTTTAACACCTATTTTTTTACAATGTGAGGCAATTACTTGAACATTCATTAATTCTTTTTCATCTAATGGAGAAGCAACTATATATACTACTTCTGGGACTACTCTTTCATTTCCGATTATTTTTCTTGCTTCAACATCGTTAGCAAAGTGACTTTTTTCAAAAATTCTAACAGGATATCTTCCCATTTGATTTTTTTTTAACGCTTCAAGCATATCACTAGTCACATCAGTGTTCTCAATTTTTTTTTCCTTATTAAATCTATGGGGGGATTCCATAACTATCACTTGATAGTCGTTCGAATCTTTTATACCTAATGATTCGTTTTTAATATCCCAAAAAGTTTCGGATCTGGCTCTTTTAACTTCTTCCGCCTTAACAGATACCTCTCTTCCGTATTCATCTTTCTTCGGTCTTTTATATTCTATAAAAGCAGATTGAGGTAATGGGCTATTACTTCTAGCTCTAATAAGAAATCTAAGATTATGTGCTTGTGAGTTGAAACGAGTAATAATTTTACGTTCAGTCATTGTAGGCCGCATTATACATCAAGTCCTATAATATTTCAACGTCCGAACAATTTAAGTAGGATTTTTGAGGCTAAAAATTACGAATATTTTTTGACCAAGAAACCGCCAACGATAACTGAAATAATAAGAGCTAATAAAAACCAAGATAGGTTATCCATATTATTTACTTACAATATAACTAGCAATATAAGAAATTATAGTCAAAATAAATCCTAAAGTAAATAAGTAAAAAGAAAATTTCTTTTCAGTTAAAAATTGACTAAAGACAAATGCCGCAGCAATAATGTTACCCAAGTCCATTAATTTTTCCGCAAATAGTGAACGAAATAAGCTTCTGGATTTGCTGTTTTTCATAATTTTTATTCTAAATAATATCTACAACGCTGTCTACCGTTTATAACCTACAAAAGTAGAGTTGTAGATTGTTATAAAAGGAAATAAATGACGATAGATACTTCCTACTTTTTAAATACAGAAGTAATGTCCTTGAAGCTAAAAGCGCCATCGTTATTAAAATCAAAAGGCAATAGTGGTTTAAATTTTATTTTATTACTGTCTTTTTTAAAGACAGCAAATTCCTGTCTTGGCAGATGATAAGGTTTGAGTAGAACAACCCTGTAGAGCTCGTCTAGGGCAATATTTTGTATATCTTGTAGATATCCAAGACTGTTATTGACTGAGAGATTTTTTTTCTTGAAAACAAGTTGATCGTCTATATCAAAGATCTGAATTTCATAGTCGTCTCCCCTACCCTTTCCCCAAGGAAAAAATTGTGTTTCAAACTTTAGAGAAGGTAAAGGCAAAATATTTATTTTCCATTCATCACTGATTAAAATATTTTTATCATTTTTTTGTAAAACAAATTTAATTTTTTTATTTCCTAAGTCTTTATTTGTTTTTAAAGTAAAGTAAACGTCTTTTTCTTCAAATGGATTAATATTTTTTAGATCGTCAAACAGATATTCGGGATAGTTTAGGTTTTCGCTTTTGATTATCAATTTATAACCTGAACTATTGTCCCATTCCGCCTGCCCTAGGTTCTCCAATTTCACTCTAAAATGATAAGTTGACTGAACGACTAAATCCGTCGGTAACTTAAAATTTATCCATCCTTTTTCTACCTGCTCCGGCTCCCCTTTTATTTTTGACATTGATTGGACAGAATAATATTGAGGATAATAATCAGAGGACTGATATCTTTTCCAAGAGAACTCCAAAAATGGCGGACCCTGATAGTCAAAGACAAACGGAGTGACGGCAACTACCCGGCTATCCGGGCCCCAAATCTGATCAAATGCCGTTTGAAAATTTTCCGCCACCGCATTCTCACTTCCCCGCTTCCAGCCTGTCTCTGTAATAAAAACTGGTAATTCCTTCATCACCCCCAACTCCTTTAGGAGCGCCAGCTCCCACTCATAAGTCCTAACTGTCCCCCGACCGGTTGCGTAGGGATTACCGGAAAATCCTGGGTTTGGATAGGAATGAGAAGACCATCCGTCGACATTGTCCAGGGTCTGACCCT
>JBBTSR010000006.1:0-1377 GCA_038064615.1 Patescibacteria group bacterium
AGTCTTGTCCAATGCAAGATGAGCATGAAATGAAACCTGTTTCCAATGCAAGATGAGCATGAAAAATAGAGTGTGAGGCATAAAATCATAGGATATGAATATTACTATGACCGACTCACGCCTGTCTAATTTTGCTCAATTAGAAACATTTTTGACGGGATCAAAAGAAATTTCTTTTGAGTCTCTAAATTCCAAGAAAGAAAAATATAATTGGATAAGGGAGATTCTTGTAAGGTTTGATTTTAGGAATTTATTGAAAAAAGAAAGAGGGGTGGTAAGAAAATATCTAAAGAAAATCTCCGGCTATTCAGATGCTCAGTTAACGAGACTTATCAAAAGATATTTTAAAGGTAAATTAATCTGGAGAACATACAACAGAAATATATTTCCAACTAAATATACGCCGAAAGATATTGCTCTCCTTAATCTTACTGACAACGCTCATTCATGTCTTAACGGTTGGTCTACTAAAAAAATATTAATAAGAGAATATACAGAATTTAAAAAACAAAATTATGAAAATATTAAAGATATATCTATTGCTCATATTTACAATTTAAGGAAAACCCGTCAGTATAAATCTCATTCACTAACCTTTACCAAAACTCAACCAGTCAAGCGAAATATTGGGGAGAGAAGGAAGCCGACTCCAAACGGAGTTCCTGGATTCCTGCGAGTAGATACGGTACATCAGGGAGACCTAAACGGCAAAAAAGGCGTTTACCATATAAACTCGATTGATGAAGTCACTCAGTGGCAGATTGTGGCGTCAGTCGAACAGATATCTGAAAGTTATTTAGAGCCGATTCTTTTAATAATTTTAAATCAATACCCATTCCGTATCTTTGAATTTCATGCTGACAATGGGAGTGAATATATCAACAAAGTTGTTGTTGCCCTTCTTAACAAACTCTACATAAAACTTACCAAATCAAGAAGTCGTCACTGTAATGACAATGCCCAAGTTGAATGTAAGAATGGCGCGGTAGTCAGGAAGCATATGGGACACTTTTACATACACCAAAAATCAGCCCCAGAGATAAATGATTTTTACATGAAATATTTTAACCCCTATTTAAACTTTCATAGACCCTGTGGTTTTGCTACTCTAAAAACAGATAAATTAGGAAAACAAAAAAAGGTATATGATCACTACTTAACTCCCTTCGAAGCCTTCAAGGGGATTACAGGAGCAAGTAATTTTCTGAAAGGTGGGATTTCTCTTGAGAAACTTGATACAATAGCTAAAGAATATTCAGATAATGAATTTGCCCAAATTATGGAGAAAGAAAAACAGAAATTATTTAAGGATATAAAAGTTAATCCTGTTGATTTTTAAAACTCGGTTTCATGCTCATCATTGGATTAGAAAATACT
>JBBTSR010000007.1:0-158913 GCA_038064615.1 Patescibacteria group bacterium
AGAATTGAACTGCCATCAAAGCCTTCGGAGGGCCTTATTCTATCCGTTGAAATACAGGAACAGAAACTTCTATATTATATCAACAGGGGTACTAAAGAACAAAGAAAGTAAAAATAGAAAGAGATATTCTATAAATTCCAAATCCGGACAAAGAATTTTTTTGCAAAAAACTTACAAACCATTTTATGGCGATCAAAGCACTGAAAAAAGAAGTAATCAAACCTATAAATAAAAACAGTGGATTATTTCCTGCAAAAATTAATTGTGGATCTGTTTTTATAAAATCGAAAGTTGAAGCAGCTAGTAAAGTTGGTAGCGCCAAAACAAAAGAATACAAGGCCGACTCTTCCCTATTGAAGCCTAATATCATCATTGTCAGTATAACTGCTCCCGCCCTTGACACTCCAGGTACAACCGCCAGTGATTGACCAACCCCGATTAATAAAGCTTGAATAATCGTCATCTGAATAATTTTTTTATCAGTTTTAACAATTTTCTTTTTTAACAAAAATTCAAAAATAATAAAAAATAATCCAACCATAAAAAGACTGACGGCAATTAAAGTAAAACTTTCAAAGAAAACTCCTTTAATTACTTTATGGAGCAATAAACCAACGACCGCTGTTGGAATAAAAGACAAAATAATATTTACCAACAAATTTTTATTCTTTAAGATTGTTTTCCAATAGATAAATATCACCGCCAAAATTGCCCCCGACTGGATAAATACTTCAAAGAATTTTTGAAACTCCGTCGCCGGAATATTTAATAATTTGGAGGAAATTATCAGGTGAGCAGTTGAGGAAATTGGAAGAAACTCGGTAATTCCCTCGACGAGCCCTAAGATAATGGCATTTAATACATTCATCAAAATATTTTACACGATCTTTGAAGTTCGAAGATACCAAATTTTTTGCGGTTTGTTGTTTTCCGTCAAAAAATTTTCGGTATCGAGAACTTTCAGAAAGTACGATATAATTGCTTTATGAAAGTGGCCTTAGCACATGATCAACTCCGGGAATTTGGCGGCGCAGAACGCGTCCTTGTTTCTCTAAAAAAAATCTTTCCCCAAGCTGATATTTATACAACTACTTTTGATTTAAATTCTTTAGGATCGCACAAAAATTTGATTAAAGACTGGAAAGTTTATGTGAGTTGGTTTGGAAAGATTCCATTTCTTAATAAATTTTATTCTCCTTTTAGATTTCTAACGCCTTTGATCTGGGAAAGCTTTGATTTCTCAAAATATGATTTGGTTATTTCTTCATCAGGTTCTTGGATGTCTAAAGGAATAAAAACAAACAAGCCGACCATTCATATTTCGTATATTCATCACCCACCCCGCTATCTATATGGATATGAAACAGCTATTGAATGGCAAAAATATTTTTTTATTAAAATTTATGGATATATCGTTAATCATTTTTTACGTATTTGGGATTTTACCTCCTCTCAACGAGCTGATTATTTAATTGCCAACAGTGAAGAAACAAAAAAACGAATTGAAAAATTCTATCGCCGCGATTCAACAGTGATTTACCCTCCCGTCGACATTCCCGATAAACTTGATGAACTTGACAAACTTGATAAACTTTCAAGCTATTATTTAACAGTTTCTCGCCTCGCTCGTGCCAAACATATTGATGTTTTAATCAAAACCGCTAACGCTGCCAAATTTAATTTAAAAATCATCGGTAGCGGTCGAAATGAAGAAAGATTAAAACAAATGGCGGGAACAACCGTTGAATTCCTTGGAAATTTGACCGACGAAGAAATGAAAAAAATTTATCGAGGAGCTAAAGCCTTTCTATTTGCCTCCAAAGACGAAGAATTTGGAATTGCAGTTGTAGAAGCCATGGGATATGGACTCCCGGTCATCGCATTTCAATCTGGTGGTTTAACGGAATATGTTATTAATAATAAAAACGGTTATCTATTTAACAAGTTAAATGAAAGTTCGTTAATTAATAAAGTTAACGAATTAACGAGTTTATCAGAAGAAAAATATTTGGAGATGAGAAAAGAAGCCAGAAAAACAGCGGAAGGATTTAGTGAGGAAAAGTTTAAAACTAAAATACTTGATTTTATTAAAAATAAGGTCCGTCCTTAATAAGGACGGACCTTATAAAGAGAGTCCCTTATGCCCGAGCTACCTGAAGTTGAGATAATAAAACGCAAACTTAAACCAAATCTTATTGGAAAAATAATTTCTGATGTTGAAATCCTTTCCCCAAAAAATTTTGTTGGCAACAAACAAGAAGTTGTTGGAAAAAAAATAATTTCTGTTGATCGATATGGTAAAGTCCTTGTTTTCAAACTTGAAAAACTTGACAAACTTGATAAACTTTATAACTTCTTGAACATCCACTTTAAATTATCCGGTCAAATTCTTTATTCAAAAGATGTTAATCGTGCTATTTTCAAAAACATTATCCCATTCACCGGAGGAAATAAAATGCCGGCAAACACAACAAGGGTTATTGTCAAATTTACTGATGGATCAGGAATATTCTTCAATGATTTACGTAAATTCGGCTGGATGAAAATCAGCGATCAACCATTGAAACCAAAAGGTATTGATGTGTTAGATAAAAAATTTACCCTGAGCGTAGTCGAAGGGTTAACCCGCAAAACTCGCAAACCAATCAAAGTGCTGTTGATGGACCAAGATCTAATCACTGGAATCGGAAATATTTATGCTAATGACTCCCTTTTTCTGGCCAAGATCCATCCGCAAAGATTATCAAATTCTTTAATAAAAAAAGAAATAACACTACTTTATAAAAGTATTAAAAAAACGATTAACGAGGGAATAGAAGATTTGGGATCGTCCGGAGCTGACGAAGCTTTTATTCTTCCTGATGGATCAAGGGGCGGTCATCAAAGAAATTTTTTAGTTTACCAACGGGAAAATAAACCATGTTTAGTTTGTAAAACAACTATTAAACGAATCAAACACAACGGCCGGAGCTCATTCTTCTGTCCAAAGTGTCAGAATTACTCATAGCGAATCGCCTCGACCGGCTCGAGATTAGCCGCTTTGCGGGCTGGCAAAACCCCAAAAATAATTCCAATTGTACTCGATACTCCGAGAGCTAAAGCAACTGATGTAAAATCCATATATGCCGGGAAAAATGGCTGAACAATTAAAATTCCAACATATGCCAACCCAAGTCCTAAAGCTCCACCTAGAATCGAAAGAGCAACTGCCTCAACGATAAATTGAAATAAGATATCGTTCTTTCGAGCACCGATCGCCCGCCTTATCCCAACCTCTTTGGTTTTATCAGACACTGTCACGTACATAATATTCATTATTCCAATTCCTCCAACAAGTAGTGATATACTCGCTATTGCAACCAGAACTAAATTTAAAATCCCAAAAATTCCGTTGACAACCGATAAAATTTCCGTCGGCTCAACGATGCTAAATTCATCATCTTTATATCTTTTCAGCATCTGAGTTTTTACTTCTTCTTTGACTGTTTCTATCTTAATATTTTCATCCGTCTTTAATGCAAAGCGGATAAATTTTTTGTCAGGATCAAAGATAAAACCGGTTGTGTAAGGTCCGAAAAAATATGAGTCATAGTCCGGCCCTCCAAATCCACCGCCTCCCTTACTTTTTATCACACCAATGATAATAAAGCTGACATTATCGATTGAGACTTTTTTATCAAGCGCCTCACTTATTGAACCAAAAAGTTTCTCGGCAATTTTTGGACCGGCTACAAGCACCTTCGCTCGCTTATCAACGTCGCGCTTATCAAAAAATCTCCCCTTATCTATCTCAAAACCTGAAATGTCAAAAAATACATCTGAAGAAAAAAATATAGTTGAGAATTCAGATTTTTTTGTACCTTTGGCTGTCCCTGATTTTGACGCAAGAGGTGTGATTGCTTTAATACTACGAACTCGCTTTAAACTATTTAGATCTTTTAGGTCAAAACGATTTCCAAGTAATGATGACGCGCCCATCCCGCCGCTTCCGAGTAATTTTCCAGGGGCTACAAATAACGTATTACTTCCAAGGGCATCAAATTGATCAGTGATATATTTTTTCAATCCTAAACCCATCGCAGTTAATGTCACCACAGCAAAAACCCCAATCAAAATTCCTAAAGAAGTTAAAAATGTTTGCATTTTATTTCTCCTAAAATCTTCAAGCGCCGATTGTACAATAAATAAAAAGTATGACATATTAAATAACCCTCCCGTCTTTCACGTGTATAGTTCTTTTTCCATATTTTGCAATATCAGCTTCATGAGTAACTATAGCTATGGTTATTTTTTCCTCCTCGTTTAAAGTTTTGAGCAGTTCCATTATTTCAGTACCGGTCTTACTGTCAAGATTGCCTGTTGGCTCATCAGCCAAAATCATCTTTGGCTCCATTATTAATGCCCGTAATATTGAAACTCGCTGTTGCTGCCCGCCGGAAATTTTATTTGGGTAAGAATTTTCTTTTCCCAATAGACCGAATCTTTTAATTAACTCCATGGCTTTTTCTTTAGGATCATATTCAAGTTTTTTTCTAGTATAAAAAGATGGCAAAAGAATATTTTCAAGAACAGTCAGTTTTGGAATAAGATTAAATTGCTGAAAAACAAATCCTATAAACTCGTTACGGAGTGAGGAAATCTGATCATCGTTAAGGCCCGAAATTCTTCTTCCCTGAATAATAATTTCTCCCTGGGAGGGTTTATCAAGCAAACCGATTAAATGCATTAAAGTCGACTTGCCCGATCCGGAAGGACCTATTATTGAAACAAACTCCTTTTCTTTTATTTCAATCGACGATTCCCTCAAAGCATAAAAAGTTGTTTCTTCATCTATCTTGTAACTTTTAACAACTTTATCTAATTTAATCATAGATTATTTCTTTTTCTTGGAGTCCGTTTGTAATTACATATTTTCCGTCAATCTCAGTCGAAATATCAATATATTTTTTTACTTTTTTATCAAGGCTTCCAACATATACATAACTACCCTTCCCATCTTTTTTTATGAATGATGAAGGAGCTGATAAGACATTTTTTTCCTGTTTGATTAAGAAATCAACATCTCCGGTCATGGCTAATTTTAGTTTAAGTTTTTGTGCTTGGTCATCTAATTTAAGTCTTAATTCGTACACAGTACCTGTTTCTCCATCCCTTGGAGAAAAGGAGATGTAATATAAAGTGCCTTTAAATTTTTGTTCAGGATAAGCATCAAAACTAATTTCACCAGTTGCCCCTTCTTGAAGATTAATGACGTCTCCCTGTTCAGCTGCGACTGAAAAAAATAATGTTTTTGGATTAACCACTTCAAAATCAGCTCCGGCTGGGGTAATGTTGACTCCGGCAAAAGGGACCGATACATGAGTAACAATTCCTTCAATTGGGGTCCAAAGATTTGCATACTCCAAAGATAAGTTTTGCAACTCAACATCCAAAACCGAATTATTTAAATCATGCTGGCTATCCTGCAAAGTCCGCTCGGCGCTTTTTCTTATTGACTCTGAAAGATCATATTGTTTATTCCAATAATCATCTTTTGTTTGTTCAAAAGTTAATCTTTGACTGACAAAAGTATTAAGATATTTTTGCATTCTATTTTTTACATCCCGCGGGTCAAGACTGGCCAAAGTTTGATATTTTTTAACATAATCGCCTTCTTTTACTCCAACCCATGCCAATCTCCCCGAAGTTTGAAATTTTAAGGTAGCTTTTTCACTGGCGTCAATTTCTCCGGACAGTGTCAAAACTTCTTTAAGATTTTCCCGTTTTATGACATATTTATCAACTTTATTTTTAGCTTTTGAAGAAATATTATTTTTATAAACAATAAAACCAACAACAAATATTGCTAATAAAATCAAATACCATCTCTTTTTAAAAAATTTAAGCATAATTAATTTTATCACAAAAACGCTGACCAGTCGTTGATCGGCATGACATTATAAAGAAGTAAATTCCAAGCGTACAAAAAAATGGCCGGTAATAAAATGACAAAAATAATCAGAAATTTCTTTGAAGTAAAAAACTTCTCAAAAGCAATTACGGCCAATGGCCAGAGAGGTAAAGAATAACGGCTGATGTCACGATGCTGGACAAATAAAGTCGCCGTAAAAAATACTAAGCCGAAATAAAAGAAGCTTCTGTATTTACTGTCTTTTAAATTAATTAAAGCTAATCCGTACATAAAATAATAAAAAATAATTTCTTCAAGCCAGGCTGTCCCTACCCAAGATTTTTGAAAATTGAAAACTGAATAAGGAAAAACTAAATGAATATTATCACCGGAATGAAAGTAAGCAAAAAAATCTTTATATTGTTTCGCATATAACCCAAATACCCCCAATAATCCTAATGGAATTAGGATAATTCCTAACCATTGCCAACTAACTTTCTTTGTTTTAATAAATCTTTCAACAAACACTAACCCGTACCCTGCGAATAATAATATCCCCGGTGTTTTGGTCATGGTTGCTAATCCCCCAAACAAACCCGCCCACCAAAACTTTTCCTTTTCAAAAAAGAAAAGAGATAACAAAATCATCAGCAAAAACAAACTTTCCGGAGCTCCGACTGTCCGTACCACTAAAAAACGAGGTAAAAATAATAAAACCGACGCTAATATTAATGGATTTTTTGTCAGTTTAAATTTCTTAAGCAAGTAGTAAAAAAACAGGACCAAACCAATAGTTGATAATAGATTTACTAAAATCATTGATTTGAGATAAGCTAATTCGTTAATTCGTAATCCGTAATTTAATAATTCTTTTAATCCTCTTATTAATATCGGATACAACGGCAAATGTGCCGCAAAATAATTATTTGAAGATCCTGTTGTCACATGAAGATTATCAATTTCTTTTGGATTATAAAAAGTTTTGGCCGGAATTATATATAATGGCCCATCATAGTGTTTATATATATTAAGAAAACCAACACTCAACCAGAGAACAATAGTAGAAATTAAAACAATAGATGTTAGAATTAAATAAGAATATATGCGTCGCATACTTAATATTTTAGCAAAAAAATATTTGGTTTTAATTGGAGTTCTTCTTGTTGGAGTATTTTTACGTTTCTATCGACTTGAGGGTTTTGTTACTTTTTTGGGTGATCAGGGCCGCGATGCCATTATTGTTAAAAGAATTATTTCTTTAGAACATTTTCCTGCAATTGGCCCCCCAACATCAATAGGGCAGGTGTATCTCGGGCCATTTTACTACTATTTTATTGCTCCTTGGCTTTTGTTCTTTAATTACCAACCAGTAGGATTAGCCTTTGGCGTCGCTTTTTTTTCTGTGATCGGTCTTTTAATTAACTACATGGTTGTCAAAGAGCTATTTAACAAAAAGATCGCTTTAATTTCTACTATTTTTTTAACTTTCTCCTCCGTAATGATTGATTTTTCCCGTTTTTCCTGGAATCCCAATCTTCTTCCTTTGTTTACCCTACTAACGGTTTATTTTGTCATAAAAAGCTTAAAAATAAACAAGTGGTATTTTTTTGCTTTGTCCGGTGCTTTTCTTTCTTTCTCCATCCAACTCCATTACCTGGCTCTTTTTCTTATTCCACCAATTGGAATTTTATTTTTGTCGTCATTTTATAAAAAATCTACCAAACAATTAATTTCTCAATCTCTTAATCTCTCAATTTCTGTTTTTTCTTTTATTCTTTTCTCCTCTCCCCTAATCATCTTCGATCTTCGTCATCAATTTTTAAATAGCAAGCTTTTCCTATCTCTTTTTAAATCTTCAGGATCAACCTTATCAACTAAATTTAATAGCCTTTTTGATTCTTTCTATTTTTTGAACCTTTACTCACTCAATATTAATTTAAATAAATTTTTGGTTTATCTTCTTTTGCTTTTTCTCTTACTCGCTTTTGTAACTTTAATAAAACGAAGTTCTAATTTTAAAACTTTTCTTCTTTTTTTTCTTTTAACAATGTTTGGAATGTCTTTTTATAACGGTCCTAAACATTCACATTATTTTGGAGTTCTTTATCCACTTTATTATATTATCATCAGTTATTTTTTAGTTTTTCCTAAGGGTTCGTCATGGGAAAAATTTTTAACTATATTTTTTGTCATCGGATTTATCTTTCTTAACTTTCAAAAATATCCTTATTTTAAACATCCTTCAAACAATCAAATTTCGCTCGCTCAAAATATTGCTCAAAAAATCTCAGACAATGTTAAGAAAGAAAAATTTACTGTGACTGCCCTGCCGGAAAAATATTCCGATGCAACATACCGTTATTTTTTAGAAACTTGGGGAAAAAGAGCCATTGAAAAAGACTCTCTTGATAAAGCCGATGAACTTTTTGTCGTCTGCGAAAAAAAATGCTCACCGATTATTGGCAACCCTCTATGGGATATTGCATATTTCGCACCGAATAAGATTGTTGGAAAATGGAATGTCGAGGGAGTTATGATATATAAATTAATAAGATAATAAAAAGCGATGGTATCTATTTTTGAGACTATCGCCAGGGGCCCCCTTGGGGGTGTGGCGGTCGAAAAAATACGATACTGAGCTTTTCAAAATATATATGAAAATTTCTTTAATAATTCCTTGTTACAACGAAGAGGTTAATATCCAAAAAGGCGTTCTAGACAAAATCGGTAACTATACTCAAAACGATCAAAGATTTTCTGAAGTCTTAATCGTTGATGATGGTTCAAACGATTCTTCAAAATACGTTATTAAAAATAAATATTTAAAAACGTACCCAAAATTCCGTCTTATTCAAAACTCACATCAGGGAAAAGCCTTTGCTGTTTTGACCGGTATCAAACAAGCTAAAGGTGACCATGTTATCTTTACCGATATTGATCTAGCCACCCCAATTGATGAAGTGGAGAAGTTGATTGCCAAAACAAAAGAAGGTGGACAAATTATTATTGGTTCTCGAAATAATAGTCGAGAAGGTGCACCAATACTTCGAAAAATTATGGCTAAAGGATTTATTGTTATTAGAAATGTCATTATTGGTCTAAAAGGAGTTCGCGATACCCAGTGCGGTTTTAAACTTTTCGAAAAACAAGCCGCTTTAAAAATTATTGATAAACTCCAGGTGTTTCACGATAACAGGATTGCCAAAGATTCATCCGTCTCGGCCGGATTTGATATTGAATTTTTATTTTTAGGACAAAAATTAGGTTATAAAATAATTGAGGTGCCGGTTATCTGGCGTCATGTGGAGACCAAAAACGTGAACTTCATCAGAGACTCTTTGGAGACGTTGATAGATATTTTTAAAATTAAACTACTAGATTTGCAAGGTAAATATATTTAAGACTCACTTTCCTTTCTCTACTTCCTTTACTGCCTCTCTATATTTACAATAATCGCAGTCTGCACCTGACGACGGTAACTTATCATTATTTAAGCATTTATGAATATCTATTATGGTTTTTTCAACCCAACTATCATCCCCAGTGTAAGGAATTATTTTAACATCAAACTCCAATTTCCCATCAAACGCTTCTTTATCTGCGTCTCCGTTACAATAGACAAAATAACCAGTTGAAGAAACTTTATGATTGTTTTTACGGAAAAGCCATTGATAGATTTCCATCTGTCTTTTATATCCAATCTGCCAATCGGCATCCAGTGAGACTTCTCCAGTTTTGGAGGTTGCCTTATAATCAACAATTAATAATTCCCCCGCCGGATTAACCCAAATATCATCTATTCCACCTGTAATATTTAAATTTGTTTCTTTATGCAGATACTCTATTCCTCCTCGAAGGGCATCTCTCCATTTATCCATGTTTTTATTTTTAAGAGGCACAGCGTCAACTCCATATGTTTTCATTAAAGGATGAGGAGTTCCATCAGCCCGATGAATATCAAATTCTTTTTTCAAAAGTTTATCAACTGCTGAATTTAAAGAAAAAGGGTAGCCCGGTGGCTGGGCAACACCGAGTCGGCGGTCAAAATAAAAACAACGGGGACAGTTTAAAAACAAATCTATTTTTGAACGGCTTAAACGAAAGGGAAATAATGAACCTGGTGTGTAAAGATAAGTTTTTCTTCTCGGATTATAATATTGGGACATAGAATTATTATAACATTGATGATACGTAGAGACGTGATTAATCACGTCTCTACAAAATATACCTTATAATTAAAACAAATGAAAAAGATTTCTCCGCTTATAATCTTGGTAATAATTTCAGCTTTTTTAATTTTTTATCATTTTCCGGCAATCCCTAAATATTTAGCATACGATGAAGTTGAGTTTACTAAGCTCGCGTTATCTTTAGATAATAAACCATATGCCCCTTATTCCCAACTGGCAACCGGTCACTCTACTTTGTATTTTTATATTTTGTTAGCCTCACTGAAAACTTTTGGAATAAACGTTTTTGCCCTCCGCTTCCCCGCCGCAATATTTGGAATCCTAAGCGTTTTGTTTTTTTATCTGATAATGAAAAAAGTTTTTTCTCATCAAAATAATGATAAATTTCTTAATTTCTTAGTTTCTCAATTTCCTTTTTTTCTTTCTCTCATCCTCCTCTCTTCCCGTTGGTTTCTCAATTTTTCCCGTTTTTCCTTCGAAGCCACGTTTTTACTTTTTCTCGAATTAGTTTCTATATATTTCCTAATTTCGTTTTGGCGAGAGAAGCAAAGCCAAAACATATTTCTAATAATTTCTGGCCTATTTGCCGGCTTCGCCTTCATTTCCTACACTCCCGGCCGGATCTTTTTTATATTGCCGATTGCGTTTTTGATATTCAATTGGTACAGACGGGGCATGTCCCGTCTCTACGATAAAAAAATATTAATAAAACAATTTCTTTTATTTATTATCCCTTTCACAATTATCATCACGCCTCTTACCTTACATCTATCAACAAACCAGGATTCAAGAATAGATAAATTATTTTTTTGGAGAAACCACGAGATGACACTCAATGAAAAAATTATTGGGACTGTAAATAATGTCAAAACAATTACTCTAATGTTTTTTACCAAAGGAGACATGAATGGCAAACATAACTATCCCGGCAAACCCGCCCTAAATCCAATTTTAGGTACTTTGCTTATTATAGGTTTTATTTATTCGTTAAAGAATTATAAGAATTTGTATAACAAATTATTTCTACTTTATTTCTTAATTTCCCTATTTCCTTCTTTAGCAATCTATCCCTGGGAAAACCCCAGCATGCTCAGAACATTTACTGTAATTCCATCAGTTATTTATTTTATCGGCAACGCAATTTACCATCTTAGCTCGATCGTGCCAAGATGGTCAATAAACAAAACGTTTGTTTCTTGTTTCTTGTTTCTTGTTATTTTATTTTCTTGTGTTTACGAACTTCGTACATATTTTAAATATCAAGTCCCTGTCTTTGAACATTCTTTCGAAATCCGCTATCCTCTAAATAAAGCTATTAAAATGAAAAACGTCTATGAAAAAGTTCCTTAATTTTTTTAAAAATAATCAAAGAATTATATTTATTGTTTGGGTAATTTTATTAGCGTTTTTTCTGAGAGTTTTTCGACTTCCCGACTTTATTTCCTACCATCAAGATCAAGTCCGTGATTTATTTTATGTTCAAAATCATTTTCAACAAGGGCAGATGATTCTTCTCGGCCCAAAAGCATCAGTCGGTGATTTTTTTCTTCCACCTTTTTGGTACTACATAATGGGTTTTGCTTATCTATTTTCTTCTTCTCCCCTGGCACCAGCTTTTGCGGTCGTTCTTTTTGGATCCCTAACAACGCTACTCATTTATCTGTTTTGTGAAAAGTTTTTTGATAAAAAAGTAGCTATTTTTTCTTCTCTTTTATACGCTGTTTCACCTCTTTCAATCGAATACTCCCGCTTTGCCTGGAATCCTAATCCAATCCCCTTTTTTACTATGGCCACTTTCTATTTTCTATATATATACATACACAAACACAAACAAAAAAACTATGGACTGATATTAGGAGCAATTACAGCCAATCTTGCTTTACAACTTCATTATCAAGGAATGGTTGTCTTGGCATTTTTTTTTCTTGCACTTATTATCAGTAAAAAATTATCAATCAAACAGTTTATTAAACTAATAATTATTAATTTGATTTTATTTCTACCTTTCTTTATTCACGAATTTGGCCACCGCTTTGAGAATACCAAAGGAATCTTGGATTTTCTTTTTAAAACTCAATCCGGTTCAACTCTAAAAATTTTTGGTATTCCTTTTTTTATAAAGTTCATCCTTCGTGATTTTTCTGCCTTTATTGGTTCAACCATTTTTTTTAAAAATCAAATCCTCGGTTTTACCGGACTCATTATCCTTGGTTTCTCTCTTGTATTTGTTAAATCAAAAGCTCCTTCTACTAGATTATTAAAATTCTTTTTGATTTTTTCTTTCATCATGCTTTTTTTCTACAAAAATTCTTTAATAAATTTTTATCTGCTATTTTTAATACCTGTGATAATTATTTATTTAACAATAATTATTAATAATTTTTTTCCAGAAAGAATTACCAATCTTATATTTTTCCTTGTCATACTTCTAAATCTTTACTTCTCACCCACTTTTGTAAAAAACAACAGTGCCTACGTTGCCATTAAAAACGCTGTTGATATAATCGCAAAAAATGAGAAATATTGCCCAAGTTACCGGATATTTGATCAAAATTATATTAAATCGAAGTATCAATATTTATTTTTTATCAACAAAAATAAACCGGTTAATTTCAACTGTGACTTGACTACTTATTTACAAAGCAATCCCAAAGTAAAAAATTCTTTTTACGTCTGCGAAGCCCCTCTCTGTCCATATGAATTTGTTAATTTTTCCCAATTTAGAGAAATCAACCAAAAACCCTTTGATACAGGTGTTAGAATATATCAGTTAATTAAGTAGTTACTTGGTTAACGGGTTAAAGAGTTAACGAGTTGATATAAAACTAATAAATAGGTAGAAAGCGCAGATACCTATTTTTGAGACAATCGCCTGGGGCCCCTTTGGGGTGAGGCGGTCGAAAAAATACGGTATCAAGCTTTACATATTAAAATTATGTTCGATATTTTTAAAATTTTTTCCTTTCTCAAAAAAACCTTTTCTCGGAAAGATGTTTTACTAATTATTCTTTTAATTGGCTTGTATTTTTTGACCCGTTTAATTAATCTCGATAAATTTCCTATATTTTCCGATGAAGGTATTTACATCCGTTGGGCTAAGGTCGCTTGGCATGACGCCTCGTGGAGATTTATTTCCATGACCGACGGAAAACAACCCTTGCAGACATGGGGAACGATCCCCTTTTTAAAACTTTTTCCTGACAATGCACTGCTCGCCGGCCGGCTCTTTGCCGTCACCACCGGTTTTGTGGCTCTGATCGGAACTTTCTCTATTTTATTTTTTCTTTTTGGGAAAACTAGTGCTTTCATTGGATCTTTTCTTTATATCATCACTCCTTTCTTCTTGTTCTTTGACCGGATTTCACTTATTGATTCAGGGGTTAATGCCGGTTTTATCTGGATTTTGTTTTTAACAATTGTTCTGGCAAAACATCAAAAATTGGAAACGGCTCTAATACTTGGATTTATGGGTGGTTTTTTTCTTTTAGCCAAATCTTCCGTAAGAATATTTTTTATGTTGGGGGTTTTTGTTCCTCTCCTTTTCTTGGAAAGGGACTGGAAAAAATTATTTAAAAATGCCTTAAATTATTATCTTCTATTTGGACTTTCTCTAATAATTGCCTTGATAATATATAATGTCCAACGGCTCTCCCCCTTTTTCCAATTTGTTGATAAAAAGAACTTAACTTTCGTCATGAGCTTCGATGAATTTGTTAAGACTCCTTTTCAATATTTTTCCAATAATATTAAATTAACCCCGCTTTACATCTGGTGGGAGTCGGGATTTATTATGCCGCTTTTAGCAATTCCCGGATTAATACTGCTTTTAAAAAGGGATAAGAAATTAACCTGTTATTTATTTATCTGGTTTTTATTACCTTTCGTTGCTATCGTCTTTTTTACCAAAGTTTTATTCCCCCGCTATATGATTTTCTTTGGATCTATATTTTTAATATTTGCAACATATTTCTTAAATAATATTTCTAAAAAATTAAGGGCGATTTTTCTTATTTTAATTGTTCTTGCTATTTCATACTTTAACTACACAATTATTTTTGACTATAAAAACATTCCCTTTCCTCAAGTTGATCGCGGACAATACATTGAAGGGTGGCCGGCCGGTTGGGGAATCAAAGAATTTATGGATTTTTCCCGAGTGCAATCGCAAACAAAACCTGTTGTCATTATTGCCGAAGGCAACTTTGGAATGGCCGGGGACGTTCTTGATGTTTTTCTTAAACGAAACGATAAAATAACCATAAAAAGCTACTGGCCATTGGGCGAAGAACAACTGAGAGAAAATATTCCCCTTTTAAAAGATAACTATGTTTACGTATTCTTTTCCCACCAGGAAGAGTTTCCTGAAAATTGGTCGATTTCACTCAAACCTTTTCAAACAATTACTAAACCAAGTAATAAATCAACTTTCAGAATTTTTGAATTAATAAATAAATAAATTGTCATTCCCGCGTAGGCGGGAATCCAGACTAAAATCACTTTTTAAAATGTAATTATCGACTGGATCCCCTTCTTCAAGGGGATGACACAAATCAATAATATGTTCTTTGTATTTCTTTTTACCCTTACAACTTTTTTATTTAGAAACGCCTTTACTACTTATTTTCTTAATGACGATTTCTTTTTTTTGAAAATTACCCGGATTAATTCTTTTAACCAGTTTGTGAATTTTTTTTCTCCAATCAGACAATATTCTTATAAACCCGTCTCGACCGAAGTATTTTATTTTTTAATTCACTTATTTAATGAAAATATTTTTATCGCCCATTTGCTAGGTTTTTTTGTTTATTTTGTAGGAATTTATTATCTTTATAAAATTATCTTTTTGTTGGGCAAAAACAAATTCTTTGCCTTTCTTACAACCAGCTTTTATGCCATTAATTTTACCCACGTTTTCCAGCTTTATTATTTGGGTACTTTTCAGGAAGTATTTTTATTTACTTTTTTAGCAATTTGTTTTTATAAATTATTAGTTGGAAAAAATATTCAAGCAATTATATTTTTTGTTCTGGCTCTTTTATCAAAAGAGACTGCCGTTTTATTTGTTCCATTTTTAATAATCTATAAACTTTTTCTTAATAAAAAAATTCAATGGAAAAAACTTATACCTTATCTTATTTTAGGATTGCTATTTACTCTTATTTACCAATACAGTTTAAAATATGTCACCTCACTTGATAATTACAAAATAACTTCCAACCTTAGACTTGTTGTTAATAATTTTCTTTGGTATTTTTTATGGGCATTAGGATTGCCAAATTTTACTTCGCTTTATTTTACAAGTATTCTAAAACCACCAGTCCAAGAGTTCTATAAAATGCTTTCTAACTTTCCGGAAATAAAAACTTTTTATCTCCTTTTGATTAGTTATTACTCTTTGCTTTTGATTTCATCAATTTATTTTTTTATTAAACATTTGAATGAACTAAAGAAATTTATTTATTTTATTATTTGTTTATTTACTTATTTCTTTATTTTCCTCGGTCCTATTCTATTCTTCGAACATCGATGGATGGTCCGGTTGACTTTACCTCTAATCTTTATTGTTCTAATTCAAACTTATTTAATCGCAAATTTTATTAAAGCTGGAAAAATTCTTCGATTAATTAGTTCAGTTTTGATTATTCTTTATCTGATTTTAAATATTTTAGGAATTTCTATTCATGAATCCTCAAGTACATTTTTATTGGAATCAAGATTCACAACCAGCGCCAAAAAATATTTTGAAAAAAATAAACAAAAAATTGTTAAACGCTCAAATTTATATTTTATAGATTCAATAAATATTAAATATAACCCTTGGGGCGGATCGGAAAAACTTAAAGTAACCTTTGGTGATCAGAATTTTATTGACCATTATTTTCCCGGGTCAAAATTGAAAGCTGTTTATGGATTTGAAGATAAAAAAATCCCAAAAGATGCTTATATAATCAATTCATTTGATATCCTTTTGCTATAATTATGTTGATGAAAAAATTGATTATTTTTGTCACACTTCTTGTCCTAATATTCACAATTGGAAAAAATCTATTACCATTTGGCGACCGAATGTTTGATTTTCATGATGAAAGTCAGGCCGCCCGTATCCAACAGTTTGTCTTAAATTTAAAGAGCCTACAAATCCCTCCTCGAATTGCTCCTAATATGTCATTCAATTTAGGTTACCCAGTATTTAATCATTATGCACCGTTTTCCTACTGGGTAACATCTTTTATTAATTTAATTGGATTTGATATAGCGGATAGTTTAAAACTCTCATTTTTATTGGCGATTATTTTGTCTTTCTTTTTTTGTTTTCTTTTTTTACGGGAATTTTTTAATTTTAAACCGAGTTTATTAGCCGCCGTTTTATATACGACTTCGCCATGGATGGCGGTTGAAATATTTATCAGAGGTAATTTGGGTGAGGTTTGGTTTATGACTCTTTTACCTCTGGTTTTTTGGTTAATTTATAAAAATTCATTTTATAAAAAACCTATTATTTTTTTATTAACAAGCTTGGTTGTATCATTTGGACTTACCGTACACAATGCGCTTTCTGTAATTTTAATTCCACTGATAATAGTTTTTATTTTTCTTCTTCCAAATGTCAAAAAAAATTTGCTATCCTTATTTTTTGGTTTTTTACTTAGCGCTTATTTCCTAATTCCTGGAGTCTTAGAATTGTCTTCAACTATTGCCTCAACCAGAGTTGATTCATTAGGCTATCCTGATCAACTTCTTTGTGCCTGGCAGCTTTGGACAACGCCTTTTTGGGGGTATGGCGGATCAAGCTCAGGCTGTATTGACGGAATGTCTTTTATGCTCGGTAAACCACAGATACTAACTGGTTTAATTGGTTTCATCGGTCTATTTATTTATTTAATCAAAAATAAATCTAAGAAATCCATCATTAAAAAAAGACTCATTATTTATATGTTTATTGTCACTGCAGGCACCATCTTTATGACTACTTACTATTCATATAGTATCTCTAAAATCCTCTCCCCTTACTTGGGTTGGATACAGTTTCCTTGGCGTCTACTTCCAATTTTATTATTTGGTTTAAGTTTTATTGCTGCCGGAGTTATTATTCCAAAAAAATTCACTAAATTAAGTTTTTTATTAATTATATTAGCAATCATCGTTCCTTTCTATAACTCCAAATTTTTTCTTAAAGATACAATTAATAAATCCAAATACAATAATAACTTTTTGTCCAAATCTTATATTGAAAAAGCAGTTGCCTATAAAGTATCTGAGTATTTACCTATCACCGCCAACTACGCTGAATGGTTAAAATATGAACCAAAAAAAGACGGTTCAGAAAGAAAAGATTTGACATTGACTGACGGTAAATTTATTCATAGCCTTGACGGTAAAGACGTCAAAATAACCAAAAACACTAATTTTTATAAAACAGCCACAACTGATTCAAGTACCGTCCTTATAAATATTCATTACTTTCCATATTGGCAAATATTTATCAATCGGCAAAGATATATTCCTGATAAATTTGATTCTCTTGGAAGGCCAATAATTAATTTAAAACTATCATCAAACATTATCGTAAAATATGAACAGACACCGATAGAAAAATTTGGAAATGCAATTTCGGTTTTAACTTTGCTTGGATTAATTATATGGACAAAATCACGCAGGATTTAAAGAAAAAAACAATTCTCTCAACTCTCAGCCTCTTTTTCCAAAGCGGTTATTCCGCTATTCTTGGCTTTGCCGCTAATTTGGTTTTGACGATTCTGCTTTCCCCTCAAATATTTGGTATTTATTTTACTGTTCTTTCAATTATTGCAATTCTCAACTATTTTTCTGATATTGGCCTGGCCGCCTCACTGATTCAAAAAAAGGAAATTGAAGACCGAGAAGTCATGACGGTTTTTACTGTCCAACAAATCTTAATTATCACTATTGTTATCATCGGTTTTTTTGCCAGTAATTTAATAGTCGCTTTTTACAAGTTGCCTATTGAAGGAAAATTTCTTTATCAGGCTTTACTGGCTTCTTTTTTCTTTTCTTCTCTCAAAACCATTCCATCTATATTTTTGGAAAGAAAAATTCAATTTCAAAAAATTGTCATTGTCCAAGTGGTTGAAAACACCATCTTTTATTTATCTGTTATTATCTTGGCCTTAGCGGGTTGGGGTTTAAATAGTTTTACAGTGGCCGTTATCCTTCGATCGTTAATTGGAGTAATCTTAATTTACCGAATTTCTTTTTGGATGCCCAAAATTGGTATTGACGCAGCTGTCTTAAAAAAACTTCTGTCATTCGGAGTCCCCTTCCAAATGAGTTCTTTTTTAGCTTTAGTCAAAGACGATTTGCTAACTTTATATCTTGGAAAAGTCCTTGGTTTTCAAGCCCTTGGATACATTGGCTGGGCTAAAAAATGGGCCGAGTCACCTATCAGAATTATTATGGATTCGTTAAGCCGGGTTCTCTTTCCACTCTTCTCACGGTTTCAAAACGAAAAAGACAGACTTTCTAGATTAGTTGAAAAAATCATCTATTATCAATCGGCTTTAATAATACCGGCCACATTGGGTTTGGCTTTGATAATGGGAAAGATGGTCCAACTTATTCCACGATATTCTAAATGGGAAAGCGCCTTACCTCTTTTTTATTTATTTTGTCTTTCTTCACTTTTTTCTTCTTACTCAACACCTTTTATGAATTTATTAAATGGGGTCGGAAAAGTCAAAATAACATTTTATTTTATGGTCGGTTGGACAATCGCCACCTGGGTTTTGACACCGATTTTGACTAAGTTTTTTGGTATTTTTGGTTTTCCAATTACTCTAGTAATTTTGTCATCATCATTTTTGTTAGTTCAACAAGAAACAAAAAAAATTATTCCTTTTTCTTTTCTTAAAAACATCTTGCCTTTTTTATTTTCCGGATTAGTAATGAGTTTATTTGTTTTTGTGTTAAATCAATTCACAACCTCTTTACCATTTTTGCTTATACTAATTGCAGGCGGTATAATTATCTACATAACAACATTAATTTTTGTATTCAAGATTAATTTGGTAGAAAAAATAAAATTATTAATAGATGTCATATGAAAAATATTTCCGCTGTCATCGTTGTTAAAGGTAACCCTGTTCACCTACCAAAAGTCATTTCCTCAATTGAAGATCTAGTTAAGGAAATTATCGTTGTTGATATTGGGATTGATAATGCTTTAAAAACTTCACTTATAAATAATAAGTTAATAAATATTGTTGAGATGAAAAATGATGTTCCATACGTCGAATTGATTCGGGAAAAAACTAAAGACTTCGCTAAAAGCGACTATGTTTTTTTCTTAGATCCTGATGAAATTGTTCCTCATGGATTAAAAATTATTATTCGTGAAAAACTTGATGCTTTCGATTATTTTAAAATTCCCCGAAAAAATATTACTTTTGGTCGTTGGATACGGCATTCCCGTTGGTGGCCAGATTATCAAGTAAGACTTTTCAAAAAAGACAAAGTTATTTGGCCAAAAATCATTCATCGTCAACCAAAAGTAGAAGGTCTGGGCTATACGATTGAACCCAGAGAGGAGCTTGCACTTCTTCATCATAATTATCAAAATATTGATGAATATTTATCAAAATTTCAAAGATATGCCAAATATGAAGCTAAAGAAATTTTTGAATCAAAAAAAGATTTAACTTTTTCAAACGCTATCATTAGGTCATTAAATGAATTTATCAGTCGTTACTTTGCCGGTGAAGGATATAAAGACGGCGGTCAGGGGATAGTACTCGCCTTCTTACAAATGTTTTATTACTTAGTTGTTTATTTTTATTACTTAGAAATGAAAAAATTTAAAATTGAAAGAGAAATTAAAGAAGAAGAATTTTTTAGAAAAGGATTGAAAGAGACGCTGTATTGGAAGAAGAAAAAGAATTTGTGGGAGAGAATACTACAAAGAATACTCTAATTAAAAGATTGGTAAATTACGTATTACGGATTACGGATTAAAAATAATTCGTAATTCGAAATTCGCAATTCATTAATAAAATAATTTTAATATGATAGGTCTTATCACTGTCAACTACAACCAATATCAGCTTACCCGTGAATTTCTTGACTCTCTCGCTACCGTTAAAGATGTTAAAGACATAGTTGTTTATATTGCTGATGTTTCTTCTAAAAAAGAAGCTTTTAAAATCGCTAATTATCCAATGAAAGTTGTTATCAAATCTCTTACAAATAACGGTTATGCTTTCGGAATCAATGAAGGAACAAAATATTTTATCGAGAGTGGGTTAGACAAATTTTGTGCTATCAATAATGACATCGTTTTTGATAGAAATTTTTCCATACAGGCTCATCTAGGATTTGAAAAGGCCGATATTTTTGGTGGGAAAATCTATTATGCACCCGGATATGAGTACCACAAAAAATATCAAAAAAAAGATATTGGTAAAGTTCTTTGGTACGCCGGTGGTATAAACGACTGGAAAAATATTTTTACGACACACCGCGGTGTTGATGAAGTAGATAATAAACGGTATGAAAAATTTGAAGAAACTGATTTTATTACCGGTTGTATGTTATTTTTTAACAAAAAAATAGTTGACCAAATCGGTTTTTGGAATGAAAAATATTTTTTATATTTTGAAGACTCTGATTTTTGTGAACGGGCAAAAATTGCCGGGTTTAAATTATTATATAATCCAAAAATTATTATCTGGCACAAGAATGCCCAGTCAACCGGCGGCTCTGGATCTTTACTTCACCAAAAATATCAGAGAAAAAATCGATTAACTTTTGGTTTAAAATACGCCCCTATTAGAACAAGACTCCATTTAATAAAAAATTACTTGTTCGGAAAATGAAAAAAATTTTTTTTGTCTTAACTTTATTTTTCTGTTTATTCCAAATAAAAACAAATGTTTCAGCTAAAGAACCAGCTCATGTCTTAATTATCAATCAAGTCCGAGGCGAGGAATGTTGTTCTAAAGGATCGTTAGACAAACTTAAAATGCAGGTTGAAGCTCACATTGTAAAAAAAATACCTGCCTATTTTGCTCTTAGATATGATTCATTAATAAACAAAAAATATGTTGATTATTTAAAAGAAGTCACAGTTCGTTATCCGGAGTTAATTAGACTGGGTCTGTTAATTGAGATTATTCCCCAATTAGTAAAAAATATTGACATAAATCATAATATTAATGCTGAAAATTGGTTTGAAGCTCAAAATGCCTTTACGATTGGATATAGTCAAGATGATTCTATAAAAATAGTTGACTATTTATTTTCGTTATTTTTTGAAAAGTTTGGATATTATCCGGACATCACTTCAGCTTGGATGATTGATACTATTACACTTAATTATATTCACAAAGAATATGGTGTAAAAATTCAACAGATTACTCGGGAACAATATGGGACTGATAGTTATACTCTTTATGGCGGACCGCCCCATTATCCTTATCCTGCCTCCAAAAACTGGCTTTTTATACCCGATTACGATAATGATGATCCTGTTTTAATAGTCAGACAAACTGTAACCGATCCTTTATTTAATTATGGTGATAATACAAACACTTTTACTAGCCAGCCAAATGACTATTTGAGAAATAAAAAAAACTTCGATTATTTTATTGCTTTGGTAAACCAAACTATAAATCAACCGGACAATCAAATAGGTTTTGCTATGTTTGGATTAGAAAATTCTATGGACAATAATTTTCAAGAAGAATATATTGCTCAACTTGAGTTTATAGGCAAAAAAAATAGTGAGGGTTTGATTAAATTTGTTTCAGTTGACGAATTGTTTGGTTTTTGGAAACAAAATAAAATTAGTGTTTATTATGGAAAAAATTTGGTCAATAATTCAGACTGGCAAGCATTGTGGATTACTACTCCTTTTTATAGAATTCGATTAATAAAAAAAAATAATAATATCTTAATCACTGATGTACGTCTTTATGATCGTAATTATTCTGATCCCTACAATAATTATGAGTCTAAAAAAAGCGGCTATTGGATCGTCCCCTATTTGGTAAATGGATCTTTCAAATATCATAACGACACGGAAAAACAACCTCCTATTAAGAATGTCTCCAATCTGCCAACCGCCAATAACGGCCTATTTGATTTAAAAAAAGATTTGGAAATTGACTCAAGTGCCATTGTCTTGCCAAGAATTGTAAATAAAGAAGATATAAAAATTAAAAATACAGGCAACAAAATTGAGCTTTCATATTTAAAAAGTTCTCATGAAAAATTTACCATAACTTTTTATGATCAGAAAATTACCTTTTCTCCTTTAGATAAAAGTGAAATAACATATAAGTTGATTGATTTGGGTTTTTCTCCAATTAAATTCAGTGAAAATTCGTTTGGTTTTGAATTAAACTGGCTGATTGATAAAGAATCGGCCACCGGTTTATCAAACAAATGCCTTGATAAAACCTGTCAGATGACATTTAAAACCCAACCCGATTTAATAACTAAGATGAGAGTTAAACAATATCCTTTTCTTTTCCCGGAACCAGTCAATAGAAAAATTGATTCAAGAAAAAGTTTATTTTATCCACACAATCAATATGCTGTGGCTAGCCGTAATCCTGTTAGATTAATTGTTTCTGCTAGAGATATTTATAACTTACCTATTATTATTTCTTCAAATATTAAGGTATTCACTTCTTCGCAAGTTAAAAAAATAACTGTTATGCAAAACCCTGCCAATCAATTTATTCAATATATTGATATTTATAACGATCAACCGAAAAAATATTCTGTCTCCATCAAATTAAATGAAGATTTAGAATTTAAATTAAATAAATTCATTTACTTTGCTCCTAACTGCAAAAAACAGATTAAATACTGTTTGTCTCATCCTAAGGAAGCTTATTGGTATTTAATGTCTTTTGTTGGAGATAAACTAAGAAAGTAATTTTTGTTTTTGAATAATTTATTTTTTGTCCTCAACCCAAATCTGCCATAGGTAGGCTTTGATGTCTCCTTCATCAAAGGGTATTTTATTATTTTGACGAATCCTCTCCCTTACCTCTTCTTTTTGTTTTACCAAACCGTTAGTTCCGTTCAATAAGTTTCTTGTCTGAGAATATGTAAAAATTAACCAAAATGTTATCAGTAAATAAATCATTGGTTTAAATTTTAATTTGAGCAATTTGGTCTGAAGATAATAGACGACGTAAATAACTAATAGAGAATTCATGAGCATATAATATTCCGAAGTTGTCCCTCCATAAAAAGAGTAGCCGAAAGCGGGTACAAGAAACCATAACGAAATCAGATACCCTAAAATTTTTTGTTTTTTGTTTTTTTCGAATAATAAAGTTATTAAATATATAGCCGGAATAACAAATTTTAATAGTTTATAATCTCTTGGTAAAGATAAAATCATTTGAAATTGAATAAAGGCATCGTTAAGTCGATATAAAAAGAATCTAAAATGAAATCCTCCTATAAGATAGTCCTTTAAGAAATTTGAAAATAAGTTGATATTATTATTCTTTGATTGAATGTCATACAAAATATTTGGAATAAACCAAATAAAAAATAAAGGTAAACTGGCAATCCCCCAGAAAAAAGCTTTCTTTTTATCTTTAACTAAAATAAAAGACAAAATAATAATTAAAGGTAAAAAAACTACGGAAAAATGTAGATGTAAGAAAAGGCCGGTCAAACAAGCTATGACTGGAATCCATTTATATTTTTCTTCGTATATAACTTTAAAGATTCCATAAAAAATCAAGGCAGCTACCCCAGGTACGGGAGATACATTCCAGGCAGTCCGATTTATTTGAATCAAATAATTATTGGTCGCATAAAGAAACGTGATAAACAAAGCGGCCTTATTACCATAAATTTTTTTTGAGACGTAAAAAATTGCTATGAAATTAAAAATATTCGCAATTACATTTAAATAAATTGCGCCGACTGGATCAAGATTGGTCAATAAATAGAAGGGGACGAGAAGATAATACCAAAGAGGTCCTAAATGAAAATGACCGATTCCTGTACGGGGACCATTTAATACTATTTTACCGTTAATGATATCACGCACCAACCAAGCGTCTCTGCCCTGATCCCAGCCAAAACTTTGAATATATTCAATTTTATAAAATCTTAAGTACATTCCAATCAACACAATAAACAAAAAAATCAGGGTATATCTATGTTTTTTAATAAAGTCTAATAATTTATTAATACCCATATTTTAAAATTATACACGGTAATCATGGTAAAATTAACTAAGCCAAATACTATGTTTAACATTACTGTTGTTGTTCACACTTTTAACGAAGAGGGAAATATCGAAGACTGCATTAACTCTGCTAAATTATTGACTGGTGAAATAATTCTCATTGACATGGAAAGTACGGATAGAACTTCTGAAATTGCTAAAAGTTTAAACGTTCCTGTATTTAATTTTCCTAAATCAAATTATGTTGAACCAGCTCGCGAATTTGGAATTAGTAAATCTAGGACTGATTGGGTTTTGATTTTGGACGCGGATGAAAGGATGACGAAAGAATTGGCAAAGGAAATAACAAATATTATTTCTGTAGGGAACGACCCCCGTGTCGTTCCAAAAACATATTATAAAATCCCCCGCAAGAACATCTTCGCAGGTATTAAATGGCTTCGCTACGGTGGCTGGTGGCCCGATTATCAAATTAGATTGATCAATAAAAAATATTTTATCAACTGGCCAAAACGTATTCACTCCACTCCAAAAATAAAAGGCAATTTCGGATATATAAAAAATTCCTTAATCCATTATTTTCATGAAGATTTGAGCAGTATGGTAAAAAAAACTGTTATTTTTGAAGATATTGAGTCAGATCTTCTTTATAAAGCTGGAAAAAAAACTACTACGAGAACTTTCTTCAGAAAATTCCTATCCGAATTATATCGTCGTTTGATTAAAAATTTTGGTTTTTTGGACGAAACATTTGGAGTGATTGAATCTATCTATCAGGCGTTTTCGAAAACTTTTACTTATTTATTTTTATATGAAAAATCAAGACTTAAAAAAAATTAAGGTTGCCGTTTATGATCCTTTCTTAGATACTCTTGGTGGGGGTGAAAAATATATTTTATCAATCATGGATGTCCTTATCGATCTTGGTTACGAGGTAAATATTATTTGGGATAAAGATCTAAGGCGTGAAATTAAAGAACGATTTTTATTTCGATCGATCGAACGATTGAAGTTTTTACCTTTAAAGACTTTACAGACTTTAAGGACTTTTGACTATTTCTTTTATGTCACTGACGGTAGTTATTTTTTTTCCGGAGCTAAAAAAAATTTTATTTATGCGATGATTCCGGATAAAAAATTATACTCTTTAAACTTGATTAATAGACTCAAACTTATAAATTATCAATTTATAACCCACTCATTATTTACTCAAAAATGGCTTAATAAATTTGGTATTAAATCAACTGTGATTATGCCTTATTTGGCTAACAAACTAATTAAACAGGATACAAGTTCTTCTAAAAAAGAAAAAATTATTCTTTCAGTTGGCCGATTTTTTTCCCATCTTCATAGCAAAAAACAAAATTTGATAATCAAAGCTTTTAAAGATTTAAAAAATAAATCGAAAAAATTTGTAGATTATAAACTAATATTGGCGGGAGGACTCATGAAGGAAGATCAAAAATACTTTAATCAATTAAAGTCTTTAGCAAAAAATGATTCTTCTATTATTTTTAAACCAAATGTTTCTCTTGATGAACTTGACAAACTTTATAAACTTGCTACTTATTTTTGGCATTTTACCGGCTACGAAGTTGATGAAGAAAAAAACCCTGAACTAGTTGAACATTTTGGGATTACCCCACTTGAGGCAATGGCCTCTGGTTGCTTGACATTTTGTTACTCTGCTGGTGGACCTAAAGAAATAATAGAAGATAACAATAATGGATTTCTATTTTCTAATACCGATGAATTAATTGATAAAATGATTAGTATTAATTCAAATAAAACTTTGAAAGAAAAAGTCATCGATAATGGAAGTCGGTTTGTTAAAGATAATTTTTCGTATCAAACTTTTAAAGCTAAAATTAAAGACAGTCTTATTTAAGACTGTCTTTATAAAGAGTGTCCTTATGAAAACATACTCTGTCTCGATTATCATTCCCGTCTACAAAAATTACGAGATGTTCTTTAAATACTTGGAAATAAATAAAAAATATTTTGCTGGCTGTGAAGTAATTGTGATGAATGATTACCCGCAAAAAAACATAACAAAAAAAGTAAAAAAAATATACCCTGAAGCAATTATTGTTAATAATAAAAAAAATCTTGGGTTTGCCGGTAATGTCAACCGTGGCGTTATAAAATCAACAAGAAATTATGTATTTCTCATGAATTCTGATGTGGTTTTAAAGGATAATTCTTTTTTAAATGCTTTAGAATATTTTAAAAAAGATCAAAAACTTTTCGCCGTCGGCTTTGCCCAGATTGAAAAGGACGGAAAAATCGTTGGCGCCAATCGTGCTTATTTCCAAAACGGTCTTATTAATCATTCCCATCAACCAGTCACCAATCACCAACAACTAATTTCTAATCTTTGGGCCGAAGGTGGTTCCTCAATTTTTAATAAAAAATTATTTATTGATTTGGGACTACTTGATGAACTTTTTAACCCTTTTTATTGGGAAGATATTGATTTATCCTATCGAGCTTGGAAAACAGGATACAAAATTTTTTATGATCCAACCATCAAAGTCGAACATCACCATGAATCAACTATTGGAAAATATTTCGATAAATCTAAAATATTAAGGACGGCTTTCCGTAATCAGCTAATTTTTCATTGGAAAAATCTAGCAGACAAAGATCTAATTTTAAAACACTTTCTTAACATCCCGAGATTTATTTTCCTCCCTGGATTTTTTGATGCCCTGATAAGACTTCCTCTCATTTTACAAGCAAGAAAAAAAACGATAAAATTGTTTATCAAGAGTGATAAAGAGGTACTGGATTTGTTTATTAACTAATGTCATTCCCGCGAAGGCGGGAATCCAAGCGTTCCTGGATCCCCTCCTACGAGGGGATGACAAACAAACTATGATCAAAAAATATTTTACTTCAATACTTCTGATAATAATTTCACTTCTTTCCGTCTCTCTATTTCTTTACAAAATGAACATCTCCCCTCCCGCACTTAACGCCGATGAAGCCGCCAACGCCTACGATGCTTATTCAATCTTAAAAACCGGCCGCGATCAGTATGGAAATACTATGCCATTAAGGTTTAAATCATTTGGCGATTATAAGCTACCTCTTTTAACTTACTTAGCAATTCCGTTTATTAAAATATTTGGACTGACAGAAACGGGCATCAGAATGGTCAATTTTCCTTTTGTACTTTTCTTTCCACTAATTATATTTTTATTAACTCAAGAATTATTTAATAAAAAAAACGTTTCTTTGTTGGCGGCTTTTTTTTCCGCTTTTGCTCCAGGCCTACAACTTCTCGGCCGCCAGGCTCATGAAGGTTATATAACGGTATTTTTTCTAACTCTATCCTTTTATTTGTTTTTACGTTTTTATAAAAAACAAAGTTTGTTTAATTTTTTGATCTTTGATCTTTGCGTTTTGATCTCTCTTTTCGGCTATCATTTCTCCCGTCTTTGGGTTGGTTTTTATTTCCTTTTATTTTTATTCTTTGTGATCAAAAATAAATTACCAAAATGGTTTTTCGTTATTTTTATTTTTGTAGTTTTTCTTTTTGGGATTACTGATATTGCCTACAAACCAACTCGCATCCAAAATTTACTATTTTTTAATAACCTTGGCTTTTCATTAAAAATTAATGAACTGAGGTCTGAAGGTGGAAGTCGTTTGGTTTATAATAAATTAACGGTTGGACTAAAAGATTTATCGTTTGAATACCTAAAATATTTTTCTCCGCAATTTTTAGTGGTTAATGGTGATGGAAATTCTCGTTTTGGATTTTTGGGGATATCTCCAATAACAGTTTTAGAATATATTTTTATTTTTATTGGGCTTTATTACTTATTTAAAAATAGGGAGAAATGGCGTTATCTGATTTTATTAATGCTTCTCTTTTCTCCCACCTCCGCTGCTTTATCATGGGCGGGAGAATCAATCACACGTTCGATTTTCGTTTTTATTCCAATTTTTATAATTTCAGCTTACGGAGTAGTTAATTTTGTCGGTAAAAAATACACACTTTATTTGTTTCTTGTTCCTTGTTTCTTGTTCCTTAATTTTTACTCGTGGGATTTTTACTTCAATCATTATCCAAAAAGGGCCATCGTCCTTCGCAGCTGGCAAGCAGGATATAAAGAATTAGCAAGCTACATAAAAGAAAATTATAATAATTATGATAGATTTTATATTACTAAAAAAAATGGCCAACCATATATCTTCTTACTCTTTTACCTCCAATATCCTCCGGAGATTTATCAAAAAGAATCGTCTTTATCAAAACCCGACGAATATGGTTTTGGTCAGGTAGAAAAGTTTGACAAATATATTTTTAATTTACCAAATGATAAAAATATAAAAAATTCTGTGACGATTGGTTTTCCCGACGATTTTTCTGATACGGAAAAATTCGGGACAAAAAAAATAAAGATTGGAGCTGAAGAAATCTTCTATATAAAAGAAAGTGCTACCACTACATTATAAAAAGCATGAATTAAAATGGGGACTGTTAAACTTTTTCTTTGAATCATTATTAATCCTGTGACCATACTCAAAAGTAAATCAGTTGCCATAAACATCAAAAGCATTTGACCGTTAATTTTACTACTGGCAAAAAGTATTGGCACGTGGAGAAAAAAGAATAATATACTAGCAAAGAAAGCCGAGGAATAAGCATTTTTTGATTCTTCATAAAGTCGTTTGAGTACAAAACCACGGGAAAGGATTTCTTCGGTAATTCCTGTTGCCAATGCTGTTAAAACAATTAATCCAAATTGGTTAACTGAAGGAAAATGACCAAATAGGCCAACTTTTTTAAATCTCAGATAAACAGAAATCAAAGCCGTTAATAAAAGGATTAAACCCACCCCAAAACTAATAAAAAATTCTTTTATAAAACTTTTAAAATTTTTATTGATAAATAAACTCGAAAGAATTTCTTTTTTTTCGACCGATCTGATATAAACTAAAACCGGCAACACAAAAACTAAAGGCTTAGCAATAAATTCGTCAAACCATTCAGGAAGCTTAAAATAAGTTCGATAAATGCTCCAAACAATCAAAATAACTGCCCATAAATTTAAAGCCTTCTGAGTCGAAGTGACTTCCTTTTTATCTTTCATAAAACTATTATTCCAGAAAATCTTTTAATTTTCTTGCTCTGGTTGGGTGTTTGAGTTTGCGAATTGCCTTCGCTTCAATCTGACGAATTCGCTCCCGAGTTACTTTAAACTCTTTTCCAACTTCCTCAAGTGTTTTTGGTTTTCCATCTTCCAAACCAAAACGCATTACTAATACTTTTTTTTCTCGCGGGGACAGGGTTTCCAAAACTGTATTCAATGCATCCTTCAAAAGCTCTCTCGACACTTTATCATACAAAGATGGCTGGTTAGTATCCGCAACAAATTGCTCTAAAGTTGCCTCTTTATCATCGCCAATTGGAGTAGATAGTGACCTTGGCTGTTGGGAAATCTTCATTAAATTTTCGATTTCCGGAATTGTCATAAGCATTTCTTTTGCGGTTTCTTTAACGAGCGGTTCTCGCCCCAGTTTTTGTGTCAACCGTCTTTGGGTTTTATAAAAACGGTTAATATGGTCGACCATGTGAACCGGAATTCTTATTGTCCTTGACTGATCGGCAATGGCGCGGGTTATAGCCTGTCTAATCCACCAAGTAGCATAAGTGGAAAATTTATATCCCCGTCGCCAATCATATTTTTCCACTCCACGAATTAATCCTTTATTTCCTTCCTGAATTAAATCCAAGAATGAAAGTCTTCGCCCTAAATATTTTTTTGCGATTGAAACAACTAGTCGAAGATTGGCTTTTGTTAATTTATCCTTGGCCTCTTTATTACCTTTTTCATATTTTTTCGCCAGGTCAATTTCATCAGCAAATTTCAGTAAAGGAGTTTTTCCAATTTCCTTAAGATACATTTTTATCGGATCAAGCGACTCACCATGTTTGAGAATTACTAAATGTTCCAATTCTTTCTCAATCTCCTCAACCGTTTTTTGTGATTCGTTTTCTTCACGGGTTGAGATTGTTTCAAAGATATCAATCCCCATTTTTAAAGCGTCATCAAAAAAACCATCGACCTCTTTAATGTGTTTTTCCGGATTAGGAAGAACTAATAAGATATCGTCCTGGACCAAAAATCCATCTTCTTCTCCTTGATTGATTAATTCTTTTAAAGATCTTGGTAAGTGATGTTTTATCATAGATGCTTGTATTCTATAAAGAAATTAGCTTTTTTTCTACCTCTTTTAAATTTTGCGAAATTTCTACCAATTGTTTTTTATTTTCCAAACTCTCTGCTTCTCCAAGAATTTTCTTTATTTCGCGCTTAAAATAGTATTTTTTTATTTCGTGGATTAGCCTGTCCAAACTTTCATTGGATAGATTATGATCGGTCGACGCAAACAAAAATATTTCATCAAATATCGGCTGAAGTTCGTCGGGTAAGTTCTGACCAAATTGATTAATATTAACCTTTTTGTTTTTTTCAATTTCCTCAAAAAATAAACGGCTGATCTTTTCGTAGGAAGGATGTAAAAAATATTCCGGCTTTAAAATTTCAAAAACATTGCGATAAATTTTATTTGGATCTTCGCTTTGGAACAGGATACTTAGAACATATTTGTCAATTGTTAATTCTCGACTATCTTCAACTGGCTTATTATATTTAATTTTATTTAAGGATAGTTGTTTCTTTTTTCTTTTTAATTGTAGTACTAAATTTTCAATGGTATTTTCGGAAACCTCAAGAATACCAGCTAATTTTTTCATATAAAAAGTTCGCACAATTGGATTAAAAATTTTTTCAATTACCGGAATTATTTCATCAGCAATCTTTTTTTTAGCAAAGGCTGATTCTTCCGGATATTTTTCTTGAGCGGTTTTAATCAAAAAATCATAGATTGGGATTGGCTTGGAAATTAATTTTTTAAATTTGTCAGGATCTTTAGTGAGCGCCTCATCGGGATCTTTGGCAAAATCTATAGTCACTACTCTTACTTCAAAATCAAATTTTTCCGCCTCATCAATTCCCCGCTTAATTGATTCTATGCCGGCGGTATCTGCATCCATCATTAATGTAATTCTGTCTGTATAACGCTTAAGCAGTTTTAATTGTTCGACTGTAAGAGCTGTTCCCTTGACGGCAACGAAGTTTGAATACCCGTGCTGATATGGTGTAATCATGTCCAGTTCACCCTCAACAATAAAAACGTTCTTTTGTTTTTTTATTTCTTCAAGAGCTAAATTAATTCCGAAAAGACATTCTCTTTTATGATAGATCGGCGTTTCGGGAGTATTGACATATTTTGCTTCTTTTTCGCCACCTTCTAGAATTCTTCCGGAAAAACCAAGAACGTTATTCCGACTATTTTTTAGGGGAAACATGAGGCGGCCACGGAAACGATCGTAATAACTACCTCTTTCACTCTTAACTAATAAACCATTTTCCAACATCTCCTCTTCTTCATACTTTTTTTTCTTCAAAAATAATTTTAATGAATCCCAGGAAGAGGGGGAATAACCGAGTTCAAATTTATCAATAATTGACTGATTTAGTAATCTTGCTTTTAAATACTCACTGGCTTTTTTTCCAAAATCGGTTTTGTTTAGAATATAGTGAAAAAACTCGCTGGCCAGTTGATTCATTCCAATGTATCTCTCTTTTTTCTGCCAGATTTTATCTTCAAAACTGATTTTATTTAAAGTTAATTTAACCCCTGTCTTTTTAGCCAATTCTTTTAAAGCTTCAATAAAAGTAATATTCTCCCATTTCATTAAAAACTTTATTGCGTCTCCGCCTTCCCCGCAAGCACCAAAGCAGTGCCAGATACCGCGATCGGGAGAAACGACGAAAGAAGGACTTTTTTCCTGATGAAAAGGGCAGATGGCTTTGAAGTTGCGTCCAGCTTTCTTTAAAGTAATAAAACTGCCAATAAACTCAACTATGTCAATCTTTCTTTTAATTTCCTCGATCTGGTTTTCCATTAAGTCTATTCTATCACTTGGAGCCTAAAAACGCCTATTGATATTTAATATTTAATCTTTTATATTGTATCTATATATATATGATCTATCTTTACTTAGATAAAAACACGATCAAACTGCTTTATCTGAAAAAGACTATCCTTGGCCAGCAAGAAACTCTTTATAATCAAAAAACCTACGAATCTGACCTGATTGATAAAGGAAAAATAATAAATATTGATTTATTAGCATCGGCTATAAAAGAAGTGATTACTTCATCCAATAAACCCGTGTCTGATAATCAAATTAGTCTTATTCTTCCTCAAGAATTTTTTAGCTTTTTCCGTACCACAGTCCCCTCCGATATTGCAGCAACAGCTCTTAACTCTTTTATTTCTGATAAAGCCCGCTCAATCCTGCCGGTTGATAATACTGATTTAGCCAGCGATTATTTTGTCCAGGAATCAGAGCAGGAAAAAGTTGTTACTTATTTTGGCATTAATCAGGAAACTCTGTCGAGTATTAAACAGGCTCTTACTCTAATTGATTTTAAAATTGTTTCTATCGTTCCCGATACGATGGCTTATTTTAAATTATTTGAAAAAACTCTGCGGAAAGAAAAGAAAGAAACAATCTTATATGCCGAATTGGGGCCGGATATTTTAAGTGGTTATTTATTTGACTCTTATGGTCTGATTGATGATAAAAAAATATCAATTGAATATTCCGAAACTGACAAAATTGCCGATATTCTTAAAGCAAAGATTGACGAAATCGTAACTGAAAAGAAAAAAGTTAACCGGATCATAATTTCCGGAGAAAAATCTGATACTATCCGCCAGGATACTTTTACCAAATCAGTCGGCGTCTGGACTAATCCTTTAAAGCGCATCGTCCCAACTTTTTATGAAGAATATTTAAAAATGTTAGTGCCAAAAGATGGAAAAGTATTTCCAATCTTAACTTACGATGTCTGTTTCGGTGCTTTTATATTATCTGAAGAAAATAAAAAATTTTCTCTTTTAAAAAATAATAATTTATATAGAAATAAAGTCACATTACCAAAAATCAAAATGCCAAAAAAAGAAGTCTTTCTTTTTATTGGTTCCTTTGTTATTTCATTTTTACTTTTTGTCTTAATCTCTAAATTTGGAAACAATTTTAAATTACCAAACTTTATGGCTAAAAAAAATGTAGTTACCGTTACTCCAACTGTTGTTCCTCCAACACCTACTCCAACTCCTAACTTTAAAAAAGAAGAGGTTAAGATAAAGATTTTAAATGGTTCTGGCGTTAAAGGAAAAGCCACTGAAATAAAAGAAATTCTTAGGAAGAAAGGCTATGTGGAAATCCTTACTGATAACGCTGATAATTTTGATTATAAAATTACCGAAATTCAAGTAAAGAAAGATAAACCTCAATTAGGGGAAATGATGAAAAATGATTTAAAAGACTATGTAACTTCTCCTAAAATTACAGTGTTAGATGACAAAGAAGCGTCTGATCTAGTTCTTATTTTTGCAAGTGATTTTAAGTAATTTTTATGGACGATAAAAAATCTTCTTTAAAATTAATATCGATTTTTATTCTCTCAGGATTAACTCTAATAATAGTTTCAGGATTGATTGGATATTTTCTCGCCAGAAAACAAATAAGTGTACAATCAAAGAATCAACTGACACCGACAGCATTTATTTTACCAACATCGACCCAAACGCTTACCAGCAGCGGAACTGAAGGTTGGAAAACGTGTACCAATTTAAGTTACGACTTTACAATTAAATATCCAGCCAATTTTGAGATAGATACTTTAACTTGCGACTACAACATAATGGATTATAACCTTGTAAAAGATATTAACGTTATGAATTCTATTGATAATTTCAGGAAAAATTGGCTTTTAACTATAAAAGTTGAAAGATCAAATCTTGATTTAAATCAATGGTTAAAAAATAAAGAGCTATGTCCCTCCTCATTTGAGTCATGTTCTGAAATTGAAACAGGAGTCTTTGATAACTCCATTCAATTTGATGAAATCAATCGAAACTATTCTGGATCTGAAACAATCATCGAAAATAATGGGAGCATTTATCAAATTTCTTTGTCTGCCCGAAATCCAAACATTTCCGTAAAGAATGTTAAAGAAATTTATAAGCAAATCCTCTCCACTTTTAAATTTGCAGAAAATGGTATTACCTCACAAAATGCTGTTGAAATAGTAAATGGTCTCTCCGAAGTTAAATCTTTTTTTAGTACGATCCAAAATGCACGAATTTCCGCAGATACAAGCCAAAGTGATAATAAATTTTGGGTTATCCATGTATACGAATCTTTTCCTGACCACAACGCAACTTTTAATTGGTATAAAGTGAATAAAACAACAGGAGAATATAGTGTGTATAATTAGAATTACCTATGATGAAAAATAAAATTTGTCTACCTAAAAAAATTATTCAAATTTTCTCCATATTATTTTTAATAATCGGATTTTTTATCCTGGCCAATTTCATAAATAAAACCGTTTTACTCAGTAAAAATGCTTTAGCGGCTTATAGTTGTTCTACTCCAAATCAAGAGGTAAGGCGGACTGATAAACAGATGTGCTCCAAGGTTTGTGAAAATTATGGAGGCTATCTGAAACAAGATTTTAAGGCTTTGAAATGTTGTTGTAAAGGTGGTGGGACAGTCCCGGCAACATCAATAACAACAAAAACAAAACCAACATCTCCTCCAACAAGTCCAACACCAACTATATCCCTATCAAAATCATGCGCTTTCAGTCCAATGATTTTCTGTTCTCCAGGAACCACTCGGGTTAATTATAACGGCTTTTGCGGTTGTCTAAAAACTAAACGCTGTCAGAGTGAAACCAGTTCCTTGTATGACACTCCTAATGACTATCTTTCCTGGATTGAAGAATTTAATTATAATACTGACAGTTGGCAGATGATTGAAACCTGTCTGTTGCCAAACCCTATCTGTAATCCAAATACATTTCGGTGTGTTACAATAGGCCCAACTGGACCAAAGGAATTTGGTAAAGGATGTGAGAAGGGTTCAGAGTGTCAATCGGGAGAGTGTGATACACGATACACATCGTCTTCGGGAGAAGATATTATTTCTCCCCTAAAAACATGTACCCCTTCTCTAAAGGACCAAGGTACCTATGCAAAAAAAAGACACGATACAGACGCAAAAGGCGCCCTAATCATGGCTGCCGGATTACACGCTCCTTTAGCCCTGTATTTTGCCGTCGCGTCCTCCCCTCTTCTTGCAGATACTTTTTTGATTGCCAATACGTCTGGAATGGCAGCTGGATCAAATTTTTTACTCCAACAGCTTCAACAACCAGCGATCCAGAATAAATTAGCTACTTTGAATATTGCTACCACTTTATATGCTACTTCCGATTGTGTTAAAAATGGTCCCAACGGTGAATGGTGCAATATGCTTGTAGCTTTGGCGAGCAATAACCCAGGAGAGTTTGGCTCAGCCTTGGCGACTGATGCAACAACTTTAAAGAAAGCTTTTTCTGGTTCGACTTTAGACTTAGCCTTAGGAAAAATATTTAGTCAAGCAAAAAATTTATTTATTAATAAATCTTCAACTGAAAGAATCGTTACTGCCGTAACTGAACTACCAGGTCTTCCGCAAAAATTAATATATCAACCTTTAAAACTTCCGCAACAAGCAAAGGGCCCTTGGCCGATTGGTCAAACTTTTCCGTCTAATCGAGGCGGAAATGTAGTAATCTCTGAAAATCTTAATAGTGGAACGTTTGGGATAATATATAAAGCCAAACTATATGAACCCAACCAATCTGTAAAATCAGTGGTCGCTAAATTCTCTGTTGAAATAACTCCAGCTGAAGTAGTAATTTTGACAAGTGAACAATATCTATTGGCCAAAGCCAATAATGTTTTGCCACCCGAATTAAGATTAAATTTTTCAAAACCTTATGGTTTTATCACTGTCGAAACAGAAATTGGTAAAGTACAATTTCCTGTGATAGAAAATTTTGGGCCTGGAAACTCCTTGAGTACTTTAATTAATAATAATCGTAGAATCAATCTCTCTCGTACTCAAGTAGACAAAATATATAAAGTAGCAGGAATATTAGATAATCAAAAGATATATATGAGAGATATCATGTCCAATAATGTTTTTATTACTAATGAGGGAAGGATAATACTATTTGATCCTTATATTCCGAGATTAAATAACGCAGGTCAATTATTGGAATTTACACGAAGAAAATTCCTGCCAGAAAGAGTTCAGTTGTTAAGGCTTGATATAGATCTTTTGCAATATGATTTAGCAGAAAATGTATATTATTTTAATGTACCAACCGGTAATGTTGCCGCCCTAGATAAAATGTTTCAGCTGTATCGTAATGTTATTACTATTAAATAAAAATGTTTGACCAATCTGAAGATATGGATTATTATGAGGAAATTATTATTGATGGGGTTTCTCAAAAAATAATAGAACAAGGATCTGATCAAAGATTGAGTATAAAACAAATTGAACAATTAATAGGTGAAGTTGTAGATGGCCCTACTGGTTTACCAGTCTTCCTTGTTTCTCAATTAATTTGGCGTCTGCCCATAGACTCAGACTCGAGAGAAAAAATCAAGGCAATGAGAATAGATCTTCTTAAGAAAGATAAATTGTTTGCTAATTTAGTTTTAAGCGAACAGATATTATTAAATAATGTTGAAAGATTTTGTGATAAAGAATTTGATCAACCTATTTATTCCCAAATCGAAAACGGTAAAACTCAAAGTGAGAATCAGGTCTTAAGTTTTATGTGTCAACAAATTGCCGCCCATTATCAAGAAAAAAATAAAAATTGGGTAATTCAATCTTATTTGCACCCAACAAGATCAGTTCCAGGAATTTGGATGAGTCAGACCGGTAAACATTTTGAACCTGAAGATTTTTTATCAATTGAAGCTGGTATTAAGAAACGGTTTGCCAGGACGTACCTTCCAGCAGCGGGTCAAAAGGCCGTAGGTAAGATTATTTCTGTTCAATAAATATTAATAACCTTACCTATTGTTTTTTTGTTGTTATCAATATATATTGAACATAACATATATAAGAACACATAAGATTAAATCTAAAAATTAAATGAAAAACTTTAAGTCTAGTAAAACAGGCAAGAAGAAAAAGTTAACTACATTGCTAACTCTGGGTCTAGTTGTTGCTGTTATCCTTATTAGTTTTGGTATTTCTTTATTTGTCAATAACAAAAAAACATTGCTAAATCTGAGAGCAGCTTTTAAACCTGTTAGTTGTCCAGTGGGTCAATGTGCTGGTACTTATACTTGTTTTAAGGAAGGAGAAGGAGCAGGAGGATATGCTTGTTGTGGCGGTCGTTGGAAATTAGGAAAATCGTGTTCAACTACTCAATCAACGACAGGAACTAAAATACCCGCTGGTTGTATCGAAACAATAGATGTAGGAAAGTGTCAGAAAGCTTTTCAAAATAAATTAGTCGTTGTCTATGATTATACTACAGGAGTATGTTGCCCTCCTGGGATTTCTACTCCTCTTAATATTTCTACTCCTCCTGGGAAAGGAGCTTCCTCCACTCCAAAACCCGAAACATTAAGAAAATGCGTAAAAGGTAATTTTCAATTTTGTACTTTTGGAAGTAATGATACACAAACGGGGCCTGCGGTATGTAGTGGCCTAACAGAAATGAATATTAAGGGTTGTAAAACCGTACCTCGTCTGTTTTATTGTACTAATTATGATTCAAAATATAAGTGTAATGCGTTTGGAAAACCATGTTTTTGGAATGGGAAAAATTGTAAGAATATTGCGACGCTACAATCATGTGGAACAGGACGAGTTTGCGATTTTATTAAATCAGCTAATTTTATTTCATGTCCTATTCCGGGAACAAAATTCTCAGATAGAACCGACCCATGTATTGGTGGTGGTGGTGCTGATTATGTATCTTGTTGTGTTCCTGTTCAATAATATTTATAACTTCATATAATTTAGTTTTAATCTTCGCCGCTGACTTCAAATGATATAATAGAAAACGATGGAAATAGATGTTGAACAACTAAAGACTAAATATCAGGCAATTTTAAGTAAGGCTAATTTGGGTGGGAAAAAAGATGAATTAAAAACTTTGGAAGCGCAAAGTTATGAGGCGTCGTTTTGGAGTGAACCGAAATCAGCTGGTGAAGTAATGAAAAAAATTACGGAACTCAAAAAAGAAATTGAAGATTTGGAAATGATTGAACTGTTGTTGGAGGAAAACCAACTTGAAGAAGCAAAAAAATTGATAGATAAGTATGAAATACTTCTTTTTCTCTCCGGACATTATGACCACGGTGGAGCTGTTTTTTCAATTCACGCCGGTCAAGGTGGTACCGAAGCGATGGACTGGTCGAGTATGCTTTTTCGTATGTACATGCGCTATTTTGAAAGAAAAGGCTGGAAATTTGAAGAGTTTGATCGGGTTGCCGGGGAAGAGGCAGGAATAAAAAGTTCCATCATCAATGTTTACGGAAAATTCGCTTACGGTTATTTAAAAGCTGAAGCTGGAGTTCACCGTTTAGTCCGTCAATCCCCTTTTAATGCTGATAAATTGAGACAGACTTCTTTTTCATTAGTTGAGGTTCTGCCGATGATCGAAGATAAAGAAATCAGCATTCGTGATGATGAGGTCGAATGGGAGTTTTACAGGTCAGGAGGACATGGAGGGCAAAACGTCAATAAAGTTTCAACTGCAGTTCGACTAACTCATAAGTCATCAGGTATTATTGTTACCTGTCAAACAGAAAGAGACCAAGGCAAAAATAGAGACAGTGCCATGAAAATTTTAAGGGCAAAATTGTGGAAAGTAGAACAAGAAAAAAAAGCGAAAACAATCGCCGGTTTCAAAACTGAAACTATGGCTTCCTGGGGACACCAAATAAGATCTTACGTACTTCACCCTTATAAACTTATTAAGGACTTGAGAACTGATTACGAAGAAACCCAGACTGACAAGGTACTTGATGGAGAGTTGGATGGATTTGTGGAGGCATATCTAAAGAAACAGAAATAACAATTATTTATTATTTAATTACGAATTTCGAATTACGGATTAATTCGTAATACGTAATCCGCAATTTTATAATTGAATTATTGTTAAATAATTGCTATTCTAAACTTATATGGAAAATAATAATTTGATACATACTTTGGAAACGGAGGATGTCAAAGGAATATCTTACATTTCTTTTTTTACTATGATAGCAGTTGCCGTTGTTATTGGCGCTGTTTTTGGTTTTGGCTTTTCCCGTTTTAATAAAAAAACTATAACAAATAATAGCGGAAATGAAGTAAAAAATACGGCTCAATCGGCCGGTATCGTTGATAAAAAAACTTTTAAAGATAGTGTTGAAGGGATACTCCGAGAGGGAGGAATTGATGGTGAAGGCAACTTTCATATTGAGCGTCCGGGCGGAGTTTCACAAAATGCTTACCTGACTTCCAGCACAGTTGATCTATCTGTTTATATTGGAAAAAAAGTAAAAGTTTGGGGACAAACTTTTTCAGGCCAAAAAGCCGGATGGTTGATGGACGTTGGGTTAGTTGAGATTGAGAAATGAAATCCTAAATTCTAAATTACAAATCACAAATAAATCATAAGTAATAAATTTTAAACAATTTAGTATTTAATGCTTAATGTTTATAATTTATTTGGAGCTTGGAATTTAATATTTAGAATTTATCTCAAATGATTACTTTTGATAAGGTCACTAAAAAATTCCCTTTAGGCAATACTGCATTGAACGATGTTTCTTTTGAGATTGATGATAATCAATTTGTATTTTTGGTCGGACAATCCGGTGCCGGAAAAACTACTATTTTAAAAATGATTACTCAAGAAATAAAGCCAACGAGTGGATCAATAATCGTTGATGATTTTGATGTGACCGATAAAAATTTTTCTCAAAAAATTGACTTGCGCCGAAAAATTGGAATTATTTTTCAGGACTTTAAAGTCTTGAGTAATAAAAATGTTTTTGAAAATGTTGCCGTCAGTCTTAAGGTTATTGGGAGAGATCAATCGGAGATAAAAACCGAGGTAAAGCGAGCCCTTGAATTAGTTGGTCTTTCTAAAAAAGAATTTGTTTTTCCTGTTCAATTATCAGCCGGAGAACTGCAGAGAGTGGCTATCGCTCGGGCTGTCATCGGTGACCGAAATATTATTCTGGCTGACGAACCAACCGGTAACCTTGATCCAAAAACCGCCTGGGATATTATGAAAATCTTTAAAAAGCTTGAGGGAAAAAGAACTATCATTATTGCTACTCACAATACCGATATTGTTAATTCTTTTCAAAAAAGAGTTCTCGTTTTAAAAGAAGGCAAAATAATTAAAGATCAAAGAAAAGGAGGATATGAACTATGAAAGAAATCTGGACGTCAATCAAAAGAACTCCATACCAATCGTTATCAGCTTTTTTGATTTTATTTTTTACTCTTTTTTTAACATTGATATTATTTGTATCCCTGACATTTCTTTACGGAACTTTGAACTATCTTGAAACAAAACCTCAGGTAACTGTTTATTTTCAGAATAAGACAGAGGAAAATCAAATTTTTAAAGTTCGTGATGAATTGATGAGTTCAGGAAAGGTGCTAAATATAAAATACATATCTAAAAATGACGCTTTTAATATTTATAAACAATTAAACAAAGATAATCCCCTGCTTTTGGAGATGGTTTCGGCTGACATTCTTCCTCCATCTCTTGAGATCTACGCAAAAAAACCGATCTATCTTCCCGAAATTGCTGAATATTTAAAAAAACAGGGAGATATTGATGAAGTCCAATATGAGAAGGATATAATTGACAAATTACTTGTCTTGACTAATACAATAAGAATGTCTGCGTTGATTTTTTTTAGTTATTTGATTCTTATGTCAATCGTCGTTCTGACAACAATGATACTTTTCAAAATCGCCCTTAAGGAAAGCGAGATCGCTTTATTAAAGTTAATCGGCGCTACTGATTTTTATATCAGAAAACCTTATATTCTGGAAAGTTTATTTTTGGGAATAACTGCTTCTACATTATCTTTCGGCATTTTTTCTTTTATAGTTCTTTACTTCAATTCATTTTTACAGTCATATTTTAATGGGATCACAAATCTATCGGTTGACATATTTAATTATCAACTGACAATTTGGCCATTAAATTATATTTTTTTCACGATTGTTTTTGTTTCTATATCAATATTTGGAACCGTCATTGCTTCAGTCGCCTCTTACATCGCCACTAACAAGTATCTAAGGGTATAATTAATTTAATGAAAAAAATCATAAAAAGTTTATCAATTCTGTTTGTTTTTTTACTCATAATTAACTACGTAAAAGTAAGGGCTATCGAATGCAATACAAACGCTCAATTAATAACTCAACAGCAAATAGATGAATTTGATAATCAATGTGTCAAACCTTTAAGAACACAAATAAATACTCTCTCTCAACAAATTCAATTTATGAATAATCAAATATATTTGACAACTGTTCAAATCAATCAAACTGAACAAAAAATTGTTAGCACTGGAAAAGAGATCGATCTGCTAGGTTCAAGAATCGAAGGACTAGATCAATCTTTAGACTATTTATCTAAGCAGCTTATTGAAAGAATAGTTATTGGTTATAAGAAAAAACCACTATCCCTTTTTTCTCTTCTTTTAGACAACGATAATGCCAACGATTTTCTCAATCAAGTAAAATATCTCAAAACGGCTCAAACCAACAACCAAAAGCTTCTCTATACGGTTCAAGAAACAAAGACTAATGCTGAGGAACAAAAAAAACTACGGGAAGAGAAGAAAATAGAGTTAGACAAATTAACAGAGACATTAAATTATCAAAAACAATCTCTTGATAATCAAAAAGTCCAGAAACAAAGACTCTTGGCTGATACTCAAAGTGATGAAAAAGTTTATCAACGACGATTGGCGGATGCTCAAAGAGAGCTATCCCAGGTAAGAGGAGCTGCTATCGTACTTCAAGATGCCACCCCAATCCAAGTAAAAAAGGGTGAATTTATTGGATTACAGGGAAATACTGGATATTCTTTTGGAGATCATCTTCATTATGGTATTTATAATTATTCCTCTATCAGTCAAATATCAACTGGTGACTGGTATCACAATAATTGGGCTGATCCTTCCGAGATACTATCTTCAAAGACTGTCAAATGGGACACTGGTTGCGAATCATCTTCTTTTAGGACGATTGGAAATGGTAATTTTGAATGGCCAATGGATCCATCAGCTATATCACAAGGTTCTGGTATTACATGTTATTCAAATACTTATTATAGAGGCAATCCTCATCCTGCCTGGGATATGTGGGGACCAATAGGAACTTCTATTAGAGCCTCAGAAGAAGGAAAAGCCTATTTTTGCCGAAATTGTCTTGGCGATGGTGGAAATGGAGTTTTTATTTTTCACCCAAATGGAAAAATGACTTTATACTGGCACCTTCAATAAGCTCATACTTCCCCAACAATATAGCCATATAACAATATAATCATGTGGTTTTGTAGGTTATAAGCGGTGGACTATTAATATATATTATTAAATAATTATTGGATTACGAATTTCGGATTACGAATTAATACGTAATTCGTAATGCGTAATTGAATAATGAAACAATTCATTTTGACTATTTTTGTACTATCCACTACATACTTTATACTTAATATTTCTTATGTCTATGCCCAATCAAAAATATTTATCAACGAATTCCTCATTGATCCCCAACCTCAATCTGTTGAGATATTTAATTCTGGATCAGAAAGCGCTAATATTTCTGACTGGATGATTGATGACTCCGGCGGCACGACTTTTTATACCATTCCAAAAGAAAGTATTATTTTTCCTAATCGGTGTTTGATTTTTTCTACAGACTTTAATCTAAACAAAACGTCAGCTGATACTGTCCAATTAATAAATAATTCCCAACAATTAGTTGATTCTTTTTCCTATAAATCAAGTTCGGGTTCAGGAATTTCTTTTTTAAGACTTCCTGATGGTTCAAACAACTGGACAACCGAATCAGCGACTTTAGGATTTTATAATCAAACAAATATTTCTTGCTTAATTACCCCAACACAAACGCCAACATCAATATCATCCCCGACCACCATACAGGTTCAACCGACTCCAACTGACTCGACTGATTCAACCGATTTAACCGTCTCATCTCTAACCCCTAGTCCCTATTCCCTAATCCCTGTTTCATATGACAATATCTATCTCTCCGAAGCCATGGTTAACCCAGCCACAGGAGAAAAAGAATGGGTGGAGATTTATAATAATAATGATTTTCCGGTTTCTTTAAATAATTGGTATTTGGATGATATTGAAAATACCGGATCGTCTCCAAAAATATTTTCTTTAGAAATTGATAAAAAAAGTTATGCTGTTTTTAATCTTACTATCTCAATGTTTAATAACGATGGAGACAGTGTCAGATTATTAGATTTTAATAAAAATTTAAAAGATGATTTTGAGTATGGAAAAACCGAACAAGGAAAAACCTTAGGAAGGACTTCTTTTGATTCCGATGATTTATGTCTCCAAGAACCCAGTAAAAATTTAGTTAACAATTCATGTATTAATCCTACTCCTACTCCAACTTTAACTCAAAGTCCAATAAAAACAATTATTCTCAATACTAAATCACCAACTACCAAACCAAACAACTTCGATGTATCGATACATCGAAGTATTAATTATCCAACCGAAATTGTTTTAAAAGATTATGATAATGGCGATGTTTTGGGAATAACTTCGAATACAATTAATAACAATTCATTAATCAACCTTTTAATGATTCTTTCAACTTCATATTCCCTTTTGACTATCTTCTCAATATTATTTAAAATGAAATTATTGTATGGAAAAAATAAAAACTTTTATTCATCACCTTTTCATTCCTCATGAAGAAAATAATTTTCGTGCCAAAAGCCTTCATACTGACTTTTTGACAGTCTACCTGGTCATCGCTTTTTTAATGATGTTAGTTTTTAAACAAGGCAATATCCGTGATGTTTTGGGATTTGCAACTGACATCAGCGTTGAAAAGCTTTATCAACTAACAAACGAACAGCGGCAAAAGAATAGCTTACCTTCACTTGCTTTAAACTCAACCTTGTCTTTGGCCGCTCAAAAAAAAGCCGAAAATATGTTTCAAGAAAATTATTGGTCCCATTATTCTCCCGACGGGAAAACCCCCTGGGATTTTATATTAGGCGCCGGTTATAAATACGAATATGCCGGTGAAAATTTAGCCAAAAATTTTTTATTTAGTAACGGTGTTGTTGACGCCTGGATGAACTCTACAGCTGGCCATCGAGAAAATATTTTGAAAAGAGAATATACTGAAGTCGGATATGCTATCGTTAATGGCATATTGAATGGAGAACAAACCACTTTGGTCGTTCAGGAGTTTGGTAAACCAATGACTATTCAGGCCAGTGAATCTATTCCACAAGCAGAACAAATAATTACTCAAAAAACTTTTCAGCCAAAAATTAGTCCTTTAAAATTTTCTTTTAACCTGAATGTCATCTTTATGGCTTTTCTTTTGCTGGCCTTGGCTCTTGATTTGTACTATGCTTCAAAATTTAATGTCATCAGAATTGCTGGAAAAAATACTGCTCATTTATTATTTATAATTTTTATACTGATTGGGTTATTTATGTCAACAATCGGTGTAATTATTTAAACTATGGCAAAACGCCTATATTCTCATTTGAAGACTGAATTTAAAAATCATCTTTTTGATTATTTACTTTTATTTACAGCCGGTATATTTTTTTTGATTTTGTTAAATATTTTTCGCGGACAAAGAATTATTGAGTTTTTTGTTCTTATTTCTTTTGCCTTTTTTTATATTGTCTGGGGCGTCTATCATCATATTGTCAATGAAACTCTTCATTTAAAAACTGTGGTAGAATATATCCTGATTGCGTTTATAATAATATTTCTTTTAAAAATTATTATTTTGCCCTAAACAATTTTTATGAAAGGATTAATTCTTGCCGGTGGTTTAGCTACTCGACTTCGACCTTTAACTTTGGTGACTAATAAACACCTTTTGCCTATCTACAATAAGCCAATGATATATTATCCTCTGCAATCGCTGGTTAACGCGGGAATAAAAGAAATTCTTATATCCACCTCACCCGATCACGCTGGTCAATTTGCCAATTTACTCAAAGGCGGAGATCAGTTTGGGGTCAAACTTTATTATTCTGTCCAAGAAAATCCAAAGGGCGGAATTGCTCATGCGATTGGTCTGGCGGAAGAATTTGCTAAAGGTGATAAAATTACCGTGGTTTTGGGAGACAATATTTTCAGTTATAATTTGAAACCAACTGTAGAAAAATTTAAAAAACAAGATAAAGGAGCAATAATTTTTGGAATAAAAATGCCGGGAATTGAATCAAAGCACTATGGAGTAATAGAAATTGACTCTGTTGGAAAAGTTATTTCAATAGAAGAAAAACCGGAAAAACCAAAGTCTAATATTGCTCAAACTGGTGTCTATCTTTATGATGAAAGAGTCTTTGATTTTATTCGTAAACAAAAACCGTCCAACCGGGGAGAACTGGAAGTAACTGATTTAAATAATTTTTATCTTAAAGAGAGAACTTTGGAATGTGGTCTTCTTGACTGGTGGATAGATGCAGGAACATCTCACGACGAACTTCTTCATGCTAACAACTTGGTTGCTGAAAAAGTCCGACTAGGACTAATTTAATATGGATACAACTCAATTATTGCTTTCGACAGCGGTTACAATCACAACTGTTTTGTTGATAATTGTTAGCGTTCAACTTATCTCTTTACTTAAGCAGTTAAAGAAAGATCATGGAAAAGAAGCTCATCCAGCTGTCAAAATTCCTGAGGTAAAAAAAGAAAAAACTACAAAAAAAAGAATTAGCCTGACTACTTTACTTGAAAAAATGAAGACTCGTATCTCCCACCCTAAATCCTCCAAGAAAACTTTCTTTAAGTTGTAAATAATTCTTTGCATTGTCATTCCCGCGCAGGCGGGAATCCAGTCTAAAATACCATCTTGGTATCATTTTGTATTAGGTGAGACTTAACTAAGCATAAGCCTGCTTTTTTTGATAGAATGTAGATATGCACAATTGGACAATCGACGAAAAAAACCTTAAAGAAAATGATCCTGAGAAATATGAACTTTGGAAGCTTGTTCAATCCATTAATTTTGGTTTAGATAATAATAAATTAAGTAAAAAACAACTTGTAAAAGCGTGGCCCTTTATTAAAGATAAATTGGATCCATATAAAAAAAGGGCTTTGGAATATCTCATATGGAGAAAACAATACTCACTCCCAAACAACTTGAATTTTTGGAACTTGTCAAAATAGAACCTGAAATAACAAAAAGATTTTACTTGACAGGCGGCACAGCTCTTGCGGAATTTTATTTAAAACACAGACTATCAGAAGACATCGACCTATTTACTGAAGAGAATGAAGTTGATCAGAGACTAATTGAGGCTTACTTAAAAAAAATCTCTGTTATTTTATCCGTCAAAAAAATTGATAGAAGCGTTTTTATGGGACTGGTAAGTTATTTTTTGGTTTTCAAAAATAATAGTAAACTTAAAGTTGATTTTAACTATTATCCCTTCCCAAGAATTGAAAAGGGACTAAAATTTGGCAAACTTCAAATTGACAGTATTAGAGATATTGCCGCCAATAAAGTTCATACGATTTTTGTGAGTCCAAGAGACCGAGATTATATTGATCTTTATTTTATTATGAAAAACGGTAATTTTAATTTAAATCAATTAATTCTCGACGCAAAAATAAAGTTTGACTGGCATATTGACAAATTAACGTTGGTCAGTCAACTTTTAAGGGTCAAAGAAATCAAGGTTTTGGAAACTCCTAAAATACTTGTGCCATTCGATAAAAAAGAAATGGATAATTTCTTCATAGAGGAAGCACGAAAACTTGGCAGTAGTATTTTGAAAGATTAAATATTATTATTATTTTATGGACCCAATTCAACCCCCAATTAATATTCCTGACTTTCAACCTAAACCAAACTATTTAAAAACAACTATTTTTTCAATATTAATTGTTATTACATTAGGATTGATTGCTTATTTAATTTTTCAAAACCAAAAACTTCAAAAACAAGTTTTAATCCCACCAGTCTCCCCAACTATTCAAACTCCATCTCCAACTTCAAAACCGTCATCCTCAATCTCGATTCCTTCTGACGAAACGGCAGGGTGGAAAACTTATACAAATACGGAGTGTTTTTATTCTTTCGGATATCCAAATAGCTTAAAACTTGTGAATATAGCTGATGGTGCTGATGGCACACTACCTAATAACGCTGCCATGGTTTCACTGGAAGATAATTATGAAGAAACACTACTTAATATTAATTGTGTTGGTTTTCTTCTTGATGTTACTCCAAAATCTGATTGGAATTTAACAAATGTAATCGTTGGAGATTCTCAAGCAAAAAAATTTATCTCTATTAAGCCCGAAGTAAAATTCGATATTTATCATATAAACACAAACAATTCAAAAACTGCAGGTCTAGAAATTTTAGCCAACAAAAGTCAATCCACTTCATCAATTAACCAAATCCTCTCGACTTTTAAGTTTATTGACGACAGAAGCGTTTGCGTTCCTACTTACCAAGTTGAAACCAATTCAGTAGAACTAACTGCCGAACAAAATTATTCTGTGAGTTGTACAGAACAACGTTCAGAGAAAGATTGTTTCTCTATTGATCTTTATAATCAGAAAGCTGATGACTTTAGTACTCCCGACGGAATTCCAGACTGTATCTGGAAAAATCCAATAAATACCATTTGACTTTACTTATTGCGTTTTGTATGATATATTAGTTTTTTTACTCCCCGTCTTGTATAGTGGGGTTTTTGTTGTTAATAAAATATTATATTTCCATCTACTCGATGAGCAAAACTGTCAAATCAAGCATTTTACCCCACAAAAGTTTATTCCTCGGAAGGAAAGACGAACTACTTGAAAATTTTAACTTAATAGAAGTCCAAAAAAATTCTTGGGCTGAATTTACAGATGTCCGGTTAAAAGAAATTTTTAACGAATTCTTTCCAATCGATGACTATACTAAAAAAAAGTTTACTATTTATTTTGAAGACCTGTATTTTGGTGAACCACGATATGATATTGATCTCTGTCACAAAAAAAAATTAACTTATGATACTCCTGTTTATTTGAAATTAAGATTAGTCAATAAAAAAACTAACAGCGAAAAAAAACAAGATATATACTTCTTTAATCTTCCTAAAATGACTGACCGAGGTACTTTTATTATTAACGGAATTGAAAGAGCTATTATTAATCAAATCGTCCGCTCCCCTGGAGTTTATTTTACAGCTGAAATTGATAAAACAACGGGATTAACTTTGTATAACGCAGAAATAAGACCATATATTGGAGCCTGGCTTGATATGACAATTAACAAAAATGGTTTAATTGAAATGAAGATTAATAAAAAAAGAAAGTTTTTATCGACAGTTTTTCTTAAAATATTTGAAAATGATACCGAAAATGATATTATTAACTACTTTAGTGATATTGATAGAAGCTTGGTCGAAAAATATCTCATTCCTACTCTTAAAAAAGATCAAACAAAAGGTAAGGACGATGCTGTTTTGGAAATTTATCGAAAAATTCGACCAGGTGAGCCTCTTATTTTGGAAAATGCTTATGAAACAATAAATAATCTTTTATTCAATCAAAAAAGATATTCACTTGCTGACGTTGGACGATATAAAATTAATAAAAAATTAGGATTAAATATCGAAATAAAAAGAGAAAATCGTTTATTAACTAAAGAAGATATAATTGCATCTATCAAATATCTTCTTACTCTAACTCGAAATAAGGGCGAATTTGATGATATTGATCATCTAGGTAATCGAAGGCTCCGAACAGTTGGAGAATTAATTAGCCTATATGGAATCAGGGTTGGAATGGTTCGGGTTGAGCGAGAAATAAAAGAAAGAATGAGTTTGATATCTGGTGAAGAATTAAATGTTTTACCAAGTCAGGTTGTTAATTCAAAACCATTAATCGTGGCCATTAATTCATTTTACAGAACCAGTCAATTATCAACTATTGTTGATCAAACTAATCCGTTATCAGAACTTGATAATTTAAGAAGGATCACAGTCGGCGGGCCCGGTGGAATTGAAAAAGAAAGAGCTTCCTTTTCAATCCGTGATATTTCTTCCTCTCAATACGGAAGAATTTGTCCAATCAGAAGTCCAGAAGGACCAAATATTGGCGTTGTCACCTATATGGCTCTTTATGCTAAAGTAAACAAATATGGTTTCTTGGAAACTCCTTACAAAAAATTAGTTAAAGAAAAAGGTGGAAGTAAATTGAAAGTAAAAATATCAGATGAAATCGTTTATTTACAAGCAGATGATGAAGAAAAATATTATATTACTTCGGGGGACGTTAATACAGACGAGAAAGGTTATTTAACCGATCAAATGGTCACAGCACGTTATGAGGGTGATCTTATCGAGGTTCCAGTTGAAAAGATTGATTTAATAGATGTTTCACCTCGTCAGGTATTGGGTGCATCAGCTTCTCTTATTCCCTTCCTTCAAAATGATGATGCCTCAAGAGCTCTAATGGGTTCTCACATGCAATGTCAAGCTGTGCCTTTGATTAATCCTGAAGCACCTATTGTAGGGACAGGAATGGAAGAAAAAGTTAGTATTGCTTTAGGAAGGACTATAAAAGCGTCGGAAGACGGTGTTGTAAAATACGTTGACGGACAGAAAATAGTTTACAAAGGAAAAAGTGATAAAACTTATGAATATAACTTAGAAAGATTTACTCGCACCAATAAAAATGTTTCTTTTGATCAACGACCAAAAGTTAGTCAGGATCAAAAAGTAAAAAAAGGTGAAATAATCATTGACGGTCCTTCAACTGATAAAGGCCGTCTGGCTTTAGGAAAAAACTTGTTAGTTGCATATTCTTCCTTGAATGGATTAGGTTACGAAGACGGTTTTGTTATTTCTGATAGGTTGGTTAAAGAAGATGTTCTTAGCTCAATTACAATGGAAGAGTTTATTGCCGACGTCATTGATACTAAACTTGGATCGGAAGAACTTACCCGAGATATACCAAATGTTCGTGAGGAAATTCTTCAAAATCTGGATAAAGATGGATTGGTAACTATTGGTACTGAAGTAAAAGGTGGAGATGTTTTGGTTGGTAAAGTTGCCCCGAAGGGCGAAAAAGAGTTGACCGCAGAAGAACGACTGCTTCGTGCAATTTTCGGGGAAAAAGCTAAAGACATTAAAGATACGTCACTCCGAATGCCTTACGGAAAAAGGGGGTCAGTTATTGATATTGAAACTATTAATGGTAAAAAGGATCCAAATGAACTTGAACCAAGTGTTCTACAAAGGATTATTGTTAATACAGCTCAACTGCGAAAAATAACCGTTGGAGATAAATTAGCTGGCCGCCATGGAAATAAGGGTGTTATTTCAAAAATTCTTCCGGCTTGGGACATGCCTTATCTTGAAGACGGAACACCAGTTGATGTTATTTTGTCCCCTCTCTCAATTCTTTCCCGTATGAATTTGGGTCAGTTGTTTGAAAATCTTATGGGAGTTATTGCCAAACACACAAATACAAATATTTCCATTCCGGTTTTTGAAAAGATCAAGGAAGATTTTATTTCCAACGAACTTAGAAAGTCAGGACTACCAATTGATAACAAAGTAACCTTGTTTGATGGACAAACAGGTTTACCTTATGAACGAAAAGCACTCGTCGGAACCAGTTACATCATTAAACTTATTCACATGATCGAAGATAAGTTTCATGCCCGATCAGTCGGGCCTTACTCTTTAGTCACTCAACAACCATTGGGAGGAAAATCACAATTAGGAGGACAAAGATTTGGAGAGATGGAGGTTTGGGCTCTTGAATCACACCGGGTACCATACACACTTCAAGAATTATTAACAATTAAGAGTGATGATGTCCGCGGTCGGACTAAAGCTTTTGAATCAATCATCAAAGGTATTGATATTCCACAATCATCGGTTCCGGAATCATTCCATGTCTTAGTTAAAGAATTAAACGCATTAGGATTGTCAATTGATTACGCCAAGTAGTTTATCAAGTTTCAAGTTTGTCAAGTTTTTCAAGAATAAAATGTCTTGATGAACTTGATGAACTTTATAACTTTATAACTAATTTATGGAAGATATAAATACAGTAGATTTTTCCGGACTAAGAATTACTTTTGCCTCTCCTGAAACGATTATTAAATGGTCTCATGGGGAAGTAATTAAACCGGAAACTATCAACTATCGAACATTTCGAGCTGAAAAAGACGGTCTTTTTGATGAAAGAATTTTTGGGCCTACAAAAGACTATGAATGTTACTGCGGAAAATATAAAAGAATGCGTTATAAAGGAATTGTTTGTGATCGTTGTGGCGTTGAAATCACCACTTCAGCTGTCCGCAGGGAGCGAATGGGTCATATTAAATTAGCTTCTCCTATTGCTCATATTTGGTATTTTAAAGGAACATCATCTACCCTAAGTATTATTTTAGACGTTCCTCCACAAGCCTTGGAAAGAGTTATTTATTACGCTCTCTATTTAGTTAAAGAAGTTGACAAAGATAATCAGAAAAAAACTTTAAAATTTATTGAAGAATTACAAAAGGTTGAACTAAAAAAAATTGAAGAAGATTTTGTTAAAAAGGAAGAAGAAATTAATGTAAGCTTTGAAAAACAATATCAGCTCCTTGAGAAAAAAATTGCTCATAAAGAGCAATGGGAAATCGCCAAACAAGAAGTAGAATTTAAAAAGCGAGAACAATTGAAGTTATTATCAAATGAACAAACTGATACGAAAACCAAAAAATCAGCCTATTTTGAAAGAGTTTCTAAAATTGCCCGATCAATAAGACCTTTTGACGTTATCGAAGAAGATGATTATCTATTTTTTAAAGACAACAACGTTGCCGATTTTTTAAACGTCGGTATGGGTTCGGAAATTTTATATGAGATTCTTTCAAACTTTGATCTCATCAAACATTATGCCCGTACCTTAGAACTATTAAATGAAAGTAAGGGAGAAAAAAGAAATAAACTTCTTAAAAAAGCCCGAGTCCTTGAAGCTTTTATTAAGGCAAAAATTGACCCAAAGTGGATTGTCCTTACAGTTCTACCTGTTATCCCTCCAGATCTTCGTCCGGTAGTTCAATTACCGGGAGGAAAGTTTGCCACTTCTGATCTAAATGATTTTTATCGACGGGTTATTAATCGCAACAATCGTCTAAAACAGTTAATTGATCTTGGAGCTCCCGAAATTATTTTAAGAAATGAAAAAAGAATGCTTCAGGAAGCAGTTGACTCGTTAATTGATTTACAAAAATCACGAGGTAAAAGTCGTTCAACTGGATCCAATACAAAAGTACAAAAATCTTTGTCTGATATTTTGAGAGGGAAGCAGGGTCGATTTAGACAAAATTTATTAGGTAAGCGAGTTGATTATTCTGGGCGTAGTACCATTGTTGTTGGTCCAGAATTAAAACTTAATCAATGTGGTTTACCACGAGAAATGGCATTGGAATTATTTAAACCATATTTACTTCATGAAATTATTATACGAGGTTTGGCCCCAAACATTAAAAGTGCTAAATTATTCCTGGAAAAAAAGGACACTGTTGTCTATGATATTTTGGAAGAAATTACTAAAGATCATCCTGTCCTTCTTAACCGTGCTCCGACTTTGCATAAACTTTCTATCTTAGGTTTTTATCCTGTTCTTACAGATGATAATGCCATAAAACTTCATCCGGCTGTTTGCTCAGGTTATAATGCTGACTTCGATGGAGATGCTATGGGTGTATTTTTACCATTATCCAAAATGGCAATCGATGAAGTTAAACAAAGAATGTTTCCTTACCACAACTTACTCAAACCATCTGATGGCTCACCCATCGTTCTTCCAAACAAAGAGATGGCTCTTGGTTGTTATTACTTAACAACAATTAATAGCCACATGGAAACTAAAAATCCCGAAGATTTAAAATTCTTTGCCACCGAAAATGAAGCGATGAGATTTCAGGCGATTGGAAAAATTAAACTTCGTCAACCTATAAATGTTGGGATTAATGGAAAAATAATCAAGACAACTGTTGGTCGAATAATCTTTAACCAAGCTTTGCCTTTTGAACTTCGATTTGTGAATAGCGAAGTTAAAGCTTCTGATTTAAAGAATATTGTTGTTTCTGCCATGAAATTATTTGAAAATGAAAAAGTTGGAGAATTAATTGATAAATTAAAAGAGATTGGTTTCTGGGCCTCAACTATTGCTGGCGGACTATCTCTTTCAATTTTTGACTGTCAAATAATCCCGGAAAAGAATAAGATTATTAACGAAACTGAAGATGAAATTAAAAAAATTACAAAAAATTTTGAACAAGGCTTATTAACATCGGAGGAAAAAAGACGTTATTCAAACAAACTTTGGATTGATGTCACTGAAAAATTAGCTGATAAAACTTGGGCTGCGCTTGACGAAGAAAATCCAGTAAAAATAATTATTAAATCAGGAGGTGCCAGAGCATCTAAGGAACAGCTAAAACAGTTGGCAGCTATGAAGGGACTTGTTGTTGATCCAATGGGGAAAATCATTGAAGTCCCAACTAAATCTAACTATCGTCAAGGTTTGTCTATTTTTGAATATGTTATTTCTGCTCGAGGAGCTCGAAAAGGTTTAACCGATTCAGCTTTAAAAACTGCCGATGCCGGATATTTAACCCGACGCCTCGTCGACACATCTCATGATATGATTGTCCGAGAAGAAGACTGTCAGGTAAAAGAGGGATTGACAATTTCAACCATAATGTCTCGTGGAGAAAAATTTAAAGAGAGGATTAAAAATCGTTTTATCCTCAATGATCTATTAAATGAAAATAAAGAGGTTATTATTAAAGCAAATGAATTGATTAATAATGAAAAAATAGCCTTAATAGAAAAAAATAATATTAATAAAATCGTTGTTCGTTCACCTCTTTACTGCGCATCATCTTACGGAGTCTGTCAAAAGTGTTATGGAACAGATTTATCAACAAATAGAACTGTAGAAATTGGCGTTCCTGTTGGAGTCATGGCTGCCCAATCAATCGGTGAACCGGGAACTCAACTAACAATGCGAGTTCGTCACTTTGGAGGTATTGTTATTTCCGATGTAACTCAAGGTCTACCTCGAGTAGAAGAGTTATTGGAAACAAGAACCCCAAAAATAGTTTCTCCGATCGCAGAAATTTCCGGAAGGGTGGCAATTGTTGAAGACACAGAGAAAGAAATTTATGACATCACTATAACCGCCCTCAATAAAGAATCGACTATTCAGGAACAAAAATTCACAATCCCAAAGTCTCAGAAATTAAAAATTAAAGACGGTGATTTAATTAGTGTTGGGGCAGCGTTGTCAGAGGGTTACCTTGACATTGACGATATCTTAGCTATTAAAGGTTTGAGGTCTGCTCAGATTTATTTATTAGATGAAATTCAAGATGTATACGAATCCCAAGGAATCTCCATTCATGATAAGCATTTCGAGGTTATTATTCGAAAAATGAGTGATAAAGTTATTATTGAAGATGAAGGTGATACATCCCTTATTAAAGACGAGGTTGTTTCAAAGATTCGTTTTACTGAAGAGAATAAAAGAGTTTTGTCAAAAGGAGAGCGACCCGCTTCTGGAAAAGTTTCTATTCTTGGTATAACCCGCGCTGCCATCCACACCGACTCTTGGTTATCAGCTGCCTCATTTGAACAAACAACCAGTGTTCTATCCAGCGCCGCTATTAAAGGTCAAACAGATTACTTGTTAGGACTGAAAGAAAATGTTATAATTGGCAGATTAATTCCCGTTACTGAAGAGTTAATTAGTAAATATTACGGTAAGTTTGCAAATCAATATGCCAACAATCAACCAACTGATAAAAAGGAAGAGAAAAAACAGGATTAAAAAATCAAAATCTATTGCCCTTAAGATGAGCTTCAATTCATTGAAGAGGAGATATAATAAGACTAATAATCCGCTAAAGAGAGGTGTTTGTACTATTGTCAAAACCATGACACCAAAAAAACCTAATTCTGCCTTAAGAAAAGTAGCCAGAGTCAGATTGTCCAATAAAATAGAAGTGACCGCCTATATTCAAGGCGTCGGTCACAATTTAGCTGAACATTCTATCGTCCTTGTTAAAGGTGGAAGAGTAAAAGATTTGCCAGGAGTCAAATATCATATTGTCCGTGGAAAATTTGATGCCGCCGGAGTTGATAAACGAACCAGTTCAAGATCAAAATACGGAACGAAGAAACCACATGTTAAAGTGGCCTAAGAGTTTATCAAGTTTCAAGTTTGTCAAGTTTTTCAAGAAAAATTATCTTGATAGACTTGATGAACTTTATAACTTTATAACTTATATTTATGCCTAGACACAGTTACAAAAAAAGAATATTTAAAAAAGATAAACTTTTCGACAGTCTTGAAGTGGCCAAATTAATCAATTATATAATGATTAACGGTAAAAAATCAGTCGCTGAAGGACTTGTTTATAAAGTCATGGACGAATTAAAAAAACAGTCTGACGAACCTTTAAAATTATTACATCTAGCTATCGAAAACGTTGCCCCTATTCACGAAGTTAAAGCTCGCCGTCTTGGAGGCGCTTCTTATTTGGTTCCGACTGAAGTTCGACGAGAGCGAAAACTAAAACTCGCTCTTAACTGGATTATTGATGCCGCAAAGGCCCGAACCAATAAAGAATATCATACTTTTGATAAAAAATTATTGGTCGAAATTGTTGAAGCATCAAAAAATCAGGGAGCCGCCATAGCAAAAAAGCTGCAAACTGAAAAATTAGCAGAAGCTAATAAGGCTTTTTCTCACCTCAAGTGGTAAGAAAGTTTATCAAGTTCCAAGTTTGTCAAGTTTTTCAAGTTTATCAAGTAGTTTGATTTCTTGATGAACTTGATGAACTTTATAACTTTTCAACTCTTAATTCATGGCCCAACAACCCGTTGTCACAAAAAATCGCGATGTTCCACTCGACAAAATTCGTAATATTGGTGTGATTGCCCATATTGATTCCGGAAAAACTACCACTAGCGAAAGATTTCTTTTTTATACCGGAAAAACTTATAAAATTGGAGATATTGATGATGGAGACACTCAATTAGATTGGATGCCACAGGAGAGAGAACGAGGAATAACAATCGTTTCTGCCGCCACGACTACTTTTTGGAATAACTATAGAATCAACATCATTGATACTCCTGGCCACGTCGATTTTACGGCCGAAGTTGAAAGATCTCTTCGAGTGCTCGATGGTGGAGTAGTCGTTTTTGATGCCGAAGAAGGAGTACAAAGTCAATCAGAAACAGTTTGGCGTCAAGCTGATAAATATAAAGTCCCCCGTATTTGTTTTATTAATAAAATGGATAAGCTCGGTGCTGATTTTGAAGCAACCGTTGAGGAAATTAAGGAAAGATTAGGTGCCAACCCAATTATCATGACCGTTCCGATTGGAAAAGAATCTGAATTTAAAGGAATTGTTGATCTTCTTACCTTAAAAGCCAAAATTTGGGATCAAGATACCCAAGGCGTCAAATATACAACAACTGATGAAATTCCGGAAGATATTAAGGATAAGGTAACTAAAGCTCGATCTAGAATGGTTGAACAGATTGCCGATCATGATGATAGGCTTTTAAATAAATATCTAAATGGTGAAGAAATTACCGTTCTGGAACTAAAAGCAACATTAAGAAAAGCTACAGTTGCCTATAAGATTGTCCCTGTTTATTGTGGAACTTCACTACGTAATAAAGCCGTTCAACCTGTCCTTGACGCAATTGTTGATTTTCTACCGTCGCCTCTCGACTTAAAAGAAATCACAGGAATTAATCCATTAACTAAACTTGAAGAAAAACGAGCCCTTAATCAACAAGAAAAATTTACAGGCTTGGCTTTTAAAATTCAGCTTGATCCTCACGTTGGAAAGCTAACTTATGTCAGAATTTATTCCGGTGTTTTAAAATCGGGTTCTTATGTTTATAATGTCAACAGAAATAAACAGGAAAGAGTTAGTCGAATATTACTGATGCATGCAAATAATCGAGAAGAAATTGATAAAGCTTATGCGGGTGAAATTATTGCTGTCATCGGACCTAAAGATTCAAAAACCGGAGACACATTATCTGATCAAGATCACCCAATTATTTTAGAACAAATTAATTTTCCGGAACCAGTCATTTCTTTAGCAATTGAGCCGACTACTAAGGCTGATCAAGAAAAACTATCTTTTGCTCTACAAAGATTAGCTGAAGAAGACCCGACTTTTAGAGTCAAAGTTAATCATGAAACCAATCAAACAATTATGTCTGGAATGGGTGAACTCCATCTGGAGATTTTGGTTGACCGAATGAAAACAGAAATGGGAATGAATGTCACAGTTGGAAAACCCCAGGTTGCTTATAAAGAAACCATTACAAAAGCCATTGAAGACGTTGAAGTAAAGTATATAAAACAGACCGGAGGACACGGGCAATATGGACATTGTGTTATTAATGTTGAGCCTCTTGCTCGAGGCGAGGGAGTTAAGTTTGTCAATAAAATTAAAGGTGGCTCTATTCCTTCCGAATTTATTCCTTCTGTTGAAAAAGGTGTTATGGAGGCAACCGAAAAAGGTGTTCTTTTGGGTTATCCAATCACCGATCTTCAAGTTACCTTAGTCGATGGAAGTTATCACGATGTTGATTCTTCAGATATCGCTTTCAAAATTGCCGGATCAATGGCATTGCATAACGCAGTTAAACAAGCTGGTCCAACCTTAGTTGAACCAATCATGAAACTTGAGGTTACAATCCCAGAAGCTTTTATGGGAGTCGCTATTGGTGATATTTCTTCAAAAAGAGGAAAAATTTTAGGAACAGAAAAAAGAAGCAGAGCTGTTGTTATTAAAAGTCATGTTCCCCTATCCGAACTTTCCGGATACGCAACTATTATCAGATCTTTAACCGAAGGCCGGGGTGTTTTCTACATGGAGCCAAGCCATTACGAAGAAGTGCCGAAGAATGTCATTGCATTAATGCTTAAGAAATAACGATTAGATAATTAAAGAATTAACGAATTTCGAATTACGAATTATTTTTTAATCCGTAATCCGTAATCCGTAATTAAAAAATTGTTTAATTAATCAGATGCAAATCCTAGTCTTCTCCGATACCCACCTCTACCTTCCCTTTGATAAAAAAAAGTTTAACTTTCTTAAAAAAATAGTTAACGAGTCCGACCAAGTGATTATTAACGGAGATTTTTTTGATGGTTATATGAACACGTTCGATAAATTTGTCAAATCTGCTTGGAATCAACTTTTTTCTCTACTTAAAATTAAAAAAACCGTCTACATTTATGGCAATCACGACGGAAAAAAATCTTCTGATAGTCAAGTAAATCTTTTTTCTGAAATACAGACAGAAAGATATAAAATAAACATCGATAATAAAATCTATATTTTTGAACATGGTCACAAAACCAGACCAACGCCAGATATGTTATTTAAAATGAGCTGGAGGTTCAAACATTATGGAATAATTTTTGTTCATTTTATCCGTAATTTATTCATAAAAATATTTGGTAAATTGGCTGTAAAAATTATGTTTGGCCGCCTAAATAGCGGTGCAAAAAGATACATTAAAAGAAACTATCATCTAAAAAATAATGATTACTACATAATCGGTCATAATCACTTTGGTGAAGTCGATGAAAAAAATCACTTTGCTGCTTCGGGAATGATTCTTTATGGATTTGCTCAATATCTAACGATTGACTCAATCTCCGGAAAAATAACTCTTCACGAAGAATGGTATAAATAACTACTTGACATAGTGAACAAGTGTTTACTATAATGGTTTACATATGATCGAAGACAGATTGACCAGTATCAAAAAATTTTTCCGAAAGAACAGACGCCTACCCTCTTATTCAGAGATGTTGAAACTCTTTAATATCTCTTCCAAAAATGCCGTCTTTAAAATAATTAATAAATTAATTGATCTTGGATTTATTGAAAAAGACAGTAAAAAACTTTCTCCTACAAAAAAATTTTTTGCTCTACCTTTACTTGGAGTCATCAAGGCCGGTTTCCCAATCCTTGCTGAAGAAAATAAAGATTATCTGACGATCGATGATTATCTGATCGAAAATCCACAGACTTCTTTCCTACTTAAAGTTTCGGGTGACTCGATGACTGGAGTCGGAATATTTGAAGGTGATATTGTGATTATTGAAAAAAATAAAAATGCCAACATTGGGACTATTGTTCTCGCTCAGATTGATAATGAGTGGACTTTAAAAATTTTAAAAACCGATCGGAAAAAACATATTAATTATCTGGAGGCCGCTAATCCCAAATACCCGCCTTTTTACCCAATTAATGATCTACAGATCTATGGTATCGTAAGAGGCGTCATCAGAAAGATTAATTAATTTAATCAATTCCTTTTCTGTCGAAGTAATTACGGTTTGATAGCTGCCGATCAAGTTAAATATTAGTTTTTGATTATTGTGATCCAGCTCTGAGAATATATCGTCAAGTAATAAAATTGGTTTTTTCTTAAAAAAATCTTCTAAATATTTTAATTCATTAATCTTCAGCCAGAATAAACTTAAGCGTTGCTCGCTACGGGAACCGTATATGTGGATATTTTTTTTAACTAACGATTTGTCAATCATAAAAATATTGTATTCGTCTCTATGTGGGCCAACTAAAGTTCTTTTGATTAATAATTCTTTTTGAAGTGATTCGGTAAATCGTTCCTGATTAATTTTATTTTCTTTATATTCTATTTCAAATTTTTTTGAATCAATAATACTGTTTGAATTTAAAAAAAAGATATATTCTTGCCTCTTCATAATTAGGTACGAACCATTGCCTATGAGAAGTTTATTCCAGTAATCAAGTTCTACATCAAGGTTCTGACTATCAAAGCTCGATTCTAAAATCTTATTTCTTTTTCTTAGCGCCTGATTATAATTTGTTAAACATTTTTTATATTCTGAATCGATCCCAGACAAAAATTTATCGAAATATTCACGGCGATACGACATTGTTCTATCAATTACTTCTATTTGTTCCGGAGAAAATAACACAACAGGAATTAAATTTTTTAAATATGAATGACGACCCTTTTTTGTCTTTTCTAAAAAATATGTTTTACTTAAACCAAAGTCATTAATTGTTAAATCTATTCTTAAATTGCTAATATCCTTATTTTTTTTATTTTCTATTTTTGCGTCAACGTAAGAATTTTTTTCAATAAATTTAATTAGCTGTTCTTCTTTACTTTCCCTAAATCCTTCTCCCTTCAATATAAAATAAATTCCCTCCAGTAAATTAGTTTTTCCCAGGGCATTATCTCCAAATATAGCCGTTAAATAAGGGTTAATTTTAAAATGTTTTTTGTCAAAGTTTCGAAAGTTGTGGAAAGAAATTGATTTGAGGATCATGTGCTTATGACGGTTCCCTTGAAAGTTTCTCCATTAATAATTTTTTTAATATTTTGTATGTCATTACCGTTAGCAATCACAACGGTTAGTTTTAAACTTTCAGCAAGTTTTGTTGCAATCGGATCAAAAGGAGAGTTGTGTCCCGGCATCCATTTGTCTCCAACTAATTCTTTCATTGCTTCCCATGTGATTTTCTTTAATGGTTTAGCATCGGAAAATTTACCAGGATCGCGATCGAAAACATAATCAATATTTGACATGTTAATTATCATTTTTGCCTTATGATCACGCGCCAATATTACCGCATCATAATCTGTAGAGCAACCAGGCATCCATCCAGCTCCGATTGCGACCGGTTCCGTCCAGTTTTCAAGTTTTCGGTCGTAATGTTGTATGACTCTAGGATTTGCAATGTCCTGAAATATCGTTCTAAGAAGATGTCCATTAAGATGAGTTGAATGAATACCCAACCAATCAAGGTCCTCTCTAGTTAACTTTCCAATAACCGCTGTTCCAGCCTCCTGATATCGTCGGGCCAATTTGCCTCCACCGGCAATTAGCATAAACTTCTTTCCACTCGCGACTTCTTCTCTTATTAATTTATTTAACTTGATTAAAAAATCTGTATCAATCCCGCCATTGGGGACAATGAGACTACCGCCGACGGAAATGACTATTGGGGATTCTTGCATAGATATATTGTAGTTTATTGAATCAAAAAATTCCACCGCCTAGACCAAAGATGTAAGCAATTAATCGGGTCACTAAAAATGAGATGATCAAAAGGATAAAACCAATAATTCCCGAAGTAATTTTTGCCTGACCGGCCTTAATTTTATCAGGGTTTCCTTGAGACATCATATAATCATAGCCCCCGGAGATAAGAACGAACAGAAGAACTATTCCGGCCATCGGCATTATAAAACCCAAACCTTTGGAAATAATCGCCCCTAATGAATCAACGCTTGAGTCGAGAGGACCTTCAATAGTTTGAGAGCCTAAATTTAGAGATTGGGCAAATAAATTTTTCATACAACTTTTTTACTACATTTCGGACAAACTGTGGTTGAATTTTGAATAATCTCATTTTCAAAATCCCAACCGCACCCCTGACAATGATATTTTTTTGTTATTTTTGGCTGAAAAACAGTTTTTTCAATTTCAAAAATCAATTCATCTTTGTCTACTCTCACTCTGATCAAATCCCCTGCCTTTGCTTTACCGTCAATAATCAAATTAGAAATCGGATTTTCAATCAATCTTTGAATTGCCCTTCTTAAAGGTCGCGCTCCATACAATGGATCAAAACCTGCTTTAACAATCTCTTGAATTACTTCGTCGGTGTAAGCAAATCCCATATTTTGTTCTTCTATTAGCTTAATAATCCCTTTCATTTGAAGTTTTACTATCTCCACCATATCCTGAAATCTTAATGGCTCAAATACAATTACTTCGTCAAAACGGTTAATAAGTTCCGGCTTAAAAAACTTAGTTAATTCGCTCATTACTTTGTCTTTTATCCCTTTAAAGTTGCTCTTATCTTTTTCGTCTTCAACTTTTGACTTTTGTACGGGTTTTGCGCGCAAAACCCCTATGTCTTTTGATTTTCCTTTCAATAATTCATCCTGAATTAATTTGGTGCCAAGATTGGATGTACAGATTACAACCGTATTTTTAAAAGAAATCATACGACCTTTATTATCAGTCAACCTTCCATCGTCAAGTATTTGAAGAAGAATATTAAAAATATCCGGATGAGCTTTTTCTACTTCATCAAAAAGAACAACGCTATATGGCTTTCTTCTCACCTGTTCTGTCAACTTTCCACCTTCATCATACCCAACATAACCTGGTGGGGCTCCAAGTAATTTAGCCACTTCATGTTTCTCCATAAATTCTGTCATATCAAATCTAATCATTAACTCTTCGCTGCCAAATAAAATATCAGCTAAAGCTTTGGCCAATTCAGTTTTTCCTACCCCAGTTGGTCCAAGAAAGACAAAGCTACCGATTGGCCGGGCAGTTGATTTTAAGCCCGCTCGTCCACGTCTGACCGCTTGGGCCACCGAGGCGACTGCGCCTTCCTGATCAATTAATCTTTTATGGATAATGTCTTCCAAGTGGGTTAATTTTTCCGTTTCGGATGACGAAATTTTAGCTACAGGTATCCCTGTCCAACGGGCAATAATATCTTTAATTATTTCAACAGTTACAGCTCCAGTAGATTGGCTTTTCTTAAGATTAAATTCTTCTTTTTTTTCACTTAGACCGGAATTTATCTCATCAATTTTTGATCGTAATATTCTTGATTTGACTTTATCTGCCTTTTTTTCTGATTCTTTTAATTCTTGATTTAATTGAGCAATTCTTGTCTCAAGTGATTTTATTTCTTCGGGGAGTGAAATTAAAGGAAGACGAACAGCGGCGGCTGCCTCATCAATCAAATCAACGGCTTTGTCTGGTAAGAATCTATCTCCAACATAGCGTTTTGATAAGATAACGGCAGCTTCAATGGCGTCATCGGGAATTTTGACTCGATGAAAGGCTTCGTATTTATCTTTTATGGCTTTAAGCATCTTTATCCCCTGTTCTTCAGTTGGCTCGGGAACTAAAACCGGTTGGAATCGCCGCTCAAGAGCCGGATCTTTTTCCACATATTTTCGGTATTCGGTTAAAGTAGTTGCCCCAACGATTTGAATTTCACCTCGAGCAAGCGCCGGTTTTAAAAAATTAGAAGCGTCGAGAGACCCTTCGCCAGATGCACCGGCCCCAACGATATTATGAATTTCGTCGATAAATAAAATAATTTGACCTTGACTAGCCTTTACTTCTTCAATCAAATCTTTCATTCTCTCTTCAAATTCACCTCGGTGTGAAGCGCCAGCCAACATACTCATCAGATCCAATTGTAGAATTCTTTTGTTTAGAAGCGGTTCTGGAACTTCCTTGGCAACAATCTTTTCTGCCAATCCTTCAACTATGGCAGTTTTTCCAACCCCCGCTTCTCCGACTAATGAAGGATTATTTTTTGTCCGACGGGATAAAATATGAATCACCCGTTCAATAACGGATGATCGCTCAACCACCGCGTCAAGTAAACCTTGAGAAGCTTTAGCCGTCAAATCAATGGTAAATTGTTCAATAGCTTTCTTTTTATTTTTTGCTTTTTCTTCTTCTTCGTTCAAGCCTTCTTTTTTACCGACGACTTTTTTGTTTAATTCTTCTTTGTTCAAACCAAGCTTAACTAATACCCTTGCCCCCACTCCTTCCCCTTCTTCAAACAACGCCAATAATAAATGTTCGGGCGCAATAAACTCAAATCCCAACTTTCGAGCAACGACGAGTGCATCATTAAGAATCTTTTTCATTCTTGGGGAAAATTGTGGCACTCGATTAACTGTTCCCCGTTTATAAATCTTATTTAATTCGTCAGTTACCAACTGAGGTTGAATTTTTGATTCTACCAACAAGTTATAAATTTCACTATCAGTCGTCAAACCATATAAAAGATGCTCGCTGTCAACCAAATCAGATTTTAATTCTTTCGCTTTCGTTTGCGCCGCCATCATGACACGGTTTGAACGTTGAGTTAGATGGGTCATTAAGTCTAAATTATTTGATGTTGGGGGAGCTGTTTTTGAGTTAACGGGTTGACGGGTTAACGGGTTAGGGTTTTGAACTGGCGACGGAGGATTGGCATTTGCTATTTTATCATTTGTTATTTGTTTATTTGTTATTGAATTGTTATTTGTCATTTGTCCATTTGACATTTTCGCCTTATCATCTGCCGCTGGTGGATTTGCTGTTGCATTAGTAGTCGGTTTTTTAATAAAATCAAAATAGTCAGCCATATTTTCATTATCAAGAAAATGGCCCCGATTGTCAACAGTTTTAGAGAAAAATAAAAAGCGAAGATATCAAATTTTTTGCGGTTTAAATTCTTCCGTCAAAAAATTTTAGATATCAAGCTTTTATATTATATGAAGAGAATTTATATAATCATCGCCGGAGCTTTCCTTATTCTTTTGATCGTTACCTCCATGTTCCTTTCTCTCAAAAAAAAATCAGTAACAAACACTTCGTCAACCTCTCCCTTTCCTACTAGTCTTCCTCGTCAAGACTCAAATAAACAAGTCGATCAAAATTTGTCCAATTTGTCTAATTTATCTAATTCGTCTAATTCTCCACTTGATATTTCAATAATTGAGCCTATTGAAACCGAAGACTTTAAACTTCAATATTCTCCAAAATTAAACAAAGTTGTTATCGAAAAAAAAACACCTCAAGCTGAAGAGCAGTTTCTTAATTGGGCTAATCAAAATCAGACTCAGTTAATTGAAGATCCTGATTTAATATTAATCGTTGATTCTGGACAAAACCCTGATGATTTCAACCCGCTTATTGATTTCTTAAATATTTTTATGAACTTCGGCCAAGGTTCTCAACAATCAAACAATGGAACAATCGAACAATCCCCCAGCCCTTCTTCTCTATCCCCTAACGGTCTAACCCCTAATCCCTCCATGACTTATTATGCTCAAGGTGGTGATCTAGGGAATACGCCACTACCAGATGGTTGTACACTAGGTTATGCAGGTTGCGGACCAACAACCGTCGCCATGATTGCTTCTAGTTATCTGAATAAAAGCTACGATCCAAAAGCAATCGTTAATTTGTACAAGTCTAAAGGTTACTATCTTGGATGTGGTGGTTCAAGTTATCTTGATGCTCATGAACTTTTAGGTAATCTTGGACTAAAAACAACTGACTACCTTTTTTTTAATTTAGAAAAAGCTGATACGGTTGTTCCTCAATTAAGAAAATCCATTGATGCGGGCTGGACATTTTTTGCTTTGGCTCGTTTTTGTGATGATCCTAAAAAAGGTTATTGTGGTCATATTTTTTGGATTACGGATATTGATGATAAGGGAAGTATTTTTGCCTACGATCCAGGTTATGGACGTTATGAAATACCATATAATGAAAATAGCCGTTACCCATACCCGTTATATAGGCTGGCGTTCGGGGTAAAAAGATAATTTAGAATTATGAATTCATAATTAAGAATTATTTGTGAGCAATTGTCATTCCCGCGTAGGCGGGAATCCAGACTAAAATCACATTTTAGATTAATTTTGAATTCTGAATTATAAATTCTGAATTAATATAATGGATTCTCAAAACATCAAAGTTTATCTCGGAATTTCTTTCGCACTTATAATATTGTTTATATTAATCCTTGTTATCCCCTTTTCCAAAAAACCCTCTCCTTATTCTCCAACCCCTAGCCCTTATTCTCCCTTCCCCACCTCAATTGAAACTAATCCAACTGATTCAACCGACTCGACTGATTTAACCGATTCAACTTCCCCCATCGTTGTTCCCGCCGACTTTACCGGTGTGCTCGAGGAACCGGTTCCTCAACAAATAATTGATTTGGCCGCTCAAAAAAAAGATTTGAAATCAAAAGTTCCATTGAACCTTACCTCTTTTTTAATTGACTTTGATTACAACGAGGATAAATTTGTAGTATTTATTAATGACCCAAAAGATACTGCCCAGAAAGAATTTGAAAGCTGGAGAGGGGCCAATTATCCTGGATTAAGAGCAGAACAATTTTTAATCAAATAAATTGTCATTCTCGCGTAGGCGGGAATCCAGTCTAAAATTACTATATAATCAAATTATGTTTCTTTTTTTAAAGCCTGTATTTAGTTTCTTAAAAAAAACCTTTCTCGTCATCGCTGTTTATTTTATCGTCATCAGCCTATTTTCCCATTTCATCGGTAGGGACAGGGTTTCCCTGTCCTCAAAGTCCGACCCAATCAAACAAAACCGTGCTGAGATCTACAAAGTCATCAATGATAAGGAACTTAATAAAACAAAAGAGGGAAAATTGACAGTCGCACTTTATAAAATGTCCATGTGCTCGATGATCGGCGAAGCCTGCACAGATAATCCTGCCGACGCTGATAAAAACTATGGAAAAAGCGTTTTTGGCTTTATGAGCAATCTGATTATTATCCCTTATGCAAATCCCCCTGCATCTGGTGTGATGTGGGCATATGAAGGACTGCAAAACGCTGGCTTTGTCCCGAAAACAATGGCCACCGAAGGCATCGGCTTTGCTGCCATTAAACCATTTTCTAATCTTTGGAAAATCTTTCGTGATCTTTCCTACATGCTTCTCGTCATCGTTTTGATTGCCATTGGCTTCATGATCATGTTCCGCGCTAAAATCAATCCCCAAACAGTCATCTCCGTCGAAAACGCCCTCCCTAAAATTGTTATTGCCTTAATTTTAATCACTTTTTCTTTCGCTATAGCAGGATTTATTATAGACATTATGTATGTAATAATTGGAATAACTGTTTCTGTATTGATTAAAGATCCCACAAAAGTTACTACATTTAAGAATGAGTATATGATGGCATCAGGAATGGATCTTTGGCGTGATGTTCGCGGCCGTTTTGACACTCAATGGGTAGGAATGGCTTTAGGTAGTGCCTTTACTCAAATTGTTCCTATTCCAGTCTACCTTACTTTTAGAACGGCGGGTGGAATATTAACTGTATTTTTATTTAGATGGTTTGTTCAACATTTAGTTAATTCTGGTAGTGATCTATTAGGTTTAGCTAATTCGAATATAGGTCTTGCTACAGCGGTTTTAGGTCCAGGGAACATAATAAAATCATTAATTGAAACACCTTTGCTTATTTTTTTCTTGATTTTTTTGTTTTTAATTGGTTTTATATATCTTATTCCTTGGTTAATATCTGCTGTTATTGGTCTTTCTTTTATATTCTTGATGTTTAGACTTTTTTTTCTTTTATTTTCCAGTTATCTTAAACTGATTATAAATATTATTATCTCTCCTTTACTACTTTTATTTGAAGCCGTTCCCGGGAAAAATGCTTTTAAATACTGGATTATGAACTTAGTCGGCAACTTAATAATTTTTCCTATTATGATCTTTGTTTTTATTCTTGCGTATCTTATTATTTTTGATACAGCATCATCAGATATGACTGCTCGTCTTCCTTATCTTTATGGAATTGATAGTAATTCTTTCCGTTTAATGATTGGTTTGGGAATAATATTTTTAATTCCTGATTTTGTCAAAACTATCAAAGAAGCTTTGGGTATAAAAGAATTACCATTCCAAATAGGAGTAGGGACATACTTTGGTGGATTAGCTGCCGGTGGAGGTGCTTTGATGGGTGGAATTGGACAGTTTGGTAGCATAAGTTTGGCTCTTGGCGCATTTGGCCCAGGCGGAATCCTTGGAAAAACAAAAGCAGCGCAAGAAGTTCAAAAATGGCTTGGCTTGGCCGAAGTCGGACCTCCAAAAGACAAAAAACCAATAGACCAGGGCTAATTGCCAAATCCTGGTATTTTAAGAATATTCACTCCAATTAATTTTAAAATAAATACTGAAAATATTATTAACATCAACCCCATGATACATGAAGTTATCATCTCTTGAGCTTTTTTAAGCTTTTCCGGATTGCCTTGCGATGACTGCATCATAAAAGCTGCATAGATTATACATAATAATGAAAAACCACCCGCTAATCCAATCCCCAATCCAAAAACAGTTTCTTCAATAAATTTCTTTGTATCAGTCTTTATACAGCCGATTCCAGAGAATACTCCACCATCATTAGAACAAGTCAAACAGGCTGATCTATCTTCTGGTTTTTCTTGCTTTTGGCAAAATGCATTTAATGCTGATAAATAATTAGGGGTTTGAGAGATTGGTTCTATACATTTACAACTTAAGTCATTGGGATTAGTAGTTGACTGAACACCTGTATAACATGATTCTAAATTCTGACCAACAATTTCTTTATATACGTTAATTATTGGCTGTATAAAATTATCTTTAGCAAAATTGGTAAAAAAACTCAAACCACTCATCACGCCACTTAACGGCCCTACGTTTGGAGGAATAAACGAAGATGGATAATAAACTCGACAACATTGATTCCTTAATGGATCTTCAGCTACTCCACAATTAGATCCTGGAATAGTTATATTTGTATTTAATATTGATGTTGGCGTCTGGGCTTGGGCTTTTGGCAAAGAAAAAAATAAAAACGCACTGAATAAAATAAATGAAACAAATAAAGCCAAAAATATTTTCTTCATAGTTTCATCTTATCAAATCTCAAACTTATATTCGCATAATTTGTATCATTTGCATTTCTTTACCCTGTTAAATAGTCTCTTAATCTCAATTAATTTCTATATATTTCTACCTATTTCAACTTATTTCAGCTTTCTACTGCTTCTTCTTCCCTCCCGCTTCATCCATCGCATCCTTAATATATTTCCATAGTAAGAAAGCAATTGCCAATGGCAAGAACTGATTGAGCATATCCCAACTAATTGCCTTCCAATCTGCTCCATGTTCTTTCCTTAATCTTAACGCATTATATTCATAGTCAACATGTCTTTTCTTAAACGGAGTTTTAAAAGGTTTTTTGGTAATTGGATTTATTATCCAAATATTTTCAGGTTTACCACCTTTAAATTCACCATTATCAAATTTTTGTAGATCATAAGGGTTATTTTTTAATAAGCCGTACGATTCCATTGCGACGGCAAATCTATCAATATCCCGCGAATCCCATTCCCAGACGGCCGTTGACCGGCCGGCATATTCAGCAGCTATGGAGTTCTTTTTCCCGAGTCGAAAAAGCCCAAACAACGGCTTTGCCATTCCGTCTTTTTTAAAATAGTTAATGATCGTTCCGGCCATTTTATACATGTACTCATAGGTATCTGGAACTCCACCAATGTCAGTGATTGCTTTTTGGGCTTTTCTCATGTATGTAATAATCTCTGAAAAATCATGTTTTCCGTTTATGGCTATCTCATTTAAAATTTGTGGCATCTGAAGAATCCATTTAGTGAGATTTTCCTCGACTGAAGAAACATCTTTGATCGCGCGGGCAACCATTCGTGGTCCGGTGGCCCGGAAAGACATTAGGGAAATATCAGTATCTTCTAATCCAAATGTAAATTTAAATTCCTTAATTTTTTCATACGCCTCACTATCTAAAAATCCTCCCTTATCCAGGTCTTTTTTTATATACTGAAAAAGCTCAACTGCATCCTTAATTTCTTTTTCCGATTTGAATGTTTTATTTTTTCTATTCTTATCCTCTGATGCATTTTCAGAAAGAAGTTCTCTAATTTTGCTTTCGTCCAAACGATATGGAAGATTCTTAATGTCATCAATTTTATCTAAGGTCCAATCTTTATCAAATTTCATATTATTTCTTATTTTTTCGCTTATCTGCCGGCGAAGAAGCATCTCCGCCACGTTAATATCTTTCATGACTTCATCAAAATGTCCCCTCTCCCAACCTTTCCCCTTAAATTCGTTCCAGATCTTTGTCCACCGACTGACCCCTTTTTCGTTAAGTCTGTTTTTATCAATTCTCATAAATTTTGTCGGAAATCTTTCCGCCACATAGTGAGCGATAAAATTATTCATAAATAATTTTGATGTTTCCAATTGTGTCTGTTCTTCCCAATTATTATTTGATCCTTTTTTTACTTCTTTTAAAGCGTTTTCTTCGCCTTTTATTTTTAAACTATCAATATATTGATTAAACTCGCTCTCTTGAAAGTTGTCTGGATTTTTGGAAAAATACCTTTTGTACATATATTTGAATAATTCATTTCTTTGATCTGCTAAAGATCCTTTGGTGGTTTTTAAAAGATCTCCGGTTCGACCCGGCATTTGTGCCATAACAAAATCATAAATCGCCTCATAACCAATCGCCTCCATTGCCTTAAAAGTTTTTAACGGATCAAGAACGTTGGTACTATATTCTTTTCTCTGAGCATCTATTTTTTTTTCAAAAACATAATGTCCATCAAGAGGATGTTTCATCCGCCAGCCTTTTCTTTCCCCCGGACCGCCAACTTTGCCAATATTCATCATTGAATCGGCAAATGTTTCTTTTGGTAATCCACCTTTACCGATAATACCTCGGCCTCTTCCGACCGAAAGAGCGTCATGATATTTGGCCGCATTTTTTAAAGCTTTTTGATGATCCCACATTTCTCCCGGTTGACCATCAACTGACATAAAATACATCAAGTTAATATTATGTTCCCCTTGCCATCTCAAAATCGTATGCATTGGATTGAAGACGTTTAGAGATCCGGCATCGTTGGTAGAATAAGAAGCGATCATTCCTTTGCCTTCAGAATCAAGCGGGTCGGCATAAGCTGACATTTCCGACTCGGTTAAAAATATTCCCCGACTAATTCCAACTGCCGAGTTAACAATATTATTGACTCTTTCTGCTGTTAAATCGGGATAAAAATCTTTTAATTGTTTGATTACTTGTAATTCAATATTACTGTTGACTCTCTCTAATTTATTGCTTAGTTGGTCCGGCCGATGCCGGTGATCCAGCTGAGCAAAGTCTTCCTGAAGCATTTTATCGTAAAGCTGATAGGCCTGCATAACATACTGGCCATCCGGAAGCAATAAAATTTCATCAATGCCAACCCCCTTAATATGTTCGGCAAATTCTCCTAACTGATGATAAAAACCCTCTTTTCCTGGAGGATGTCCGTAGATTGCCCGGGAATTATGAAAGTATTCGGCTTTTTCAATCGTATGATCGATCGTCACATAAACATGTTTAATAAAATCTGTTAAACCAATTCTTTCTCCATGTGTTAATGGATGAAGTCTGGGATATATTTTTTTATCTTCTCCCTCCTTACCACGTTCTTGGATATATGGATCCGAAACACTTTGTTCATATAAATGAAGTTTATCTATTCTCTTGGCTAATTTATCGTCTCCACCTTCTATCTGTCCTATTTTTGTCATCAAAGAATTAATAGCCGCTTGAATTCTCTTTTGAATCATGGCCGGTCCTTGAAAAATATCTTCCTGCATTATCTGTTCATAAAATTTATTGGGTGACTTTTGTTGTAGTTCCAAAAATAATTGATTAATGACATCGGAAACTTTCCAATCAAACGCCTCTGATACTTTTTCTCCCCAATGTTTTTCCACTTGCTTTTCCAAGCTGTCTCCCGGCTCAAAATTTTTATTATTTTTTTCATAATATTCTTTTATATCTTCTGCCATTTTCTGTTTCACTCTAATTGCTTCCTCTCGTCCTCCTTTTAAAAATGTTCCCTCATTCATTGCCTCTAGATAGTCCACAAATTTTTCCGGATCATAGAAAGTTGCAATTAAATCTTTTTGAACATCGGTGAATCTCGTTTCGTAATAACCTCCATCTGGACCAAATCGTCTATCTCTGCTTTGACCCATTTCTTCCATTAATTGTTGCTGTTGTTCCGGTGTTAAAGATCCTTCAGGATTCGAGGCATTTTGTGATTCTTGCTGTGTAGGTCGAAAAATCTTTAACATTTCTTCCGGAGTTAATCCAAAATCAGTTGCTCTACTTCCAACTGCATATTTTATTTTATCGGCCGCTGTTGGATTTTCGCTGGCCAAATTATCAAGATCTTGCATGAAGTTACTTTTGGTTTCTCCAGGTTTAGATATGATTATATCTTTAGCCCCTTCTCCCAAAAGATAATCTCCCAAAGCATTTTGAATTGCCACGGCTTCTGAATCTGTCGGTGGTACTTTGGATAATTCTCTAAGAACTCTTTGAGCTTTTACATTTTCAGCTACATGGACATCGTTGTCTTCCAAGGTTGATGCCTTTATTAAGGCTTGGCGTAAACCTTGCTGTTCTTTTTTAATATCATTTTTTTGTTGTTCACTTACTTCACTTGATTTCGCGGCTTCTCTTAAGTTTTCTAAATTTTTTTGTGCCTGTTGGTAATCGTTCAAAACACTTGCGGCAACTTCAGATTTTTGTTGAGCTTTTTCTTGTGGAGTAGCCTCTGATGCATCAATCGCTCTTAATTTACTCATAATTTCCTGCACTGCTTGTGCTGCCAAAACGGCTTGATCCGATTCTTTATTTTGTTGTTGTTCAGGTGTATTATTTGGTCCCATATTAAAAATATATCAATTTTGGAGAAGCTAAACAAGTGACGAAATCATAATTAACCAATTTGACCAATTTTACCAATTTACCAATCAATAAAATAAATGTTAGAATCAAATTATGAATATATATCGTGATACTGAAAAAGATATTCATAAAAGAATTTATAAATTTGTCGTAGCTTGTTTTAATAATATTGTTAAAAAAATTCCAAAATCTAAAGAAAATCTTTCCATTATCGAACAAATAGGTTCATCTCTTACATCAGTTGGTGCAAATGATCAAGAAGCTGATGGCGCATCTTCTTCTAAGGATTTTGTTGCTAAATACATGATTGTTAGGAAAGAGGCTAAAGAAACAAAATATTGGTTAAATATAATTAAAGATACGGAAATCCTATCTGAAATTATTGTTAATCCATATATTCAAGAATGCCATGAAATTCAAATGATTATAAGCAAGATCATTCAAAACGTACAACAAAAATAATTGGTATTTATTAGTCGGATTGGTAAATTGGTTAAATTTACTTTTTAACCTCTATCACTAACTGTCTCTCACGTCCCTCTCCCACTGACGAAGTGGTTAGTTCCGGGTAGTTGGCGGTGACAAATTCGTGGATCAATTTTCGCTCAAAAGATGAAAGCGATCTTATATATCCGGCTGTTCCAGTCGCTTTGGTTTGATCGGCGTACTCTCGTGCCATCGTTTCCAATCGCTCTTTTTGTTTTTCGCGAAAGTCGTTGACGTTGACCAAAATCTCAACTCTTTCATTGAATTTTTTGTAAAGGATTACTTCCAATATTTTTTGAATTGCTCGGATCGTTTCTCCATGGCGGCCAATCACAGTTGAGACTTCTTCATCAGTTTTAATAATTACCTGAAAAACCCCGCCATCATCAGTTACTTCTACCTCAAATTTTGTTATCATTTTTCCCAAAAGTTCTTCCGTCTCTGTTTTGATTGTAGTTATTTTATCCATATTATTTTTAAAAAAATATTAAATATTAAAGATTAAAGGTTAAATAAATATTAAACTTTTAAACTTTAAAAAAAATCTGTTTAATATTTAATCTTTAACAGTTTATTTAACATTTAACATTTTAGATTTACTATTTGTTTTTCTATATTGCATTATACCCATTATCGAAAAAATATTCCAATATAAAGCCAGGCCTATTGGTAAAGTATATGAGAACCAACCGATCATAAGCGGAAACATGTATTTCATTTGCGTGTTCATGGCTTTTTGGAAATCCCCTTGACCTTCTGGTTTTTTATCTTTATCTTTGCCAACCGGTACAACCGCGGCAGTTGGACTGGCTTTTGGCATAGAGGCTTGAGCTTGAAAATACTGTAGAATTCCTGTTATCAACGGAATTAATAAATATATCCAGGTACCGGCTTGTTTTGGCGTTTTAACCAAATCTAGTCCAAAAAACCAAGAATTAACCGAATCTATTTTCAAAAAGGAAAAATACAAAACTTTATTTATAGCCGTAATTGTCTTTTCTGCATGACCGTTTAATAAAAATAAATTTAGGGTGTTATATAAAGCAATAAAGATTGGTAGTTGGATAATCATTACCAAACAACCGGAGGTCGGATTAATTCCATGTTGTTGATAAAGCTTCAACTGCTCAGCTTGAAGTTGTTTTTTATCATCTTTATGTTTTGAAGAAAGATTATCTAAATGAGGTTTGAGTTCCTGCATTTTTTTGGCTGTTTCAATCTGTTTCTGAAAAAATGGTTGAAAAAGTAAACGAACAGCCACGGTAAGCGCAATAATTGCAAATCCAAATGCTCCTGGAAGTTTTATAAATAAGAACAGTTTATAGAAAACAACAAGAAGATTTAAAATTGGATGGGCAAAAAAGGGGTCAAATATATATTGAACAAATTGTTGCATAAAAATTTAAAATTTATACTGTGAGCTTCGCTCTTCCTTTTCCTCTTCTTCTTTTCAGCACTTTTCTTCCATCATGACTATCCATTCTCTTTAAAAATCCGTGTTTTTTCATTCTTTTTGCTTTTTTTGGCTGCCAGGTACGTTTCATAACTTTATAATTTCTCTAATAATATTGATTCTCCATTAAACACTTTCCAAACTGTTTCCGTTACGAATGGAGTGAACGGATGAAGCATCTTTAGATTCTCTAAATATACTTCTTTCAATTTACCGAGAGCTTCTATATTACCATTAATTACTTCATCTTTCAATTGTTCTATGTAATAATCGGCAAACCGATGCCAAATAAATTCATAGACCAAGCCTAAAGCCTTTGAGAACTGATAACTGTCCATGTATTTGATGTATTGCTTTTTCTCCTTTTTATATTCTTTTTGTAGTTCATTTAGTGTTTTAGATTTATTTGTTACTTGGGATTTAGAATTTGGTGCTTGCAGATTCATCTCAATGAATCTGCCCATATTCCATATCTTATTAATAAAATTTCTCATTCCAATCACTTTTTCTTCAGATAATGAGACGTCTCCCCCTTCTTTGATTCCAAAAATAAGCGCTGACCTAAGAGCATCAGCCCCATATTTATCAATCATTAGGATTGGATCAATTACATTTCCCTTACTTTTACTCATCTTTTGACCTTTGGAATCACGAACCATTCCATGTAAAAATATTGTCTTGAAGGGAGTTTTTTTTGTGGAAAAATATCCGATCATCATCATTCGGGCAACCCAAGCTCGGAGTATATCATGCCCTGTTTCCATTACTGAAGTTGGGTAAAAATAATCAAAAGTTTCTTGTCCTTCTGTCATTAATGTGGCGTAGGGCCATTGAGCCGATGAGAACCAGGTATCAAAAGTGTCTTCGTCCTGCTTAAAATCATCGCCGTCACATATCTGGCATTTTTTTGGAGGTTCTTCCGAGATAAACCAGCTGTTTTTACTTTTACATTTATAGGCCGGAATCCTTATTCCCCAAACAACCTGTCTTGATATATTCCAATCTATGAAATCATCAAGTATCGTTGTTAATCTTTTTTTGAATCTTTTTGGTAAAACTTCAGTTTCTTTTTTTTCAATTAATTTTTTTGCTCCATCTGCAAGAGGTTTTACTTTTATAAACCACTGCTCCTTAGGTAACGGCTCAAGTACTTTTCCGCATCTATAACACGTTCCAACGCGATGAACATAATCTTCTTTTATTTTTACCATGTGACCTTTTGCTTTGAGATCTTCAACAACCTGTTGACGGGCTGAAAAGATTCTAAGTCCCTGATATTTACCGGCATGTTCGTTTAATTTACCGTCAAATCCTATTACCTGCTTCATTGGGAGGTTGTGTCTTTTGGCAATTTCATAGTCATTAAAATCGTGAGCCGGAGTTACTTTGACGGCACCTGTCCCGAATTTAGGATCAACAGCGATGTCAGCAACTACCTTTACTTTGAATGGTCCAATTAATCCATCAACTTCTATTTCCTGACCGATCCATTTTTTATATCGCTTATCATCAGGATGGACAGCTACCGCCGTGTCTCCAAACTTTGTTTCCGGCCGGACAGTTGCTAGAGTAAATGGACCGTATTTCATGTAATATAACGGGTCCGTTCTCTCAACATATATCACTTCAAGGTCAGAAAAAGAAGTGCCGCAGTTCGTGCAGTAATTAATTAATTTATTTGCTCTATAGACCAATCCTTCATCGAATAGATCTTTAAATGTTTTATAAACAATTTTGACGATCTCCGGGTCCATTGTAAATTTTTCTTTAGACCAATCAAGGGCAAAGCCAAGTCGTTTTAATTGACTTTTAATTGTATTTTTGTTTTCAGCCACATAATCCCAGATCATTTTGTATAGTTCGTCTCTTTTATAGTCATATCTGCTCTTGCCTTGTTTTTTTAAGTATTTTTCAAATACAAACTGTGTTTCTGTACCAGCGTGATCTAGCCCAAGCAGCCAAAGAGTCTCTTTTCCCATCATTTTATTGAATCGGATCATAATATCCTCATAAGTAAACATTGCATGGCCCAAATGAAGGCTGCCATTGGCATTTGGAGGGGGAAGAATTATAGAAAAAGGCTTTTTCTTTTTGTTAACGGATGCCTTAAAAAAACCTTGATCTTCCCACTTTTTATAAATTTTTTCCTCAACTAATTGTGGTTGATACTTTGAATCCATATTAATGCTCATTATTATATAATAATTTCCTATGAACTGGACTTTAATTACGCTTCAATGGTATGTAACTTTACTCATTATTGGTGTCATTTTCACTCCTTTAACCAAAAAAATATTTAGAAGTTTTAGTTTCGATTTTGGCTATCCATTTGCCAAAACTCTGGGAATTATTCTCTTAAGTTATTTCGTTTTTGTTTTAGGAATTGTAAAAATTTTACCTTTCAATCGTCTCGCATTAATTTTTTCCCTCTGTTTATTTGCCATTATTAATTTTTTTATTTATAGAAAACAACGTAGAGACGTGATTAATCACGTCTCTACAACAAACCATTGGCCAATGATAATCGTCGAAGAAATCCTGTTTATTTTTTGCCTCTTCTTCTGGACCTTCATCCGCTCTCAGGAACCTTCGATTCACGGCTTAGAAAAATTTATGGATTTTGGATTCATAAATTCAATACTGCGAACTAAATTTTTTCCGCCAAAAGATATCTGGTATGCGTCTGAACCAATTAATTATTATTATTTTGGCCATCTAACTGGTGCTCTGTTAATAAAACTCAGTAACATAAAAGCTTCTGTTGGTTACAATTTAATTCTGGCGACCATTTTTGCTCAAGGAGTGACTCAGGTATTTTCCCTCATTATAAATATCATTAGAAAGTATTATCAGAAAATAAGTCAATTTAAGGCGGTTATTTTTGGTTTAATTGGTGCTTATCTGATAAATCTCGGTGGAAATCTTCATACAATCTATCTTTTTACCAAGGGCTATCCTAACGAAACTCCAATTCCTTTTTGGAAAATACTGTCTGGCTTTAATCCGACTGTTTATTGGTACCCAAACGCTACCCGTTTTATTCCGTTCACAATTCACGAGTTCCCCTCATATTCTTATGTGGTTGCGGATTTGCACGGGCACGTGTTTGATATCCCGTTTGTTTTATTAACACTGGCAATATTATTTATTATCTTTACGTCAAGTCCCTCCTTCGCTAAAGCTTTGGAGGGCAAGCAAAATTTAAAGTTAAAAGTCAAAAGTTTTTGGCAACTGATTTCATCTGATTCTATCCAATTTTATCTAATTTCATCTGTATTTCTCGGTTTCATGACGGCCGTTCATTACATGACCAATGCTTTTGACGGGCCGATCTATATATTGCTTACCTTATTTATTTTCTTTGTGATGTTTGGATTCTCTTACAAATTATTTTTAAATTCATTTGTTCTTATTTCTTCATTTGTCATTTTTTCCTTGCCATTTTCCTGGTATTTTAAACCCTTTATCAGTGGCATTGGCGTTAATTGCTCTCCTAAATTCTTAACTGATATTGGTAAAATCGGCCCTTTTTTATTTGAAGCCGGCAACTGTCAGATATCCCCCTTTTGGATGCTTTTTATCTTATGGGGATTCTTTTGGATTTCGTTTTTGATATTTTTGTTTATTGTTTTTAAACAGCACAAGCAAAACATTAGACCTACCCCCTACAACCTACCCCCTACAACCTTATTCATTCTCATTCTCTTCTCTTTTGGCCTTTTCCTCACTATTATTCCTGAATTTTTTTATATCAAAGATATTTATCCAGCCCATTTCCGCGCTAACACCATGTTCAAGCTTGGCTACCAGGCTTTTACGATGATGGGGATTGCTTCGATCGTGACCTTCTTTCTTATAAAGTACAGACAAGGCAATGCCTTGTCTGTACAAAAAAACAATGGAACAATGAAACAATGGATCAATCGTCTTTTATTGTTTATTTTTATTTTCTTTCTCTTTTTCCCGTCAATCTATCCTTATTTTTCCATTCCTTCTTACTACGGATCGCTTAATCGTAAAGTACAACTGGACGGCCAGGATTGGTTAAAAAATGATTTTTTAGAAGATAATGAAATAATTAACTATCTAAATAAAAATGAAAAAAAACAGTCGGTTATTTTAGAAGCCCAAGGGGACTCTTATACTGATTATGCGAGGATATCTTCCTTCACCGGACTGCCAACTGTTGCTGGCTGGTGGGTCCATGAATGGCTCTGGCGCGGTAGTTCTGATGTGGTCGGCAATAGAATCCCTGATATTCAGAAACTCTATGAGATGAATTTAGAAGATGAAAATGAAGATTACTATGTAGTTCAACCAAATGATTATTTAATCAAGATAGCTGAGAAACTTAGGTTTAATAATTGGAAAGATTTATATGAATTAAATAAAGATAAAATAAACGATCCAAATCTTATTCATCCACAAGAAAAATTAATAATATTCAAGGAAGCCAGAATAAACAAAAATAAACTAAAAGAACTTAATGCTTTAATTAAAAAATACCAAATTAAATATGTGGTAATCTCACGGTTAGAACGGCAAAAATACCCTAATTTAGATGAGAAAAAATGGTCAAAAATAGGTAGATTAATTTTCAAGTCTTCTAATGGCTTTGGAGCTTTGTATAGACTAAATCAATAAACGCAAAAGCCTCGCTTAGCGAGGCTTGACAAACCAAATTTTATTTGCTATCGTAGTACCGAGCATTACTATACGTCGTTGCCTTAATATACGAGCGGTAGTGATGCTCTTTTTGTTATAAATGATACAACGTTACCGGTATTCTTAAATTCTTCTTCGCTAATTTCCTAAATTGATCTGCTACGAACCCAATTAATTCATTTTTCTTCTGATATTTGTTTTTAAAGATTGTTGATCTCTTCATATCTTCTACTATAAACAAAGTTAAATTGTTTGTCAAGACCTATAGAAAAATACACTTCGTCTATGAGACATCTTATAGTATTAACAGTTCGTTATTTATTGCTACAACAACATAATAAAAGTTATCCAAAGTCAGTGGATAACTATATTTATACTCTAAAATGACTTATCTAGTATAATATTCCTATGAATTTGTCTCTACTTACCTACAATACCCTGTTCAACAATGGCGTCAATAAACTTGGCGAAGTGATCAATTCTTATCATCCGGACATAATTTGCTTACAGGAAGCTCTGACAGATGATAAAAGTATTCAAAAAATTGAAAAACTTGGTTATAGAATGGCGGATTACTCTAATTCTTTTGTTAAATTCGGTAAAATATTTGGCGTAATTACTTTTTATAATCCAAAAAACCTTGAATATAGCGATTCATTTAAGCTTGATCTCGGAATTAACTTTGGTGATTTCTTTTTTAATATCCTAAGAATTGTATTAGGTTACAGTCAACCAAAAACGATTTTGGAAACAAATTTTACTCATAAACTGACAAGGAAAAAAATCTGTATATGTAATGTCCATTTATACGTTGTTGGCAGTAATGAATTGAGGGTTAAGCATATTAATCAAGCTTTAAAGTCAATCAATCTTTCAATAAAAGCTCCATTGATTATCGTCGGTGATTTTAATTATTTTCCATATAAAAGAATGCGGCTTGAGAAGATGATGGCTAAATTTGGATTATTAGAGGCAACTGCCAATATCAGGCAAACAATGAAATTTTCTAAAAGTGGAAAATTTGAAAAATTTAATTTTTTTCAACGGTTAACCTTACCATTTATAAATAAATTCCTTGTCAAACAAATAAAAACAGATTATTCGTTCTACCGAGGTTTAAAACTGATAAAAACTGAAAGAGTCGAATCTCATTCTTCCGATCATTATCCTATTATTTCCACCTTTAAAATATAATGATAGAGCTGTTAACTTCAATCAGTCAAAAGATAGGGCAAAATAAAATCTATCAATACATTTTTTTTACTATTGCCTCAATTATAACTATATCTTTCATGGGTTATTATTTTGGAACTTTCGATCAAGCTATCCATATCCCCTACTTAAAGAAAATGGCCGATCCCAGTCTTTTTCCAAATGATAAATTCTTAGAACTAAGGAGCTATCATTATTCATTTTTCTGGTTTTTCTTTATTCCATTCTACAAATTCGGAGTACTTGAAATTACTATGTTTATTACACATTTTTTGGTAACGTTCTTAACTTTTCTGGCCATTTATGATCTTACAAAAACACTATTTAAAAATTCAATTGCTCCTTTTTTGGCTGTAATTGCTTTTATTTTTCCTCATCTTGGTTTTGCCGGATTTCCTATTTTTGAGTTTAGTTTGTTAAACAGAACTTTTGTCCTTCCTTTCTTATTGATATCAATTAATTTGTACTTAAATAAAAAGCCATTCTTTGCGCTTTTGATTCTGGGTCTAATGTATAACCTTCACGTTATTTCGGTAAATTTTGTGTTAGCAATGTTTCTTTTTGATTCATTATTTAGAATTAAAGAGATAAGATTTAAAAATCTCATAAAACAATTTCTTACTTTTCTTTTATTTGCTTCACCGGTTTTGATATGGAAGTTCAGCAATTCACATGTTGATGTAGGGTTGGATCGAAGCTGGTTTTACATAATAAATAATAGTCTTTTAGCTCACGTCTTTACTCTTATTACAACAAATCTTTTAATTAACTTTACTATTTTGAACGGTATTTCTACTGTTATTATCTTTTTTTTAACCTTACCTGTAAAAAAAACCATTAATGATTTAATTGTTAGGAATTTTATATGGGCTTCCATAATCATCTTAATAGTTCAAGCCATCGCAGGAACGTGGTTTCCTTTAACGATAATTATTCAGTCGCAAATAATCAGAGTCGGTATATTTATTAATATTTTTGCCTATTTATATTTTGCCGGCTACATATCTGAACTATTTAATGACAAAAAAATAAACACTAATAAAATCAGCCTGCTTATCCTTGCATTATTATTTTCTATTTCTCCTCTAATCTCCCTTATTGTCTTACTTTTATACAAAAAAATTAACAATAAAAATTGCGTTAGTATATTTAAATATTTGGTCATTATTATTTTTTTATTAACGCTAACTATTTTTTATAAAATGGATATCTGGAAACCTGGAATAAATATTGAGCCAATAAAAGACGATAACTATGATGCCCAGATATGGGCGAAAAATAATACGCCAAAGGATACCTTATTCATTACTCCTCCAGCTCTGTGGTGGTTTTATAGCCTTGAATGGAGGGTAATTTCGGAAAGATCGACCATTTCAACTTTATCTGAAACATTTGAAGGTTCATTTGTTCCCTCTTATATTGAATATTGGCGTCCCCGATTTGAAGACGTCGCCCCAGGAGCTTTAATCAAATTCTCAATTGACCCTATTAAAAACATTAAGATTACAAAAAATGCCTACCGTTCTTTATCTGAGAATGATATTTTAAGAATATCAAAAAAATATGGAGCCAAATATTTTGTCTCGGAAAAACCTCGTTTATACCAATTCCCTATTTTATATGAAAACAAAGGATTTATTGTTTATGATTTAAATCTAGCCAACTAAAGATTGGAGGGTTTTTTTTAGTTTTTAACTTTATTATTTTTTTGTATTCTTCTCCACCCATCTTATACTCAATAATTTTATTTTTTACATCACCTCCAAACAGCCTGTGTGCTGTCACAATAAAATATTTGTAGATAATTTTCAAATTTCCTTCTTTTTTCCATCTTCTTAAAGATAAAGTAATTGTATTAGCTCTCATAAATTTTGGTAATACCCCCCATCTAAAAGCTTTTTGAATTAATTCATGATCTTCAGACATAAAAAGTTTTGTATCAAAACCTCCAATCATATTAAAGAAATTTTTTTCAAAGACCATCGACCCACCGAGTGAAAATTTTTTCTTCATATTTTGTGAAAATTCTATTAATAAATTAAATATATCTAACAGTGGTTTATACTCTCTATCCCCTTTTTCTGGCGAAAGGTAGGGGAGAAAAATTAAGCCTTTTTGCTTTTTAATAAATTTAAATAATTTTTTTGTAAAAGTAGGTTTTAATCTTACATCTGCATCTAAAAAAACAATATACTTCCCCAGCGATTTACTTACGCCATAGTTTCTTTGAACAGAAACATTGGCATGTTTAATCTGATAAAACTTTAAATTAAACTTTTTTTGAAATTTTTTTGATTCTTTTTTAGTATTGTCTTTCGAAAAAGCATCAACAATAATTACTTCAAAATATTTCTCCTTCTGTTTTGATAAGTCTGTTAAAAGTTTTGGGAGATAAAATTCTTCATTTAATGTTGGGATAACAACTGAGAAGAATGGTTTCATACGATTTATATTATAACATTTGATATGATGATAGCTATGAAAGTTTCAGTTGTCATACCAGTTTATAACGAAGAAAAACGAATTAAAAACTGTCTTGATTCTTTGATGAAACAAAGTGAAAAACCTGACGAGATTATTGTTGTTGATAATAATTGTACTGATAACACAATTAAATTAGTAAAAAAATATAAAGGAATAACTATTATTCAGGAAAAAAAACAAGGAATGATTCCGGCTAGAAATACTGGGTTTAATAATGCGCAAAACGAAATAATCGCTAAGTGCGATGCTGATACTATTCTTCCGATTGATTGGATAAAAAATATTAAAAGTGATTTTTCCAATTATCCCTCCGTAATTGGAATATCAATGCCAATAAAATTCAGTGACATTCCAATAATCGGTCGTTCTACGACTCTTTTTTATATCTATCTATTAATTCCAAGATTAATGATTGGCGCTTATCCGTTTATGGGACCTAGTTATTCGATAAAAAAAACTATTTGGAATAAGGTTAAGAATAATATTTGTCTTGATGAAAAAGCGGTTCATGAAGATATTGATCTATGTTTACATGTGAAAAAATATGGGAAAATTTTTCATGACGGTAAAACAATCATTGCTTCATCTGCAAGAAGAATAATTAATAATCCGTTATCATTTTTTGGTGAATATAATATTAGATTCTTTAAAATGCTTTATTCCCATCGTCATTTGGTTTGAGAAAAGGTCTAACGAGTCATATGCTGAAGCTCTTCTAGTGTAGTGACGTCTGTTGGTTTTTTGTCATCTCTAAATTTTTCTAAACGAGGAAACCGTAATGCCAAGCCAGCTGTATGAGTTGGTGACTTAGTAATTTCATCGGCCTTAATCTCAACCACAATTGCAGGAGAAATCCACACATCACAATTCATAGCTTTATCAACAGAATAATTCATTGGCTTATCTTTGAGTTTTGATATTTGAGATTTGATTTTGAGAAACCTCCATTCTTCATCTGTAAGCCCTGTACCAATCTTTGCCACCGTCACAAATTTATCATTTTTTTCATCTCTTACCCCAACCAAAAACGCTCCCATGCCAAAATCTGCCCTTTTTCCTTTGCCAAAGTCGTAGCCCATCACCAAACAATCTATCGTGTCATTAATCTTGGAAGAATAGCTTCTTTTATATTTTATCCAGTTCCAGCCGCGGGCACCCGGTTGGTAGATCCCGTCAATCTTTTTGGCAATCACCCCTTCTAGCTTTTTAGCAACCGCCTGATCAAAAATTTCCTCAAGCCGTTCTTCTTTATCTACTTCTTCTTGATGGTCAACTACTATGATTTGCTTACTTATATCCTTATTTTTTACCGTTACTTGTTCAAGAGCTTTTCTTCGTTCAATAAACGGTTTTTTTATAAAATTTTTTCCGTTTAGATATAAAAGTTCAAAAGCAAAAAGTTTTAAAGGTACCTCAATTGATTTTGTCCCAATATTATATTTTCGTTTACGCTGAACGGTTTCCTGAAACGGAAGAAACTCCCCTGTTTTTGGATTATAACCAATCGCCTCTCCCTCAATTATTAACTCATCCGCTTTAACTTCATGTTTCACTCCTTCAACAATGTCAGGATACATGTACGTAACGTCCTCGAGATTTCGAGAAAACAGTTTAACTTTTGCAAGGTCCGTTTCAATAAGGTCAGTCCCTTTAGGGTCTGACCTTAAATAATGCACCTGCAACCTAAACCCATCAAACTTTGGCTCGACTAAACATTTTCCGATTTGTTTAATAATTTCTTTAGCCGACGACATTCTCTCTGCTTTCATCATAATAATCGGCGTAAAAACTGTTGGTTCCATTTCTTTTAAACCATTTACCCCTTTTTCCTTCAGTGTTTTTCCAATAAATCCCAGGTCGGGTCGGACATGGTAGGCAGTTTCAATAATCGGCCGCAAACTCTTATTTCCTTTTAACATCCAAGAATATGCGTCTAATATTGTCATATCAGAAAAACCTAAACGAATAATTCCTGTTGGTAGGCGAACTAGATAACGACCTGATAACGAATCAAGTTGACGAATCAACTGTGATAAAAGACTTATTTTTACTTCTTGCGAACCATTTCCTGATGCTGTAGCTAATCGATAAAAAATATCAAAAACCATTAACACTTCCATTTTTTTTTCTTCAAATGATGTATATAGTTTTTTGAAACTTTCAACAGTCGTCCCAAGGTCTCCGCTCTTTTTAAATTCCTTTTCAAAATAACTGCGGTCAATATTGAGAGCAGACATAGCCGATTTAATAATCGTTCTTTCCGCCATGCCAAAGTCAATTCCTTCATAGGCGGGGCCAACTCTCCCTTGAAGCAGATAGACTACTTTTGCAATTTCCTGGGCATTTAAAAACTTGAACAATTCAGCTAATATTCTTGTTATTTCCAAGCGAGAAGAATTTTTTTCAATTCTTTCAAAGTATTGTGCTAATTCTGAGAATTTCATAAGTTATTAAAGCTCGATACCTGTTTTTTAGTCCGCCACACCCCTATAGGGGCCCCTGCGATTAACTAAAAAATAGGTATCTTCGCTTTTAAAAATATAAGAAAAAGCGAGATGCTTAATTTTTTTCGCAATAAAATTCAGCGTCGCGCTTTTATACCATTGTGTAACGTGCGGACTTTGTTGATCCAATTTTTTTAAGCAAACCTTTTTTTATCAGTTCCTGTAAATCCCGCAAAACCGTATCTTCAGACACGTCAGGAAAAACATCTCCAAAAGTTTGATTTTGAATATAACCTATCTCTTGAATATACTCAATCATCTTCATCTGACGCTCCGTCAAAAAAATCTGCTGACCACCAAACTTTTCTTTTAGCTTTACGTCTTTAGATAATTTCAAGATTTTTTCTTTAACTTTTTCAAATTCTATTCCTGCGCCACTTGTAAAATATTCCAGCCAACTGCTTAAATCACCAGCCGAAGCTTTTTGTAAATTTTGATAATAAGTAATCGCATCTTTGTCATAATACTCTTCAAGCGAAAAAAAACGACGGATATCATAACCCCCCAAAAATAATATCAAAGTCGCCAGCACTCGAGAAACCCGACCGTTACCGTCTAAAAATGGATGAATTCTAACCAGTTCATGATGAGCAATGCCTGCTTTCAAAACTGGGTGCAACTTATCCTTATCGTCACGATTTAACCAGTAGATAAACTCACGCATTAGAAAAGGCACTTCAATCGGAGGAGGCGGACGAAAAGTTACTTCTCCATTAGCCGAATTTCTGATAATTACCTGTTTTGTTCTATATTCACCTATTTGCTCACCAGTTAAAATTTTATCAGTTAAAATTCTATGCAATTTTTTAATTATTTGTTCAGAAATTTTATCAATTTTTTTGTTTGCCTCGTCGTCTATAAATTCGATGACTTTTCGATAGTTAATGATTTCTTGGATATCACGCGGCCGGCCAATGACGTCGCGACCCATGAGAATATCTTTAGCATCGTCCTTATGAAGAATATTACCCTCAAGATGAGTGCCATGATAAACCGCTCTAATCAAAGCTTCTTCCTTAAACTGTTTTTCCCAAAGAGGCAAAAGTGGCGAATGTTTAATAACTTCTTCTGAGGCTTCAATTTTGGAGATGTTAGTGAGTATTTTGTTAGTTATGGTAAAAGTAGGGTTGAACATAATTGATATTATTATAACATCAAAGTCATTCCCGCGTAGGCGGGAATCCAAGCTAAATATACATTATAAAGTAATTATAGACTGGATCCCCGTCTTCACGGGGATGACAACTTATTTGCCTTTTGACTTTTGAATTTCTGCTATAATTTTAGCATGGTTCAAGCTTTATCTATTAATCCCACTAGTTTTCCGGCTGCCAAAGTGACAAGTATTGGTCAAATTGTCAGTCTTGCTCTCCCTTTAGCTATGACTGGGGCCGGATTGATTTTTTTAGTCATCACCCTTAAAGCCGCTTTTGATATTTTGACTCATGGTGATAATCCCGATGCCCTTAAAAAAGCTTATAGCTCTATAGCTATGGCTGTTGTAGGTCTATTTATCGTTGTAGGTAGTTATTTAGTTATTAAATTATTAGGAGTTGTTTTACCAAAATGAAACTTTTAGCAGACGCAGCAATCGATGAACTTTTTGGCGGTATTTCCCCGCCAGCCGCCATGAATGTAGGCGGAGATAATCCAGTTCAAGGTTTGGGTAAATTTATTGGTTTTGGTATTCAAATGTTTATACTGGTTGCCGGTTTATTTATGCTAGTTTACCTTTTGTGGGGTGCCTTTGATTGGATTTCTTCAGGTGGAGAAAAAGAAAAGATTGCCAAAGCTCAAAGTAAGATCACTAATGCTGTAATAGGAATAGTTTTAGTTTTTGTCGTTTTGGTAGCCTTTAACCTTTTAGCAGGTAATATTTTAGGAATTGTTGAGCTAAAGGGCAATAATGGATTTGAAATAAAATTACCAACCCTGGGACAATAACCAGTTAGATCGTTTCCAGACTAAAAAACTCTTCGGTTGTAATAATCTTTGTTGATTTAATTCTATTAACAACTAATAAATCTTTATCCCCTGTTATTATATAATCTGCTTTAGAAACTAAAGCTAATTGAAGAAAAATATTATCTTTAACATCTCTTAACTCTTTAAATATTTTTTTATCTTCTAAAGAATGGTAAACAACGTTATATTGATACCAAGCAACAAATGAAGCAACTAAATGAGGCTTATAGTTTGGTAATCTTTTTATCGATTGATAAGCTAAAGTTTTCTTTAATTCACTGATCGTTTCTTTTGAAGCAATTAATTTCATCTTTCTATTTTTAGCTTGACGAATAATTTCTCTGACAAAGTTTTTACCTGTTGAAAGCAAAAAAGCAATAATCACCGAAGTATCAAGAATCACCATCATAATATAGATTATAACGGTTTATTCTTATTCCACCAATTATAAATCTCTTTTTCCGTCATCCCTTCATTTACTCCTTCTAATTCTTTTAATATTTCTTCAATGCTATAAAGTCTATATTGACTTCTTTTTGTTTCTTTAAAAAGAGTGTTTAAAGCTAAACGAACGATGCTAGATTTATCCAGGCCTTGATATTCTTTTTTTAGATATCCCCAGACATCAGTCAAACCTTGGTCTAAGGATAATTTTAATTGTAGATTTGAAGTAGTTCCGTTGCTCATATGCTATACATTATGTATCATAAGTCAGCAAAAGTCAACTGTAAACTATAATATTAAGCAAAAAACACCCCGATGACCTCGGGGTATTTCTCGCCTAGCATCCAAGACCTTTTATAACTCTTGATTCGTTTGATTATTCATTGTTCGGTTGGTTCGGTTGACAATCCAATCCTTCCTTATATACGAGAGTACAATAGAAATTTCTTCCTTTTAAAAGATTTTTTCTATATCCACCATCATATATCTCACATCCCTCATTTCCAGAGGGGCCCGCTATAATATCTTTCAGCTTCTTACATTCTCTGGCTATTTTTGTCCAATCAACAACGGGTGTTATTTTTCCTAATGGAGATCCCACTGCTGGCGCACAGGCTGATCTATCATATATTGCCAATACTCGACAGTATGAACCATAGGCGTCTTTGACTGGAACAGGATATTTCCCTTTGACTTGACTATTAAAATACCGGCATCCGCCGGTAAACTTATCAGCTATCTCATTCTTTCTGGCGTTACAAATCATTACTGCTTTACCCCAATTTCCTTTTCCTTCTGAAGCTTTGGGGGTACCTCCTAGTTTCTGCGTGTTAGCATAGTTTATCACCCAAAAACCGCCGACTACGGCGGCGACTAAAAGAACCAAATATGTCCAAGTTTTTGGAAAACAAATTTTGTCGTCTTTCATATTTCACCTCCTTTTAGCAAGACTTTTAATAATTTTGTAATTTAAACACCGTCAATCTTTACATGTGCCATCAGGTTTATAAGGTCCGGCTTTTGATTCAGTTAAACAATGTGTGTCTTTAGGGTTGTCACTACTATATCTTTTATTGTATAAACCATTGTATCTCCAGCAATTATATTTAAAATTTTGTGTAATCGTAGGATTATAAGCGCCTGGTTTAGATTGACTAGATAATCTACCTTTAAGAGCTTGACATCTTGCTATTATTTCTGCCACACTTTCTTCATTCCCTGATCCTGTAGGAGCTACATAACAACTCGTTGTAGACCCGGTTGAACAATAAGCTGATAATGGCATACTTGGTATTGGAGTTACTTTAGGGTTTACTTTATTAGTATCGTAGTATTTTCCGGTAAATTTAATGCACCATCCTTGAGTATTCTTACCTGCGCTCTGACCTTTTACGCTTTGACAGACTTTGATTAACTCTTGAACTGTTGCCGCTGCTTTTGATTTAGCACCACAGTCATAAGTCATAGGCCCCGTTGCACAATTTTGAGAAGGTTTGAAATCTGTAGGATTTGGATATTGTTTCAACAATTGAGGATTTACAGTATTAGGACTAAAGCGCTTTCCGGTATATCTAATACAAGCATCTACTCCTTTACCTCCGTAATTTGAATACATGGTCGCAATCTTACCTTTTAAAGATTGACAAACACTTATTAACCCATTAGTAGGATCATTATTAGTAGGATTATAAGTATTAATAGGATTAGTTTTTTGCGCAACACAACAATAAAATCTTAGTGGATTATTAGCAGGAGCGTAGGGACCATTATATTGATATTCAGATTCATAATTATCTACAATAAAATTTCTATTATATTTATCAGACAAAGCTTTACAAGCTTCAGTTCCGCTTTTATAATTATCAGCTTTAACATAAGTACAACTACCAGCTTTAACTTTATCTGTATTAATCTTAATCTTATTTATAAAAATGGCCGAGACAAGAACTAAAATAGCAATTAGTGAGAGAAAAAATAATTTAAAACCGGCCCATTTATGTAAGTTCAGTTTTTTAGTTTTTTTCATGGAAATAAAATCAATATATTTTTAATAGCTAATATCATTCTAATTGGGGGGGGGAGCGGTTGTCAAATGAATATAAACTTTAAATTAAAATTATTCGATCTTATAAATCTTACTCCCTTGCAGAACATAGATCGAATTTTTATAAACTACAAAGTCTGTGGCAGTAGACAAAATTTTTGAATTCACCTGCTCCTGATAATCTCCGTTTTTATTCATCACATAAATTATTCCCCTCTTTTTATCCCAACCGTACACTTTTTCCAAGTCGCGACTGGTAAAGATTTTGGTCATGTTGACGTTGCTGTCCGGCAAGTCCACCTTAAATCCGTCACGTAAACCCGAAGTATATTTAAACATAACCGAATCACCGGCTAAATAAACCGAGCCATCAATGCTCAAAGAATTTACTTGAGATAGATCAATTGATTGACCTGATTGAAAATATGAATTTTTACTACCAAATCCAGATTCTGCGCTCATGTACTTCCAAATTTCATCTTTACCCTGATCTAATAAATAAATGTTGCTGTTAAAAACAACCAGATCTATTATCTTGCCCCACTCTTTATCATTCTCAATTACCTTTTTCGCTTTGCCATCAATTATTTCGTGTATACCCGCCCCTTCAACATAAAAATATTTCTTTTCTTTAAATAAAGCGATGTTTGATGATTTTTTTATCTCAGCCGACTGATCTTTGTCTAAAGATTTTTTATCAAGTGAAAGTTCATACAAAACTCCTCTTGTTTTATCACTAACTAGAAGACGGCCGTCGTTAAGATAGATTTTCTCACCTTTTGCATTTTTATCATCAACAGTCAAATCAAAAAATTCTGTGTATTTTTTTTCCTCCTTTTTAAGAATTTTATTCTCACTATCCGTAATCATCTTTTCTAATTCTTTTACTTGCTCGCCCAATCCCGCCAGTTTTTTTAACTCTTCCTTACTGTCTGCGATTAAACTCAGGGCGCTTGACATATTTAAAAATGACACTTCCTCTGCTTGACCTAATTTTTGACTGATAAGATCACGAGTTAAATTAATTTTTTTCTGATTATTCTCGTTTGAACGACGTATATACCCAAAACCAACACTCCAAAATAAAATTACTCCAAGAATAAAAACCGTGATAAATGTTAAAATTTTTTGTTGACCGAATCGTTGGTAAAAATCTTTTAAACTAAAATCATTTACTTTTTTTATTTCTTCTTCTATTTTTTTTAATTTTAATAATAAAGCCGCCGTTCCCTGATCGTCTTTTACGATTAGTTCTTGGGTGATTTCTTCAATGGCTTCTGAAATTAGTCTGTGGTTAAATTTTTTATTTAATCCAGATTCCTCTCCCAATAGTTTTATAAATTTATTGAAAGTAAAGATAAAAATATCTTCCTCGAGAATGTAACCGGATGCTGTTTGATTGTTCTCAATAAGAAGGATTAATTTATTATTTCTACGAATATAGACTTTGCCTTGATTAACTGTCTTTAAATAAAAAATGTTCCTTTTTAAATAGCCAACCGAAAGAGAAAATCCTGACGGCAGATTCTTTTCTTTAATAATATTTGAAATAAAAGAATCGAATTGATGTAGATTTTCAATCTGAATTGTACTAATTTTTTCTCTTATAAAAGTCGTTAATTCTCGACCAAGATCGGGAGTAATCCCTGTTTCAATTTCTACGCTCAAAAATAAATTATTTTCATCAACAAAACCGGAGAAACCATCAGCTTTTTCATGACCTAAATAGAAGCCAATTTCTTGTTTAAACATAAAAATAAATTCTAAATCCTAAATTACAAGTTCCAAATAAAAATTAAATAATAAAAACTAAATACTAAACTATTTAAAACTTAAAATTTAATATTTATGATTTATTTGTGATTTGAGATTTATTATTTAGTATTTTATATTAAAAACACTGCTAACAATACTATTATCAATATAGCCAATGACACTGTCACTTGCAATGAAGTCACAAAAAGAATAAGCCAGTTGTATTTATCTTGAACGGCTTTATCCATAACCTTGACCTGTTTGGAAATCACCAAAACATAAAGGTAATAAAAAACAGCAAGAAGTAAAATAACAACTTTAAAAATAATATCTTTAAAATCCATGTTTTTTGCTTAATAATTTATTAATTATTTGAACTGCATCAGATGGATGAGGAACATTAATAAATTCAACGTTTGCTTCTGTACCAGCAGTTTGGACAAAAATTGATCCATAATCAAAAAATGATTCTATATATCCGCCACTTTTTACAGTAGTATCTTCTATTCTCCCAAGTTGAGCGTTGGTAATTTCTTTATATAAAACCGCATAAAAATCAATATCAATTACCCGTTTATTAGTTATTATTCCCACGTTAAAATACCAATTTAAAATATTAAACCAAATATAGCTGAGAATAAAAATAATAAAAAATAAGTTGATTATCAATATCTGTCCTAAATTAAAAAAACTTTGAGGAAAAAAATTGAAAACAAAAAGTAGAATAAAGAAAAGAATTGAACTTAAAATCCAACCAATTTGAGTAAAAGGATGGCTACGAAGTAATAAATATATATTTTCGCCATCCTCTTGGGTATCAAATTTAGTCTGGGGATTAGGAATATAAGAATAGAAAGCAGAGCTTTTTTTATTATTGTTTTCCATTCATTTATATTATATACTATCAATCGTCCTGGTTACTTGAGCGACTTGGTCCCACCCTTTTCCATCCCGAACAAGGTCGTGAAACGAGTCAGCGCCGATGATACTAATGTCGAAAGATGAAGGGAAAGTAGGTCGTAGCCGGGACATTTTTATTGGGTAAAAATTATCCTATTTGGTATCTCAAAAATAGTTTTGTCCTTAATCTTTTCTCTTTTACAGCTTCCAATAACTTTAGCCAAATCAATATCCTTATTTTTAATTTTGTCTTTGACTATATTATTATTTATTAAGTCATCAACACTCATAAAACCTAAGTAAGTTTCAGCTAAATTAACGTAGCTGGATAAACCACATTTCTTTTCTCCATTAAACTTTCCAGTTTCCCAGGTATAAAGACAGTCACCGTTTAACAAATAATTAATTCGTTTGTTTTTGAATGAAATCTTTTTGTTCTGAATAAATAAGTTATCACAGATGATCGGCCCTTTTAGATCAAATTTAAATGAATTATTTTTCGCCACTATTGTTGGGGTCGGGCGTGACCGACCCTCATAGATATCATTTGATGACGTTGTGGATTTTTTTAATTGTCCAAATTTCAAGAATAAAGAAATAATCAAAATAAAAATTGGAATAACTATGACCGCTTTTGAGACGAATGAGAAGAAACTATCCAAATTATCAGTATTAATTTTTTTATTCACCTGATTCTATTTTTTTTAATTGCTCTAATTCCGGAAGTGTCTTTCCCACAATTCCTTCTAAATCTCCGTGCATGCCAAGAAGATTATCTTTAATTAGAGAAATATTTTTTTCTTCCTTGGCCCATTTATGAGTGAACCAGTCTTTTTCTTTTTGTAATTCTTGGGCAAGTCCTGAATATGATTCGTAAATGGCTTCAACCCTTTGTTTAAATTCTATACTAGTTAAATAGTTCCATAATATTTCTTTTTTTTCTTCTTTGCCGCGATTTGCTGAACGAACACCAAATACTTCTATTAAATTATTTCTAAGAGATATGGCCGCCCCTATTACCGTTTTATAATCTACCACCCAAATCCCGTCCTTTAAACCAAAATTTCTTATCCCTTGCGGCATAACCTGCGTCACAATAATAGCCAATTCTGCTTTTATTTCTCTTTGATCTTGTTTTAATTTAGAAATCCAGCCTTCTGTCCAGACCTTTGTCCGTTTCGATTCCCATAAAATTGTTCCACACTTTTTCCCAACATGATTTTTCACTATCTGAATTAAATCTGCTCCTCTTGTCCCCTTTGGTACGTCAATTATTTCATCATAAGGAAATTCTGTTCCTAATATTTTTTTTAATTCATCTTCCATTACTTCTCCTTGAGACTGTTGTGAACCTTGCTCTAATTTTCTTTTATATTCTTCAACCATTTTCATGGCGTCGGAGATTTTTTTATCTTTTTCCAACATCTTTAATTTATTTTCTTCATCAGACTTTCTTTTTTCTTCTTCTCGGATCTTTTCTTGAGAAACTGTTAACTGTTTTTCCATTTCGATCCTTTGTTTGTCATTTTCCTGTTTTATTTCACGAACCAACTTATTTAATTCCAATGTCTGCTCTTGTAATTCTTTTTTTTGATTCCGTAATTCCTCAAGCTCATTACTTTTATCTTTAAGTTGAAAAGCCATTTCTTCTTTGGCCTTTTCTTTAAGTTTCGAAAGCTGTCCTTCACGCCAACTCCTGGCTTCTTCGTTTAATCTCTTCTTTTCTTCATCCAATTTTTTACTAGTCTCAATCTCAAGCTTCTCTTTTATCTCATGAGTCATCGCAGTATCAAGGGGAAATTTTTTACCACAATGCGGACATTTGATCGTATCGTTCATATAGTTAAGATTATAGCAAAATTTAGTAATTACTTTGATTTGATTATCGAACATTAATTATGTAATATATATGTATATATTTATGGTTCTAATTTATGAAAAACTTACTAAAGGAAAAAGCGATTAAGTTAAGAATGGACGGATTTTCATATTCAGAAATTCGCAAACAAGTTAAGGTATCCAAATCATCTCTTTCATTATGGTTACGCTCTGTTGGCTTAACTAAAAGGCAAAAACAAAGATTAACCGAAAAAAAATGGGCAGCAATAAGAAGAGGTTGGGAGAAATGGAAAAATCTCAGAAAAGAAAAAACACAAATTGTTAATAAAGAAGCAATTGAAGAAATAAATAAAATCAAAATGACTAATGAAAAGTTATTTCTGATGGGAGTAATGCTCTATTGGGCTGAGGGTGCAAAAGAGAAAGAATATAAGCTGGGACAAGGGATAAGTTTTAGTAATTCCGATCATAAAATGATTCAATTGTTTATTCAGTGGATAAAAAAATGTCTAAACATCCCTGATGATAGAATCGTTTTTGATATTTATATTCATGAAAATAATAAATATAGACTAGACGAAGTTAAATCATTTTGGTCTAAAGTTACAGGCTTTTCCATCGATAAATTTGGTAAAATATACTTCAAGAAACATAAAATAAAGACGTTAAGACGCAATGTTAAGGATAATTACAACGGACTGTTAAGAGTCAAAGTAACAAAAAGTACTTATCTAAATAGAAGAATTGCAGGCTGGATTGAAGGAATTTGTAATAAATGGGAGATCGTCCAACGGTAGGACACAACACTTTGGATGTTGTTATCTAGGTCCGATTCCTAGTCTCCCAACAAAAAGCATAGTAATTACCAGTTAAGAAAAATGACAATAAAATTATTAAATCATCATGTCAGACCACAATTTTCATGGCGTGAATTTGGTGTTTTTGATGCATGGGCGGACAAAGGTTTACTCCCCACACTCGGAGATGTCCATAGGATTGTAATTCCGAAACTTAAAGAAGCAGTGGATGAAGATGGTACGAAATTATATCCATTTTTAACAAAGGAACCTCGCTCTCGAAGGATGTTTGAACATAGATGGCTTGAGGGTTATCAGGCATTTTTAGCTGGAGATTATATAGTCATTCCGGATTTTGATCCTGAAACAGGTAGAGCAAATAGTGATTATCTCTGCGAAGCATGTCCAACTTGGGGAAGAAGATGTCAAAATAAAATTAGCCACACTAAAGAAGGATGGTAATACAATGAAATCATAAGGATAAGAAGGGTCCTATCCTAAACCGACCCGCTCAACACGATTAGACTATAGATTTTTTTTAAAAAAATTGACGGTTCTTTCCATTGCCTGCTCAAAATAGGGAGAAGTAATATTATGTCCGCCACCTTCATATTCATAAAACTCATAGACTTTTGAATTATCTTTCAAGACCTTTACCAAATCCCTGGAATAATCAATGTTGACAACAGGATCACTGGTTGAATGATTAATCTGCAATGGGCTTGATAAATATTTAATATTTCTTGTTAAAGAAATTGAGGTCCAAAAATCATTATTAAAATCGATGGACTTAGGGTCGGATCTGATTTTTTGAATCTCTAACGATACTTCTCGATTCTTTTGCAAAACACCTACTTTATTTATGTCCGGCCTATGAGCATAACTACTATCGTTTATCCCGTATTTAGCAAAATCTTCATAACTATAGACTGCTCCAGCCCAAATAACTCCGGCTTTTATTTCTTTTGAAACCAGCATGGCTCGGAGTACTGCATTCCCCGCCATACTATGACCCCAGATACCAATTCTTTTCGGATCTACTTTTTCAAATTTTTGTAAACTTTTTAAGGCGCTGATTGCATCAATTGTATAAGCTGAAGAAAAATATGAACCGGAAGGATCCCCTTCCGACCGGCCATTTCCACGAAAATCTATTTTAAAGACAACAAAACCATTTTTGGCTAAATAGTCTATGTAAGAAACATATCCTTCGGTCGTTTGATATTGAAACGGCGGAATATAACCATGATTAAAAATAATTGCAGGGAAACCATTAACCGGTTCCTTATCTATTGGGATGGTTAATAAACCATAGACTTTATTGCCCTCACTTAAAAAACTAGCAATATATCTTTTATAATTACTGACGTCAGCCAACTCCTCTTCAATTTTTACTTTTTCTGAAACAATGTTCAAAGATCTAAGATAATCTATGCTGATCGGCGAAGCATCGGATTTGATTATCTTTTGATTTATGATAGAAGTGGTTTTTTTCGGTATGTCCTTTATTAAACTATTCTGATTAGGACTAACAAATATCACAACAACAAAAACTATAATCAAAATTAAAAATATTATTGAAGATTTTTTCATATATTATAATATCGTACCATTATGTATTTTATTTATCTCCTCCGTTGTTCGGATAATTCTCTTTACTGCGGACAGACGAAAAATCTCAAAAGACGAGTCAAAGAGCATAATAGTATTGACTCAAAATCAAAATATACCCGTTCTCGAAGACCGGTAAAATTAGTTTATTTTGAAAAATACAAAACCGTTAATGAAGTTTTAAAAAGAGAGTTTGAAATAAAAAAGATGACTAAAATTCAAAAAGAAAAACTAGTGAGCAAAAAATCTATATAATAAAATCCATGTGGAAAGTTATCGATAAAATTGGATCGTTCCTGCAAAATATTTTTACGGCTCTTAAGTTTGCTGCCTTTGACTACGATGTTGTTTTAAGAAGGACTAAAACTACCAAGCAAAGGGTAATTATTTGGTTGTCAATATTTATAATAATAATTGGACTGATCTTTGGATTTTTATTTATTTTAAATCACTACATTAGAACTATCATCAACAATCGATTTATTAAATAGGATCTATCCAAACATTTTATACTTGCAATAGTAATAACGTGTATTTATAATTAGTAACTATTACTAATTGAGTATTAGTTAATATATGATAACTACAGCCGTTATTTCATTCAGGGAATTTTTGGAAGCTTTCTTGATTATTGGAGTTTTTCTAGGCATTTCAAGAAAATTAAATTTGAAAAAAGAGTTTGAAATTGGTCTGGCGGCAATAATTGGTATTATTTTTTCTCTTTTACTTGCAACTGGCACTTATTTTTTTGGTGATCAGGTTCATGGAATCTTGACAGAAAAAAACGCTGAACTACTTGAGGGTTATTTGATGATTTTCTCCGGTTTATTTATTGCCTATGTTATTTTTTCTTTACATAATGTCATTCACCGTAGTCGTGCTGGTACTTTAATTAAAACAAAACAAAAATTACAAGAAAAGGTTTTTGATTTCTCATTATTTTCAACGATTGTCTTTTTAGTTGTTAGGGAAGGATTTGAAATTGCCTTATTTACAGCCAGCACCTCCCTCTTTTCAATTTTTATTCAAAATTTTATTGGTTTAATGCTGGGTTTTGTCTCCGCTTCAGTCTTTGGAATTATGACCTTTTTTGCCTACATTAAATTTTCAATCGGGAAAGTATTTAAAATCACCGAATACATGATAGTAATTCTTGGTGCTTCATTAGTCCAAAATGGCGTAACAGAATTACTAGAACATGGCTTTGATATTGATCTGACAAAAATAATGTCTTTTCCACTAAACTTTTTACCACATAAAAGCAGTCTTATTGGCCATATGATGAAAGGCTTCTTTGGAATTGACCGCGAATTCAGTTTAGCTAGACTGGCGATTATGGCAGGATATATATTGATTATCTATCTATTGTTTTTGAAGAAAAGAAATTTTCAAACAAAAAAATCTTAAATTTTATATAATCTCAAGATATGATTTCTATCAATGATTTAAAAAAAGAAATTTTTGCAATAAAAACTAGAAACAAAAAAGTTGAGATGGATAAGGCCTGGGAAACTAGTTGGACTAGAAAATTTATATTAATGATATTTACTTATCTGGCTATTAGTTTTTATTTGCGGGCAATTAATATTGATAAACCATGGTTAAATGCGATAGTTCCCTCGTTTGGATTTCTTCTTTCAACACTTACTTTGCCTTTTTTCAAAAAGATTTGGGAAAGATACTTTCATAAATAAAATCCATTTGACATGGCAAAAGGGGTTATTTATGATATACTTATTAAAGTTAATTCAGTATGGTAGAAAAACTGCTGTTGGAAAACAATTCAGTTTGTAAACTTCTGGATAACATTCATATTTAATCAAAAGGAGGTGAAAAACATAAATGGATAACAAAAAATTGTACGTAGGAAATCTTCCTTGGACATTGACTAATGATTCGTTAAAAGAAATGTTCGCACAATTTGGCGAAGTTACTGAAGCCGTCATCATCACAGACAGAATGTCTGGAAGATCAAAAGGTTTCGGTTTCGTCACATTTGCAACTGAAGAGGCAGCCGCAGCGGCTACTCAACAGATGCATGAAAAAGAATTTGAAGGTAGAAAAATCGTCGTTAACGTGGCCCGACCTCGAGAAGAGAGGCGACCAGGTGGAGGCGGTTTTAACCGAGGTGGTGGAGGTGGCGGATTTCGAGATGATCGAAGAAGCTATTAATTAGCAAAAAAACAACACTATCTGTTAGTTTTAAATATTTTATTTATGACGAAGGATAGTGTTTTTTTATGCTAAAAGACTTTCAGCACGTCGACCCTCAACTCTTCTTTTAGTAAGGGAGAGATGGGTTTTTCTAATTCTAATATTGAGAGGGGTGACTTCCAGCATTTCATCATCATTAATAAAATCCAATGCCTGTTCAAGAGACATTGGGGACGCCGGAATTAAACCAACCGAAACTCCCTCTCCTGCTGATCGATTATTTGTGAGCTGTTTTTCTTTGACAACATTTACTTCAATATCCATTTCTCGACTAGAAAGACCAACCACCATTCCTTCATAAACTTCCGTACCAATCCCAACAAAAAGAGTTCCTCTACTTTGACTTTTTACCAAACCATACGTTACTGTCACACCATGTTTAGTTGTAATCAAAGCTCCATTTCTTGTTGTTTCCATTTTTGGTCCTTTTGGAAAATAACCTAAAAAGTAAGCACTAAGAATGGCCGTTCCACGGGTTTTTGTGAGTAATGAGCTTCTTACTCCCAATAAGTTATAATCTGAGATTTTATATATTAACCTGGTCGTATTACCGGTTGTCACCATATCAATCATCTCTCCTTTTCGTTTCCCAAACTCCTCAGTCACCAAACCCATATAATCTTTATCAACGTCTATTGTCACTTCTTCAAATGGCTCATTAATTACTCCATTAATTTTTTTGTAAATAACCTGGGGTTTGGAAACTTGGAGCTCATATCCTTCCCGTCTCATAGTCTCAATCAAAATTGCTAAATGTAATTCCCCTCGACCGTAAACCACATAATTAACTCCTTCTGGATCTTCTTCTATTTTTAATCCTAGGTTCGTTTGCTTTTCTTTTTCGAGTCGCTCTTTGATTTGACGTGAAGTACAATATTTCCCTTCTCGACCAGAAAGTGGACTGGTGTTTGGACCAATTGTAATTTTAATCGTCGGATCTTCAACTTTAATTGATGGGAGACTGACTGGGCTAGATGGATCACAGATGGTTTGACCAATATTCAACTGGGGAATACCGGCTATGGCCACTATATCACCGCTGGCCACCCAGCTAACTTCTTTTTTTTGCAAACCTTCAAAGGTATATAATTTTTGAGCTCGATACTGACCAATAACCTTATTATCTTGAACTAAAACAATTGGTTGATCTTTCTTTAATATTCCCTGGGATACTTCCCCAATACAAAGCTTACCAACATAATTATCATAATCTAAAGTTGAAATTAACATTTGAAAGGGCTTATCTTCATCGGTTGCATTATTCTCTATTTCCTTAATTATTGTTTCAAATAAAGGAACAAGATTATCTTTACTATCAGGTGAATATTTTTCCGGTAATTCATAAAAGACTTTTCCATCGCGGCCAACTGCATAAAGAGTCTTAAAATGAAGAAAAGATTCGTCAATAGCTAATTCTAAAATTAAATCTTCTACTTGAACTAAAACTTCTTTCGGTCTGGCATCTTTTTTGTCAATTTTATTAATAATTAATATTAACTTTAACTTTGCCTCAATGGCTTTTTTTAATACAAATTTGGTTTGAGGAAGAGGACCTTCGGCAGCATCAACTAATAAAATTGCACCAGATGCCATGTTGATAACCCGCTCCACTTCGCCGCCAAAATCGGCGTGACCTGGGGTATCAATAATATTTATTTTAGAATCCTTATAAAAAACAGCTGTGTTTTTAGCTAAAATTGTGATTCCTTTTTCCCGTTCCAGATCGTTCGAATCCATAATCAAAGTCTCGCTCATTTCTTTTTGATTGTCGCGAAAAGTATGTGTTTGTTTGAGGATGGCATCGACGAGTGTGGTCTTGCCATGATCTACATGGGCTATAATAACGACGTTTCTAATTTCCATAGTATAAAAAAAACCACCATCAAAAATCGGTGGATTAATGAATTACATTGTACCATAATTTAATATTATTTATAGTATCATTATTAGCTATGAACATAGCGTCTATTCATGATAAATTAGAAGCATTTTTAAATAGGATTCAAAAGATTTCCTTTGATGATCTAACAACAATTCATTTTCCATCTTGGGATGAACTAAAAGAAAAAGCTAAAAATATAAAAGTTGAACCGGGTTGGGCAATTTATTTTGTCCGGGGAAAAAATTATATTGATCATGTTGCAATAATTCCTCATCAAGATGAAGCCAATCTTAATTTATTTGACGCACTTTTACTTAATGCTGCTCCTCCACCGATTGGGCTTGGAATTGGACCACTAACAGATAATCAATCAGATAAGTCAGGGCTCCGAATTATTACCGCTATTGAATATATTGAACTTTTTAAAAATGGAGATTATAAAAAAATATTTTTTGGTCCTCCGCCTGTTAATGATAAGGAAATTATAAAAAAGGCTGGACTTATTGCTAAAGAAATTAGCGATTCGGGAACAATAGATAATCAGCCAGTTGTTTATTCCTTTTCCATGATCCCTTTAATAAAAAAATTTTATGCAATTAATTTTGATCCAATAAAATCAAAAACAAAATTAGCGTTTTTGACAAAAAAGCTTAAAAAAACAGTTAAAGCAATTTATTGTGGAAGCTTAGTTGCCCAAATTTGGCAAAAAGCTGGAATTTTAAATCTCCCCGAGGTTAGGTTCTTAAAAATTCGCGGACACTCCAGCTTTACTCTTTTTAAGTGGTCTCAAATAAACAAATCAATTCTTGGTGGCTTGAGTTGGGACAATAACCGGGATTGAAAAGTCTTTTATCTGACTAACATCGCTTATTTTACTTAACGTTTTGTCCCACACACCTTTTACACGTACCCTATCACCTATCTTAATATCGGAAAGAGTAATAGTTATTTCTTTCCTATCAACTATTTTTGCTGTCCCAAAATATACTGTTTGGGTGCCTCTCTCTGCGGTTTCCATAACAAAATTATCAGTATTTTTTACGGTGACTTTTCCAAAAAATGCCCCTTTTCTCTTTTGAATGGAATTATTTTTAACAGTTTTCGCGTCGATAATCAATTTAGTATCGTCGGTAAATTTACCGAAGACTACCACTTCGTCCCCAATTGAATATTCACTCAAAGAACTTTTTCCTCCAAATTTTCCTAATATTTGGGTTTTATCGGTAATATTTATTTGAAAGGTTCCATTTTCTCCACTTAAAGAAAAATTATTAGATCCAATGATAGTAATTTTTCCTCTTACTCTCGCCTCAAATTTAAGATTCTTTTTCATAAAGTTTTTTACTTTATCCAATAAACCCATTCTAATTTCTTTTGCATCTTTGTTTGTATTAGCCTGACTCGAACTTTCTTTCTTTTCTTCCTTAACCGTTTCTTTAATTGTGTTTTTAATCTCATTCTTTAAAGGATTTAAAGCAAGTGCCGAAGAAGTAAATGATAAAAACGTAGCCAGAACGATTATATTTAAAGATATTTTTTTCATATTTTTCTTCTTTATAAACTTTATAACTTTATGAACTTTATAAACTGTTCATACCCTATATATGCGCTGTATATTTAAATAGTTGCATCATTGTGTTGTTTCCAAATTAACCAAAATATCTTTTTCAAGGCTATTCCCCAAATCATCAGAGGCAACTATAAGAATATAATTTTCGCCTTCTTCCAGTGTTGTTGCCGATTCAAATCGTCCATTTACATCCGCTCTTAATTCCTGTTCATTAATAAAAATATAAGCATTCGGAATAGTCTTACCACTTATATTAACGATCGGATTACTGACGGTAATATTATTTTTTGGCTCATAAACTTGCAAAAAGATTTTTTCGTTCACTGTTTTTTGCTTTGAATCAGTGGGCCGAATTAACATCTTTTTTATGGATGGATTATTTTTTTGATAATAAGAAAAAATAATTACTAAAATAAGAATTAAAAAAATGGAAAAATATTTCTTTATCATAATTATTTAAACCAAAACTTATAAAGAGAAATTAATTTATTTTTAATATTATTAAAATTTTTAGCAAAGACGTACAGTAACCAAACCAATATTAATAGTAGTCCTATTAAAATATAAGTCAATGGTAGCGGTAATTCCTGTACAAACAATAATGAATTATTAAAAAAATTTTCCCTAATTATTTCGAAGTCATCTCTTAAAAAATCGAATAGATCAAAAGATGCCTGTTCATTTAATATCTCAACAATAACGGAAAAAATAAACAATGAGGAAAGAATAAGGAGAATGGTTAAAGATACTTCACTGATAATTTGCCCGATAGTTTTTTCTGTTTCCATTCTATAAATTTTTTTTATAATTTTATCTTCAAGTTTTTTCATAGTTATTTCTTGCTTGCGCAAGCAAGTTTAATTTTAATACGTCCTCTTCTTACTATTGATTTTATCGTATTTATAGGTTTTTTTAATTGCTTTCCTATTTCTTCATAGGAATAACCTTCGTCGATTCGTTGAAAAATTTTTTTCTCATCCTTATTTAAATGATTCAAATAACTATCATCAATAATATTTATTCCACCGTCGTGGACAAGATAAATATCTTCATTCAATTGAATTGTTGGTTTTTTTGATCGGTAATACATTTTAAGTTCATTTTGGACGATTTGAAACAGATATGGTTTGACAGGTTTTGTTTCATCAAATTTTTCGATTGCTTTATAAAATGAAATGAAGACGTTTTGAACCAAATCGTCTGTTTCGTCTTTTATAAAAAGTCTCCTTTCGATGTATCGATATATCAAAGCAGTATATTTTTTGACAATATAGGAATAATAGTCTATTTCGCCATTTTTGATTTTTACAACTATATCTTTATCAGATAATTCCGCCATATTCTGTTAAAATTATAACATGATAAAAATAGGTAAAGTATTATTGGTAGGAAGAGCTAATGTTGGTAAATCGACTTTCGTCAACAATGTAATTGGACAAAAAGTTGCCATCACTTCTCCAAAACCGCAAACGACCAGATTTTCGATCCGAGCCCTGTATGAGGAAGAGCGGGGAAAAATTATTTTTGTTGATACTCCAGGAATAGTGGGAAAAGCGAAAGATTTTCTTTCAAAAAGGATCAATGAAAAGACCTTACAAATTTTAAATGAAAATGTTGATGTGGTTATATATATGGTTGACGCTACAAGAAAACGGGATTTTGAAGAAAGTAAAGTGCTTGGTTTAGTCAGAAAAATTAATAGACCAAAGATATTGGTTATTAACAAGATTGATTATCTGGGAAAATCCTTTCTGCCGCAATATAAATTCTTAGAAGAAGAGTTTAAGGATGTTTTCCAAATATCAGCTATTAATAATATGCATGTCAAGCCATTGCTTGAAAAAATTTTTGAATATCTTCCGTCCGCCTCCGCTGAAGCTTTGGCGGACAAGGAAAAAATTCCACCCGATTTAGTTTATCCTATTCTTAATTTAGATAGTCGAATTTTTCTTAGCGAATTAATCAGGGAAAAAATATTTTTAATGATGGGTGAGGAGATTCCTTATACAACAACAGTTATTGTTGATCAAGTTACAGAAAGAAAAAACGGAACCACTTATATTAAAGCAAGAATTTTAACCACCAATGATCGTTATAAAGGAATGCTCATTGGAAAAGAAGGAAGAAAAATCAAAGAAATTGGCAGTTATGCCCGCAAAGAAATTGCTTTAGCCATTAATAAAAAGGTTTTTCTTGATCTAAATATTGAAGTCGACGCCCACTGGCAGGAGATGTATTATTAAATTGTTACCTTGTCATCCCGACCGAACGAACGAAGTGAGTGAGTGGAGGGATCTAAAAATCTTTAAAAAACTTTTATTATAACTCCTTACCGTATTTTATTGATATTTTCTTAACTTCGTCCTGATGTATTTTTTCTATTTCATCTAAAGCAAACTCTCGATCATTGTTATCTCTAAGATTTAAATTTGAAATTCTTTTCTTTTCTTTTTGAAAATGTTTATTTACTTCATCTATTTCATATTGATAGGCTTGGTCTGACCTTTCCTTTTTTATCTGAAGTTCTTTATTTTTTGCACTTGCTTCATGTTGAAATTCTATGCTAATTTGTTGAACAAAACTTGAATCTCCAATACCTCTGGCTCCAAGTTGCTGCATTCCTGAACGTACTTTGTTATGAAATTCTCTTTCATTTTCTTTTTTTAAAAAATCATATTCTTTATCAGTGATAATATCTACCTCAAGGTTTTTAACAGGTTTAAATTCGTTTATTAATTTTCTTACTTGTTCTACTTGATTTCTAAGGTGAGGAAGAAATACAGAGGGAAATGCGTCAATTACATGACTATGTTTATATGCAAGTTCTTTTAGTTTACTAGCTCCCCAATAGGCACACTTAATATTAGTCTCAACACTTTTGTTGTTTAGGTACGCTATTACTTCAATTCTCAAATCTTCAGGGACTACAAAAATCCAATTTTGTAAATTTAGCTTCAATTTTTTTGAGGACCGTAAAATCTTTTCTAAATCTTGATTTATTTTAGATATATAATTTGCATTTGTTCTATTCTTTTCTTCAGGAAAATATGCTTGAAAAGCAGTGTCTCCACTTATACCATCAAACCCTTTATCACCTCCACTACCTTCTATAGGCATAAAATCGGGTATTTCTGCTACTGAGAGTATACTGAAGAACTCTTGAAATTCTTTTTCCGATTGAAATTTTAAAACATTCTGTTTCATAAAATAAATTGTGCAATAACATGATTATATCGTTTAACAATAACAATTTCTATTAAAAGATACTGAACACTAAATGGTTTAATAAGATTGTTAAAACATTACTTATGATAGGGAATATGAAATTTTAATTTATTTTAGTCTTTCTCTCACTTGCTCAGCCCATATAACAGTTCATAAATTGCCCCATTTTTAGTAAAATAGAGAAAGAAATTTTAAACTAACTCTCTAAAATACGCTACAATTAGGTTAGGGAGACTTGAGTGAAGTTGTTTTTGTTTAAAGAACGGAAAATATTGAAAATATGTTTGAAAAATTTACTAATAAATTTTTAATCAATTTACTAACGTATGGTTTTGGTTCGCTGTTCCTTGGTGTCCCGTTTTTAATTTATTGGCTACTAACCGAATACTTATGGTTAGGAATTGGAGCAGTAGGATTATTTCTTTTTGTAGTCGCTTACTTCACATACAAAGATATTGTCGAGGAATCCGAAAAAGCTCATAAATCTGAAATTCAAAGGGTTACTTCAGAGGCAGAAATTCAAGTCTCTATTGCAGAACAGAACTTTAAAATTGCTGAACATAAAGAAAATATGTGGAGGCAGTTATTAAAAGAAAGAACATCAGGTTTTCCTAGCCTGTTTAACAACATAGCTTATTACGAAAAACTTATAGATGATGAACTTGCTGGTTATCTTCGAAATAAATCTCACCCAGCAGTGTCAGCGTCGGAAATGGTAAAAACTGAGGCAAAACGAAGGAGAGAAGCCGAATTTACAAAAAGAACTACACTAGCATTAATTGAATACTACGAGAATATTGCTCCCTTTCTTCTTGATTTTAAAGAGGAAGTCATTGACGATAACGAAGACGCTATCCGAGATTATAGCGATGAGGAAAGAGAAGATCCTGTTTCTAACTACTTAACCAAGGAAGAATATCGAAAGTTACCATCAACAGATAGAAACCAAATGGCTTTGGAGCGATACTGGAAAAGACCAAAATCTAAGTGGTTGTTAGGGAGAATTTATGAAAGATATGTTGGTTATCTACATGAACAACAGGGCTATGATGTTGAATATACAGGCATATTCCATGGGTATGAAGACTTAGGAAGAGATTTGGTATGTTCAAAGGGTAATGAAGTTATTGTTATTCAATGTAAATACTGGTCTCAATTCAAAACTATATATGAAAAGCACATTTTCCAATTCTTTGGAACAGTTTTTCAATATAGGGACCAAAATCCACGCAAAAAGGTTAGGGCGATATTTTTTACAACCACTGAACTATCAGAACTAGCACGCCGTTTTGCTCATGAACTAAATATTGAACTTGAGGAGAGATCTAAAATGCCAAGAAGCTACCCTTGTATTAAATGCAATATCTCACAGGTTGATGGAACTAAAATTTACCATTTACCCTTTGACCAACAATATGACAACACCAGAATAGAAGTTGATAAAAGAGAGCTTTATTGTGAAACTGTGGCAGAAGCGGAAAAAGCTGGATTTAGAAGAGCATATAGGTGGAGAGGAGTTAAGGGAGACTAAATATGAAGTTAAATAAATTATCTATCAAACCAAATAAAGAAAAATTACTTTTATTTTGAACCTTAATCAGATGTTTGTTATACTTTTTATAGTGTCTTTTTCTTATTTCATCTACATTATCTCCAGCTATTCCGGTGTTTTATATATTGGTGTAACTAATAATCTTCGAAGAAGAATTTATGAACATAAAAATGAGTTAGTTGAAGGTTTCTCTAAAAAATACAAGTGTAAAAAATTAGTTTATTTTGAAGAATATCAGGATATCAATTTGGCTATTGCCAGAGAAAAACAATTAAAAAATTGGAATCGGAAAAAGAAAGAATGGTTAATAAAACAACTTAATCCTGACTTTAAAGATTTAAGTGAAAACTGGTAAGATGTTTAAGATTCCTCGATTCGTCGCTACGCTCCTCACTCGGAATGACATATGTTATTGTCCCGACCGAAGTGCATAGACTTTTTAACTCGTCTTGCAAAACTGATTTTAATTTCGTATAATTTTCTTCTAATGAGGAATGATTTTTTCTCAGCTAAAAAAAGCACCCGCCCAGAGCGGGTTTTTTTAAAGACTTCTGAAACTGGATTAAGAGATAAATGTGGAATTTTTGGAATTTACGGAAAAGGCGAGGATGTGGCCAGAATTAGTTTTTTTGGTTTATACAGCCTTCAGCACAGAGGTCAGGAGGGAGCTGGTATCACAGTTACCGATGGAAAAAATCTAAAAAGTGTTAAGGGTTTAGGATTAGTCTCGACAGTTTTTGATGAAGAAAAAATAAATTCTCTTAAAGGTTTTGCATCTATTGGGCATACTCGCTATTCAACAACCGGCGGCAATAAATTATGTAATGTTCAACCGGTCGTTTTAAATTTAAAAAATGACGTTTTTGCTTTAGCCCACAATGGTAATATTATCAACGCAATGGATTTAGCTAAGAAACTTCCCAATAATGTTAAATTATCTTCAACAAATGATACTGAAATTATGGGTTGGGTAATAAAAAATTCTTCCGGCAAAAATTGGGAAGAAAAAATTTTCTCTTCTTTTAAAAAATTTCAGGGTGCTTTTAGTATGATTGCTTTAACTAAAAATAAATTAATAGCTTTTAGGGACACTTATGGTTTTCGACCTTTGGTTTTAGGCCAGTTAAATGGCTCATATATTGTCTGTTCTGAAACCTGTGCATTGGACACGGTCGGGGCAAAGTTTGTCAGAGAAGTTGCCCCAGGAGAGATAGTGGCCATTGATGAAAAAGGTGTATATACTGTTGGAAAAGTTCCGTCCTCAAAAAAAAGTTTTTGTCTTTTTGAATATGTTTATTTAGCTCGTCCTGATAGTATCTTTAACAAACAATTAGTTCATCAAGTCAGACAAAGATCGGGAGAAATATTATCTTATGAATCTCCCGTTGGAGCCGATCTGGTGGTTGCTGTTCCTGACTCGGGAACATCGGCGGCCATTGGTTATTCCAAAGCGTCCGGCATCCCTTACGGCGAAGTGTTGATTAAAAACAGATATATTGGTCGGACATTTATTCAACCGGAACAACATATCCGCGAAATGGGAGTGAAATTAAAATTTAATCCTCTAAAAAAAATTGTTAAGGGAAAAAGAATTATTATTGTTGATGATTCAATAGTTCGAGGAACAACGATGAAAAAAATAATAAAAATTTTGAGAGGTTGTGGAGTCAAAAAAATTCATATTCGTGTTTGCTCTCCCCCTGTCACTGACCCTTGTTATTTTGGAATAGACACACCAGATAAAAATAGATTGATCGCCTCACACATGACAGTAAAAGAAATAGAAAAATTTATTGGAGCGGATTCTTTGGCCTATTTGAGTTTGGATGGCTTAAAAAAAGCATCAAGAATTAAATCTAATAAACTTTGTACCTCTTGTTTCGATGGAAAATATCCGATGCCAGTTGAGGGTGGTTTTAGAAAAGATGTTTTTGAAACAATTAATTAATAGTGAGCGAAGCCGAACTATGAAAAAACTAGCTGTTTTAATTTCCGATGCCGGAATCGGAACAAACCTTCAGGCGATTATTGATGCGGTTGAAAATAAAAAATTAAGAGCAAAGATTGTTTTAGTTGCTAGCAGTTCAGAAAATGCCTACGGTTTGCAAAGAGCAAAAAAAAGTAATATTCCTACACAAATTGTAAACGAAAAAGACAATTTAGAAAAAATATTAAAAGATCATCAAATTGATTTAGTGGTTTTGGCAGGGTGGAAATTAATTATTCCCCAACCATTAATTAACACGTTCAAAAATAAAATTCTTAATCTCCATCCCGGTTTTATCCCTGATACAATGAATGGAACTGTTATTAATCCAGACAAAACGGTCGGACTTTGGAACCGGGGAAAGTTAACCGATGTTGCCATTCAAAACTTCTTGGATAAAAAATCTACTTACGCCGGTTCAACAGTTCATTTTCTATCTAATGAGTTTGATTTTGGTCCTATACTTGCCCATTGTTATGAAAAAATTTTACCCAATGATACGGTAAAAAGCCTATATAAAAGATTGAAGAAAAAAGAAAATAAAATTTATGTTAAATCGCTGATGAAGTTGTGTAATTAAAAACATGGTGTCATTCCCGCGAAGGTGGGAATCCAAAAGTAGAGACGTGATTAATCACGTCTCTACAAAATAAATTATGAAAATTCTAATCATCGGTTCAGGCGGACGGGAACATGCGCTGGGTTGGAAAATAAAACAGTCACCTTTGGTAAACAGAATTTATTTTGCTCCCGGTAATCCAGGTACCAAGAAAATTGGAGAGAATATTTTAATCAAGGTAACTGATATAGATAAATTATTAAAATTTGTTAAAGACAAAAAAATTGATCTGACAGTCGTCGGACCGGAAACTCCTTTGGTTTTGGGGATTGCCGATGCTTTCAAAAAAGAAAAATTAAAGATTTTCGGTCCATCAAAAAAAGCCAGTCAAATAGAAGCCTCTAAAACTTTTGCCAAACAATTAATGAAAAAATATAAAATTCCAACTGCACAATATAATATATTTGATAATTTTTCAGAAGCTAAAAACTATTTACAAAAGACAAAATATCCTTTGGTTATAAAAGCTGATGGTTTATGTCTTGGAAAAGGAGTCTCTGTTTGTAAAAATAGAAAAGAAGCCGAAAAATTTTTAACAGAGTTGATGATTGATAAAACTTTCGGGTCATCAGCTAAAAAAATTATTATTGAGGAATGTTTGTATGGTCAGGAAATATCATTTATGGTGATAACCGATGGAAAAGATTTTCTATCTTTCCTGCCTTCCCAGGATCACAAAAGATTACTCGTTAATAATCAAGGTCCCAATACCGGCGGCATGGGTGCCTATACACCGGTTCCGTTTTTAGACAAAAAACTTATTAAACAAATTGAGAGGGAAATTGTTGTCCCAACCATTAAAGCAATGGCTAAAGAAGGTTGTCTTTATCAAGGAATTCTCTACCCGGGTTTAATATTAACCCGTGAAGGACCGAAGGTCTTGGAATATAACTGCCGTTTTGGAGATCCGGAAACTCAACCGTTAATGATGCAATTAGAATCTGATCTTGTTGAAATTTTACTTGCGCAGCAAAAAAATAAGTTAAAAAATAAAAAATTAGTTTTCAAAAAAGGTTTTTCCGTTGGGGTAGTTCTCGCTTCAGCTGGTTACCCGGGTGAATATAAAAAAGGAGATCAGATAATCGGATTAGATAAAGTTAATAATAAAGATATTCAAGTTTTTCATGCCGGGACAAAAGAAGTTGATAAAAAAATCATTACTAATGGTGGCCGAGTAATGTCCGTCACTGCAACAGGATCAACCTTAGAAGAAACTATCAAAAAAGTTTATCAATTTATTGGGAAAAAAAGTATTCACTTCAAAGGTATGCAGTTCCGAAAAGATATTGGGAAAAATGGATTAATATTTGGAGATAAATATGATTAATAGAATTGTTTTTACTATAGATTTTTGTTATAATGAGGCTCTAAAAGTTAAATTAACTTATAGAATATGCCAGAAACTTTTCAAACTAGATTAAAATCCGCGCTCCCACAAATTCAAACTGCGTATGCATTCGCGCAAAAAAATATTACTGAAGATCTTTTATTTTTTGTCGCTCAAAGACTGTCTGATGTTCGTGCTCCAAGCGGGACTGTAAGTTTTACTATTGGACCCGTAATAAAAAGTGTTTTAGAAAATTTTGGAGTTAATACTGATCCTACTGTGTTTACTCCTAATTATTTAGGAACTGGAGATCCTGTATTTGAAATAAATCCCAGAAGTGAAAAGCCGCCAGTATTTTTTTTTGCCCATGGTGACGAAGTTTCTTATCTCGTCAAAAAAAATGGTAAAGGCGAAGCTGTATTAGAAGCAAATTGCGCACACCGTCAAGCTCCGGCAGAAGAAGCTGGTGAAAATGCCACAGTGCAATTTCCCGGCCAAACACTAAGGTACGGGAAAAACCCTGCTGGTGAAATAGTCGCGGAAGGGAATGTTATCACTGATCAAAGAGGGAGGATTACTTTCGTAACCGATCGTGGCTCAAATAAAGAAATAAAAAAAGATGACATAATTATATTTGACCCTTTACCCGATGAAAAGCATAGATTAAAAAGAGAGGGCAATAATGCAATCGGAATGATCGATAATCGTATTGGGCTTGCGGCAACATTACTTATGGCAATTACAATGGATAAGCTCAAAAAAGGTAGTTCTGATAATCTTAATGTGAAAACCGTAGTTGTGGCGGATGATAGAGAAGAAGGTCCACCAACGGGAGCATTTGGTTTGGGCGCTCAAGCCTTTGCCAATGCTTTTTATCCAGCCAGCGGAACAAGAGAAGATAGATACATTGTTGTTGACGGCCACGATGCTCAACGAGATAATCTTCCGCCTGAAGCTCTACTATCAAAGGTTGTTTCAAAAGGCAAAGGTGCTGTTATGGATAATCAAAGAGTTGATGAAATGAAAATGTTGATAGAACCTCTCAACGAAACTGGAGTTCATATTAACTGGGATGAAAGTGTCGGAGTAACTACGTCCCGTAGTTCTGATTGGGGATTAAAAAAGGCTGGAATACCAGATTCTCAAATTGTGGTTGCTGGATATTCAGAAGCTATGCCACACCATAACGATTTGGAACCGGCAGTTGCGTCGATTACAAGCGCTGTTGAACTTTCACGATTTCTAGTTGCTTTAAATGTTGCGGCTAGTTTTGGATTAATATAAGTCTTTTTGTTGATTATAATTAAAGAACTCAGTTTATGAAAATTAATTGCATTGAAATAATTTCAAAAATATCTGACACTCGCGCGAAAGTAAAAAAAAATCAACTTCATCAAGTGAACAAAAATGTTGAAGAAGTTTTTTTGGTTGACGTCTACACAATCAAAAAAGATCTCAGTCAAAACCAGCTAAAAGAAATTGCCTCCTCTCTCACAAATCCCGTCTACCAAGATTTAAAAATCAACCAACCAATTTTAGTTAATAAATTTTCTTGGTGCATCGAAACTGGTTTTTTACCGGGAGTAACTGATAATGTTGGAAGCACCGTTAAAGAAATTATTAAAGACCAGCTGAAAATAAAATTTACCAAAGATGAAGGAGTCTTTACTTCTCAATTATTATTGATCGACGGAAAATTAGACGAAAAAGATATTATTAGAATCAGTCAAGGTTTGATTAATCCTTTAATTCAAAGAGTTCACTTTAAAACTCAAAAACAATATTTAAAAGATAAAGGGATGGATAGAATTATACCTCAAGTAAAGTTATCATCTGCCGACCAAGTTAATACGGTTAACTTAAATGTTTCCGATGAGCAATTGATGGCCATTTCCAGTCGTGGCACTTTAGCCTTAGATTTAACCTACATGAAAACCATAAAAAATTACTTTAAAAAATTAGGCAGAAATCCAACTGATATTGAACTTGAATCGATCGCTCAGACTTGGTCGGAACATTGTCATCACACTATTTTTGCCGACCCGATTGATGAAATTAAAGATGGATTGTTTAAACATTATATAAAAAGAGCCACCGTTGAAATCCGAAAGAAAAAATCCCAGGATTTTTGTTTTTCTGTATTTACTGATAATTCAGGTGGAATAAAATTTGATAAAGATTATATAATCTCTCATAAAGTTGAAACTCATAATAGCCCCTCTGCTCTTGATCCGTTTGGCGGCGCCATCACTGGAATTGTTGGCGTTAACCGGGATGCAATTGGATTTGATATGGGAGCAAAACCAATAGTTAATTATTACGGCTTTTGTTTTGCCGACCCAAATTTAAAATCGCCTCTTTTCCGTGATCAAGAAAAAAAATTGCCATTGCTTTCCCAGCGCCGAATTTTAGACGGAGTGGTCGCCGGCGTAAATTCCGGAGGCAACTGTTCCGGTATTCCGACTCCCCAGGGATTTGTATATTTTGATAATCATTATCAGGGGAAACCTTTAGTCTTTGTTGGCACAGTCGGATTAATACCAACAAAATCTTCTTCAGTTAAAAAAGCTCGTTCAGGAGATTATATTGTTATGGTTGGAGGTCGAGTTGGACAAGACGGAATTCACGGAGCCACTTTTTCTTCTGAAGCTTTATCTTCCGGAAGTCCAGCTGGCGCTGTTCAAATCGGCGACCCAATTACCCAAAAAAAATTAAGTGACGCAATTGTCAAAGAAGCCCGTGACCAAAAACTTTATAACAGTATCACTGATAATGGAGCTGGTGGGATCTCCTGTTCAGTTGCTGAAATGGCTAAGGAGTCAAATGGTTGTTTGGTTAATTTGGAAAAAGTACCTTTAAAATATCCGGGGCTGGAACCTTGGAAAATTTGGATATCTGAATCGCAAGAAAGAATGACCCTCGCCGTCCCAAAAAATAAATGGAAAAAATTCTCAGAGTTGATGAAAAGTCGAGACGTTGAAGCAACAATCATCGGAGAATTTAATAATAGTGGACGTTGCGTAGTCTCTTTTCATAAAAAAAACATTATGGATATTGATATGAAATTTCTTCATGATGGTTTACCTGTCCGCCCGATGAAAACAACTCCCGTGAAATCAACTTTTAAGGAGCCTGTCATTTCTCAACAAAAAAATCTTGATGAGGTTTTACTGGCGATGATCGGAAGATTAAATATTTCCAGTTTTGAATTTATATCTAAACAGTACGATCATGAAGTCCAAGGTAATTCTGTTATTAAGCCATTACAAGGAAAAGGTCGAGTAAACGGTGAAACTTCTGTAGTAAAACCTGTTTTTGATTCTTCGCACGCAGTCGCCATATCACAAGGACTCTATCCAAGCTATAGTGAGATTGATTGTTATCAAATGGCTGGCGCCAGCGTTGATACGGCCGTCCGAAACTTAGTTGCGACCGGAGTTGATATCGATAAAATATTTTTACTTGACAATTTCTGTTGGTGTAGTTCTAATGATCCTCAAAGATTGTATCAGTTAAAAAAAGCAGCCCAAGCTTGTTATGATTTTGCTAAAATTTACGAAACTCCATTTATTTCTGGAAAAGACAGCATGTTCAATGATTTTAAAGGTTATGATGAAAAGGGTAACTCGATAAAAATATCAGTTCCCCCGACGTTACTGATTTCCTCAATTGGAATTATTAGTGACGTTTTAAAAACTATTTCTATTGATGTTAAATTTCCAGGTGATTTAATTTATGTTCTCGGTGAAACAAAAGAGGAGTTGGGAGGATCAGAATATTTTGCCATGAATAATTCAGTTGGAAATATCATACCTAAAGTTGACGCTCAAAAAAACAAAAAACTTTATCAAAATTTTTATAAAGCCAGTCAAAAACAATTAATTTCTTCAGCAATTAGTATTACTCGGGGAGGTTTAGGAGTCGCATTAGCAAAAACTTCTTTAGCCGGAAAATTGGGCATGGAAGTATCCCTTAATAAATTACCTGGTAAAGTAATACGCAACGACTTTACCCTATTTTCTGAAAGTCAGGGTCGAATATTGATAACTATTAATCCGAAAAATAAAAAAATGTTTGAAAAAATTATGAAAGAAAATATTATTAAAGAAATCGGCCAGGTAACTGAAAATCAACAATTAATAATCAAAGGGTTAGATAATAAAGTAATTGTTGATTTAAATCTTGAGAAAATAGAAAAAGCTTATAAGTCAGTGTTTAAAAATTATTAAATTAAAGATAGAAAAAGCGAGACGCTTAATTTTTTTCAACAAAATTCAGTGGCGAGCTTTGACATTCTAAATTATTAACTATGAAAAAGCCAAAAGTTTTAATTTTATCCGGGTACGGTTTAAACTGTGAAGATGAAACAAAGTACGCTTTTGAGCTTGCTGGTGGTCAAGGACAAATAATTCATATTAATGACCTGATAAAAAATAAAAGACTGTTGAATAATTTTCAAATCATGGCTATTCCTGGCGGATTTGCCTATGGTGACGATACTGGCTCCGGAAATGCCTACGGTTTAAAATTAAGAAATCACCTTTGGGAAAATATTTTAAAATTTGTTGAAAAAGACCATTTGGTAATTGGCATCTGCAACGGTTTTCAGATTTTAGTTAATTTGGGATTGCTGCCGGTTCTTGATAAAAAATACGGCGAACGGCAAGTGGCTCTTCTACCTAACGACTCTAATCGTTACACTACTGGCTGGTTTGATTTAAAAATTATTAATGACACGCCTTGGCTCTCTGGAATTACTGAAATTTCTCTGCCAATTGCCCATGGTGAAGGAAAATTTTTTGCTTCTAAACAAATTTTAAAACAAATAAATAAAAAAAATTTAGTGGCAATAAAATATATAAATAATCCAACCGGAACGTTGGAAAATATCGCCGGAATTACCGACGAAAGCAAGAGGATTTTTGGCCTAATGCCCCACCCAGAGCGGGCCATGTTTTTTACCCAGCTGCCTGACTGGCCATATCTTAAAGAAAAATATTTACGGGATGGCAAAAAACTTCCAAAATTTGGGCCGGGATTACAAATTTTTAAAAATGGGGTAAACTATTTTAAGTAATGATAAATAATAAATATACTATTGCAACTCTTGGCAGCCATTCGGCACTTCAGATTTTAAAAGGAGCCAAAGATGAAGGATTTAAAACTCTTGTAATCGCTCTCAATAAACAAATTTCTTTTTATAAACAATTTTCTTTTATTGATGAAATTACTGGGGTAAATACATTTTCAGAATTTCCTGAAATTGAAAAACAATTAAAAGATAAAAAAATTATTGTCATTCCTCATGGATCTTTTGTTGCCTACCTCGGCATGAAAGGCAATAAAAAAATGACCCTTCCCTATTTCGGCAATAAAAAAGTTCTCGATTTTGAATTTGATCGGGTCAAACAGGGAAATTGGTTAAAAAAAGCCGGAATTAATACTCCAAAAGAATATAAAAATATTGAAGATACGAAATTTCCTGTGATCATTAAATCTTTCGGCGCCGCTGGAGGTAAAGGATATTTTCTTGTTAATAACAAACAAGATTTGACTGAAAAAATAAAATATTTTAAAGACAAACAATTTATTATTCAACAATATGTTGTTGGCGTTCCTCTTTATATTCATTATTTTTATTCACCCTTGACAAAAAAATTGGAGATTATGAGTATGGACAGACGATATGAAACAAATGTTGATGCGCTGGGAAGAATTCCATTTAGTGTTGATCCGAGCTATGTAGTTGTTGGTAACAGCCCCCTAGTTTTGAGGGAGTCTATGTTGCCGGAAGCTTATGAAATGGGAGAAAAAGTTGTTAAAAAGTCACAAGAGTTAATTAGCCCACAAGGATTGTTTGGTCCATTTTGTCTGGAAACGATCATTACTCCTGACCAAAAATTTTATGTGATTGAAATTTCGGCAAGAATTGTAGCTGGCACCAACCTTTTTATTGAAGGTTCTCCATACACAGATTTACTTTATAATGAACCTATGAGCACCGGACGGAGAATCGCAAGAGAAATAAAAATAGCCATTAAGAAAAATAAGTTAAAAAAAATATTAGATTGATAAAAGCTTGATACCGAAATTTTTTGACGGAAGAATTTAAACCGCAAAAAATTTGATATCTTCGCTTTTAAAATTTGAAATAAGAAGCGAGGTGAAGGTGTTTTTTGACAATCGCCTGGGGCCCCTTTGGGGTGAGGCGGTCTAAAAATACCGAACCGAGCTTTTATAAAAATTAAATATGAATATTATACAAATACTTAAATCATATGATTTAAACAAATTAACTGTTGCTACCCTTGGTTCTCACAGCGCTCTTGACGTTTGCCGCGGTGCCAAGAATCTTGGGTTTAAAACTTTAGTTGTGACCGAAATCGGTCGGGAAAAGACTTATGAAAAATATTATAAAACCGATGGAAAACTTGGTTGTGTCGACGAAACTATAACTCTTGATAAATTTTCCGATTTACTCAAACCTGAAATTCAAAAAAAATTATTAGATAAAAATTCTATCTTTGTTCCTAATCGTTCTTTTGAAGCTTATTTAAACTTTAATTACGATAAAATTGAAAATGATTTCAAGGTTCCCATGTTTGGAAATAGACACCTTTTAAAAATTGAGGAGCGTGGTCGAGCTGAAAACCAATATTATTTGCTTGAAAAATCTGGAATCAAATATCCAAAACAGTTTAAAGATCCAAAACAAATTAATTGTTTGTGTCTTGTCAAAGTTCAAGAAAAAAAACGAGCTTTTGAAAGAGCTTTCTTTTTAGCAGAAAATTATCAAGACTACAAAAAACAAATTGATGAAAAATTGAGACAAGGAGTCTTTACCGAAGAGCAATTAAAACAGGCGGTTATTGAAGAATTTGTTGTTGGCGTTCAAGTAAATTTTAACTTTTTCTATTCTCCTATTTTCGACCGCCTTGAATTACTTGGAACTGACATGCGAAGACAAACAAACATTGAAGGTCTTTTAAAAGTTCCTGCTTCTTATCAAGTTGAGGTTTCCAAAAAAATTCAAGTAAAATACGAGGAAGCAGGTCATATTGCGGTCACTGTCCTTGAATCAATGTTGGAAAAAGCCTTTGAACTTGGAGAAATGTTTGTCAAAACCAGTCAGGAATTATTTGCTCCGGGAATTATTGGACCTTTTGCTTTGCAAAGCATCATTACCGCTGGGCCACCAAAAAAAGACATTATCATCATTGATATTTCACCCCGTATGCCCGGATCACCTGGAATATCTTCTACCCCTTATGGAAATTATCTTTACGGAAAAAATATTTCTGTTGGAGAAAGAGTAGCGATGGAAATAAAGCAAGCGATTAAATTAAATAGTTTTGCTAAAATATTATCATAAATATGTCCAACTTTAACTTTGATACTTATCTTTCTCCTCTGACTTGGCGGTATGGATCTAACGAAATGAGAAAGATCTTCAGTGAGAAACATAAATATGAGCTTTGGCGAAAAATTTGGATCGCTCTTGCCGAAGCCCAACATCAAGCGGGACTAGTCAGCAAAGAAGAATTGGAAGATTTGAAAAAAAATGAAAAAAATATTAATATAGAAAAAATTTTTGAGTTGGAAAAAGATACTAAGCACGATGTTGTGGCGGCAATTAAAGAATTTGCCGAGAAAGCAAAAATCGGCGGAGGAAAAATTCATTTGGGAGCGACCAGTATGGACATTGTTGATAACGCTGATATGGTACGAATTCAAGAAGCTATAGAAATTGTTGAAAAAAAAGTTGTTGTTATTTTAAATTTACTGGCTGATAAAATTGACGAATATTCTGATTTTCCTTGTTTAGGCTATACTCATTTGCAGCCGGCTGAACCAACAACAGTTGGCTACCGCCTATCTTTTTACGCCCAAGATTTATTGGTCGCTTTTGAATCTATTCAATTTGCCAAAAAAACCATTAAAGGCAAAGGAATGAAAGGCGCAGTTGGAACCGCAGCAAGTTATAAAGAACTATTAAAAGATAAAACAATATCCGCTGGGGAGTTAGAAAGTAAAGTAATGAAAAGTCTGAGAATTGAAGCCTCTTTGATTTCCGGTCAGGTCTATCCCCGACTTTTTGATTTTATTGTTTTAAATAGTTTGGTGATGGTCACTTCGGCACTAGCCAAATTTGCCGGGGACCTTCGAATTCTCCAATCTCCTCTTTATGGCGAATGGTCGGAACCATTTGGGAAAAAACAGGTAGGTAGTTCAGCGATGCCGTTCAAAAAAAATCCAATCAACAGCGAGAATATTTGTTCTCTCGCCCGTTTTGTTGCTACTCTTCCACAGGTAGCTTCTGAAAATGCGTCACTTTCATATTTAGAAAGAACCCTTGATGATTCCGCTAACAAAAGAATTGTTATTGCTGAAGCTTTTTTGACAACTGATCAAATTTTGATGACGGCCGAAAAAATAATCAACGGTTTAGTTATTAATAAAGAAAGAGTTAGCTTTAATTTAAACCAGTACGCCTCTTTTGCTGCTTCCGAATCCATAATTTTGGAAGCTGTTAAAAAAGGAGCCAATCGTCAGGAAATGCACGAAGTGTTAAGGATCAATTCAATGATCGCCTGGACCGATATTCAAAAAGGTAAAAAAAATCCCATGATGCAATTACTTTTGGGGGACAAATTAGTTAATAAATATTTAAATAAAACTCAATTAGAAAAATTAATGGAAGTCGAAAATCACATCGGTGACGCACCCGAAAGGGCAAAAAAGTTAGTAAAAATTATTAAAAATATATGAATAAAGTAATAGTTTCGGTCATTATGGGAAGCGATTCTGATCTTGAAGTCATGAAAGGAGCTGTCGATGTCTTAAATGATTTTGGAGTTGAGAACGAAGTTCTTGTTTTATCAGCTCATCGAACATTTGAGGCAACGAGAGAATACGCAATGTCAGCCGTGGCTCATGGAACTAAAGTAATTATTGCCGGAGCCGGCGGGTCTGCCCATCTCCCTGGTGTCATCGCCGCCATGTTCCCACTACCTGTGATTGGTGTTCCCATTAAATCAAAATCTTTGGATGGTTTGGATTCTCTTCTTTCAATCGTCCAAATGCCTCCCGGAATTCCTGTTGCCACCGTCGGGATCAACGGAGCCAAAAATGCTGGACTATTGGCAATTCAAATACTGGCAACTTCTGATAAGGGATTAGCAGAAAAGTTAAATAACTTTCGTTCAAAACAAAAAGAGACGGTCTTAGAAAAAACAGAAAAATTGAAAACACTTGGGGTTAAAAAATATTTAGAAATTTTAAAAAAATAATATGGTCACGGAAAAAGTGATTCTTGAATCTTTACCAAAAGTTTTAAAAACCGTTGATTTGCCCTTGGGAAAAAAACTTCAGGGGAAGGTCAGAGATATTTATTTTAAAGACAAAAAAAGAATTTTAATCACCACCGACCGCCAGTCGGCCTTTGATGTCATTTTGGGTAATATTCCTTTTAAGGGAGCGGTCTTAAATCAACTGGCGGCTTTCTGGTTTAAAAAAACAAAAAAAATTATTAGCAATCATTTAATCGAAGTACCTGATCCAAATGTTTCCGTTGCAAAAAATTGTGAGCCGATCCAGGTCGAGATGGTCGTCCGCGGATATATTTCCGGAGTTACCAATACTTCTATTTGGGGTTCTTATGAAAAAGGTGAAAGGGTCATCTACGGATTAAAATTTCCAGACGGATTAAAGAAAAATCAAAAATTGAAAGAGCCTGTCATCACCCCAACCACTCACCCATTGGTCGGTGCCACCGGTCATGATGAAAGATTGACCCGAGAACAGATAATTGCAAAAAAATTGGTCAGTGAAAAACTTTATAAACAGATGGAGAAAGCGTCTTTGTCTCTTTTTAAATTTGGTACAAAACTTTGTCTTTCCAAGGGATTGATCTTGGTTGATACAAAGTATGAGTTTGGACTGCATAATGGAAAGTTGACCTTGATCGACGAGATCCACACTCCAGACTCTTCCCGATTTTGGATCGCCAAGACATATAAGTCAAGATTTGAAAAAGGCTTGGAACCGGAAAACTTTGATAAAGAATTTTTACGACTTTGGTACGTTAAACGAGGCTATCGCGGAGACGGTCCGCCTCCTGCAATGGCAAAAGAATTAATTGTTGCTGTTGCTCAAAGATACATCGGAGTTTACGAAAAACTCACCGGCAAAAAATTTAAGGCCTTTGAATATCCGATTGAGGAAAGAATAAAGAAGAATTTAAGTTCTTACTTATGAATAAGCTCTATCTTGCTTAAATTTTTAAGATTGCTAGTTATTTTGATTTTATTGAGCTGATCTGATAATCTAGTGACAATGGCTTTACGAGAAGGACTTACGTCCATGTATGAAAAAAGTGTGCAAAGATATCCTGATGAGTTCTTTGCCCTAAAAGTAGTTACTGATATTAAACTCGTATTTTATGCAAGATCTTTAAAAAAATATTTACTAATAGGTGAAAGCGTCAGTCTTTTAAGCGGTTACTCATTTCTCCAAACGTTGCCTACCAAAATTTTGGGTTTGCCGGTATCGGCTCCGGCAGAATTTTCCCCCTACCCTTCAGCCGCCCCGGCATATATGGGTGGCCGGGCAACAGACGATATGGCCGATGGAGATTTGGATCCAAAAGTTTTTGGATACGAAGACTTTCCCGAATATGTAAAAGCAGCAAAAAACCAAATAAGAAATAGGGGTTCTGAAGTAAAAAGGGACTTTACTCTGGATTTTTTGCTTAAATATACACTTGAAAATCTTGAAAAAGATCAAAAGCCAGGCGATGACGTCAGGCGGGACTGGGATTTGTTTCTTGATGCGATGCTGGTTGAACATTATAGAAGAGTCAATCATAAAATACTGACAAAAGCCGAACTAGAAACTATTGATGATAATTCTTTCAGTTATGCCCATAACATTATGCTCATTGCTCTCCATTCGAAAACCAGGTTTAAAGATATTGAAGAAATAGCTCAACTTCAAGGTAAAATATTTGCTCTTGCTGACCTGAAACCAGAGCTGGCTGGCTTTACTTGTAAAATTCCAAAAGAAGTTCTGGAAGAAGCCGGTATTGACGGAGAGGTGTTAATGAATGATCCAAACTTGTTAGATGGAAATGAGGTAATAAGGAGGTGGATGAAAGAGGAATTAGCAACAGGAAGAGAACTCTATGACAAATTGAAGAGAAAAATACCCGATTTAGATTTCTCCGCCAAGTTATATTTGAAATTTCTTGTGAAAGGAGTTGAGTCAAAAATGGAGAAAATGGAAAAAAAATTACAATAAGTATTTAAGAAAAACTCACCGGCAAAAAATTCAAGGCCTTTGAATATCCGATTGAGGAAAGGATAAAGAAAAATTTGAAGAAGTATTTTTAAAAAAATTATCAAACTTTGAGTTTTAATTAAGTTTGCTTAAAATATATCAAGTCGCTTCTAAACTCCCGTAAAATAAGCAAAGGAAATTTGATTATAGATAATTCAAAGAATGATTCAATTAATTCTGTCTCAAAAACCTTTGTTTCCATAAACTTACACCAAATTGATGGATTATAACGAGCTACTTCTCCATAGATAAATGCAAGTAAGTAATGGACAACAATTTCTGATAATTCTTTTTTATTAGAAATAAATAATGCAAATTTTTCTCCAAAGATAGATTCTCTAATATTTGGAATTGATACGTTTTCCGCTTGTTTTAATAATTTATATCTTCTAACGTCCCATAAATCCTTTTCTAATGACCAATCTTTCATCTCTTTTTTTGATTCATAATCTTTTATTAATTTTAAAAGTTTTGGATCTTTATTATGTCTAAGCCACAGTAATCCATTAGAAATAATTAACTTATTGTCTTTCTTTATTTGATCAAATTGAATTGCTGAGATCGGAATTGTTCTTGGAAGAAGGTTTGTTGTTTCAAGTAATAGCTCTTGAAGCTCAGGAATTAAAACAAATAGTTCCGATGCACGAAAAGTTTTCCCTATAGCAGCAGTAATTTGCTTAGTATAACTTGAAATTTGCGATTGTTTTGCTGCATTACCTTCAATAACTGCAGAAACAGTAAACCAATCGCTTGTAGCTATCTTAAGCAAATTAACCATTACATATTTATCTTTCTTTCCTATTGAACAAGATAAAGTTAACAAGCTTTTACTTTTTCTATTTCCTCTTCCTATTCCATGTCTTAACTCAAGTCCCTGCTCTGCAGAAAAAGATTTATCTTTAAATAAGATTAATGCTTTTACTAAATTAAGCATGCCATAATACAAAAGCACCGGCCTAGTTAATATAGAAGATGTTTTTGCGCTTGAATAATACTCTTCTGCTTGTTTCAATAAAAAAGATATCTGTTTGGCTTTTGCGGAATCTTTTAATAATTTGTACAGTGATGAATACTTACCAAACAAATTAATATATCTCCACACCCCTTCCTCGATAGAAGTTGCATATAGTATTTTCATATAATTAATTTATAGCCTTTAATTTTATTAATATAAACTAATAATTTCTTTATATTAAAAATATAAGCTTGTAACTTGAATATTTGCAATATTTATACTCCTTTTTTAGAGCTTTGCAAGGGGAAATTAAACTCTGACCTGAAGGGTTTCTTTTGAGAAAGTAATGTTTTTGGGTTCAAGGATGACTTTTTTCTTCTGATTCAAAGAGGAAAAGAGATTATTTAGCCTCATCCAACCGGCCCGGTTGTACACAGCCTATCATGGCCACCCCTGTCCTAACCTCGGAGGTTAGACATCGCTTGGCACAGAAAACTAAACACTATCTTCATGACGGCCGTCACTAAGATAAATATTCCTTATTGTTTTTATGAAGTAATTATAGACTAGATCCCCTCCTACGAGGGGATGACAAGCAAAGCGTATATAAAAAGCTGTTTTTGGGGGGCGGGAAAATGCAAGAGAAAAAAGTTTAAACACGGCTTGGCACAGAAAATTAAATTTTATCCTCAAGACGGTCGTCCATAAGATAATTGCATATCTATCGTCAAATATTTGGCCTTATAATAGTCTAAAACTATACTTTTGTAGGTTATAAGCGGTGGACTAATTTTGTATTTAGTATGAAAAATAAAATTATTTACTATATTTCCAGTAGCAACGATAATCCTGTCAAAGAATTTATTGATTCGTTAGAGCATAAACAAAAGGTCAAAGTCTTTCATATTTTTAAATTAATTATTGAATATGGAATTAATTCTATTCCTCAACATATCAAAAAAGTAGCAGGAACTCCGTTATGGGAAATAAGAATATTAGGAAAAGATAATATTCGCATGTTATATATCATTTCACATAAAGAAACTATCCTACTTCTCCATGGTTTTATCAAGAAAACTCAAAAAACCAACTCTAAAGAAATATCCATTGCTCTAAAAAGATTTTATCAATATTATCCTTGACAAATGATATCTTTTAAGATATCATAAAATCATATGAAAAATAAACTAATTTACACATTTCAAGATCATTTAAAAGATTCTCTAAAAGTGCCGAAATTTAAAATTGCGTGGAAAAAATCACAAGTTGAATACGACCTTGCTAGCACTCTTATTCAAAAAAGATTGTCTAAAAAAATGTCTCAAAGAAGCTTGGCAAAAAAAGTTCACACAACTCAAGCTGTTATCTCAAGGATTGAAACCATGTCTGCTAATCCGTCACTTTTGCTTTTAAAAAGATTGGCCGAAGCTCTTAACAGTAAGATTGTCCTGCAGTTTAAATAACGATAATCACACTCTCACCTGCAGGGTTTCTTTTGAGAAGGTGAGGTTTTTGGGTTGGATGATGACTTTTTTTTCTCCCGATTCGACTACTCCATAATCATAGGCTTTAATGTTGTGGGATTCTGAAAGTTTTAATACTTGAGCGACGTCACTCTCTGGAACGAAGATGGCAAAACCGGCGCCCATATTTAAATTTCCATAAGCTTCTTTTTCATCAATCTTTCCTTGTTCAACAATAAATTTTAAAACTTCAGGAACTGGTGGAAGATTGGTTATTTTATAAGTCAATTCCTTTTTATGTCTCATTAATTTTCTCCAGCCGTGTCCGGTGATATTCACCATATAATGAATATCAATATTGTTAGCTAATAATTTTTCAATTAATTTGGCGTAAATTATTGTTGGGGTTAGTAATAATTCCCCATAAGTCTTTACTTTATCAACTTTGGTTAAATAACCCTCTGGTAAATTTTCGGCGATCTTTCGAGCTAAAGTTAAGCCATTGGCATGGATGCCGTTACTTTCAAATAAAATTATTCTATCTCCCGAGCAAAGCTTTTCACCCAAGCACAGATTTTTTTTTGGATCGATTATTCCAAAGCAACTGCCAGCCAAATCAATTTTATTCTTCTCAATTACTCCTGATAAAACTGGTGTTTCTCCCCCACCCCAAACAACATCTGAGTCTTGACTGGCTTTTGTCCAACCGGAAACTAAGTCATCAGCTCTTTTTTTATCCTTAAACCAATCCGAAGAACCGGCCGCCCAATAAGCCATTAAGGTTAATGGTTTTGCACCAACTGTAATCAGATCATTAACAATCATGGCCACCGTATCATAAGCCAAACTATCGTAATAGGTTTTTCCGGTCAGCTTGTACATTTCATCAGCAACTAAACTTTTCGTTCCCAATCCCTCGATAACAGAAGCAAAATAGAAATCGCCGGCATCAATAACATGAGCTGACTCACCACGGCTGGCAGAAACTTCCTGATAATTTTTAGGAAGATTATTGATAGTTTTTTTCCCAGCTTGTTGGGCAATTCTTTTTAAGTAATCAATCGTTTCGTAATTAACCCCCGACTGTTTGTAGGTTAATTGATTTTTCATAGTGTTTTTGTTTATCAGTTAACTAGTTAACTGATAAATTCTCTTTAGACATTCCTCTTTCCCCAATATTTCCATAGATTCATTCAACGGTGGGGAGATCTTTTTACCCGTAATTACCATTCTCATATCAGCAAAAAATTGGGAGTTTTTTATCTCAAATTTTTTAGCTAAGTTAACCAATGAATCTCCGATTATCATTGATTTCCAATCTATAACTTTTTCTAACTCAGCCTTAACTTTTTCAAAAAAATCCTTTTTACTAGTTAAATCTACTTCATATTTTTCTGGAGCTTTAAAAAAGAACTCGCATAAAGGTAAATAGTCAGAAAGTTTTTTAATTCTTTCTTTGATTAATGGAATAGTCTTTTCAATTAAGTCTTCTGAATATTTTTTTTGATAAAATTCATAAATCTTAATTCTTAATTCTTCATTCTTCATTTCTCTAATATATACTCCGTTCATCCATTCCAGTTTCACCGGATCAAAGACCGGGGCCGTTTTTTGAATATCTTTAATATCAAAAACTTTGATATATTCTTCCAACGAGAAGATGTCCTTGCCTTCAGGGTGGCTCCAGCCCATCAGAGCTAAATAATTTAACAGGGCTTCCGGAAATATTCCCTGATCTAAATAGTACGAAGTCCAAACCGGATTTTTTCTTTTGGAAAGTTTTGATTTATCCGGATTGCGAAGCAATGAAATATGGGCAAAAACAGGCAGTTCCCAACCAAATGCCTGATAAAGAATAATATGTTTTGGAGTAGATGGCAGCCATTCCTCACCTCGAATAACATGGGTAATTTTCATTAAATAATCATCAACCACAACACCTAAATGGTAGGTTGGAAATCCATCGGACTTGAGTAATACCTGATCATCAATATTTTTCGTGTCAATTATTATTTCCCCACGGACGGCATCATTAAATTTTATCTGACCCTCTGGTATCAATAAGCGAACTACACGATGAATATCTTTTTCCTTAATCTGTTGAATAATCTTTTTTTGATCTGTTAAACAAAGACGGTCATATTTTGGAACCTGTTTTTTTGCCTGTTGTTCCTCGCGCATTTTAGTTAGTCTTTCAGGCGTACAAATACAATAATAAGCTTTTCCTTTGGTAACTAATTCTTCCGCATATTTTTTATAAATATCTAGCCTCTCTGATTGTCTATAAGGAGCATAAGGGCCACCAACTTCCGGAGATTCATCGGCTACAAGTCCAACTCTTTTTAAAGTTTTTAACATTTGCGCTTCTCCGCCCTCAACGATTCTTGTTCTGTCTGTATCTTCTATTCTGACAATAAATTGACCTTTATTTTTTTTTGCCCAAGCGTAGTTTATCAAAGCAGTCGCGACCGATCCGACGTGGACATCTTTACCCGTCGGAGACGGAGCAATTCTGGTTCTAACCATATCCAAGAATTATATAATATCAACACTCCCCACAGCAACCAACTATGTTTTGAAAATTTTCTTCAACTACCTTCCAGTCTATATTTTCAAAAAATGAATCAATATAGCCGGCACGGTTTACTCCATAGTCAATAAAATAAGCGTGTTCATAGGTATCAAGAGCAACGATTGGCTCAACTCCCCACATAGAATAAGTATTTTGTGAGTCACCTAAATAATTTACCAATCTTCCTTCTCTGTAATTAAATCCTGTCCAAACCCAACCACGGGCAGAAATAGCGGTCGCTTTTAAATCTTTTTTATAATTTTCAAAACTGCCAAAATCTTTTTCGATCTGCTTCAACAAGGTACCGTCTGGTACCTTGCCTTTTCCTCCCAGATGTCCGAAATAAATTTCATGATTTATTACTCCACCCCAGGCAAAAGACAATTCAACTTTTAATTCTCGGATGGTAGAAAAAACCTGATTTGCTTTTGTATAATCATCCTCTTTTAATTCAGATAATTTTTCTTGGATCTCATTGTATTTGTTAACATAACCTGCATATAACTTTAAATGCTCTTCGACAGTCTTTTTTGAAATCCCTCTCATTGATAAAATCTTGTCAGAAAACTTTTTTGCCTCCAGTTTTATGATTTTCATATTTAATATATTCAAACTTTTAATTATTTGTACGGAACAAAAATCTTTGTTCCCTACAAACTTATTCTACTACTAATTTTCCTTTCATTCCAATATGCCCTACACCACAAAAAACCGAACAAAAAAATGTAAATTCGCCTTTTTTATCAGCAACAAATTCAACTGTAATTTCTTTTTCAGGCTCTAAATTTGCATTAACATTAAAATCAAGCAGACTAAAACCATGAGTAACATCGATGCTCTTTATTTTTAGTCTTACCCTGTCTCCCTGTTTAACATTGATGACAGATGGATCAAACTGCCATTTTTTAGCAATCATAGAAAAATCTTTAACCGGACCAGAGCTCGTTACTGTTGTGATTGTTGATTTTTTTTCAATTGAAGGTTTTCTTTGATTAAGAAAAAAAACTCCACCGATTACCAAAAAAACAATTAATACTAACCAAAAGGACTTTCTCATTTTAACTTATATTAAATTAGTAATAGTTAGATTGTAAACAATTTATTTGTTCGGGTCAAGTAGATCCGGTCTTTTTTTTCTCGTTTCCTCAAGGGCTTTTTTCATCCGCCATTTTTCAATTTTCTTATGATCTCCTTTTAAAAGAATTTCCGGGACTTTTTTACCTATGAATTCTTCGGGTCTGGTATATTGCGGGTATTCCAATAAATTTTCTCCTTTTATACTGAAAGTTTCCTTAAGAGTTGCCTCTTCTTTTTTTAAAACTCTAGGAATTAATCGAACAACCGCATCCGCAATAGCTGAAGCTGTTATTTCCCCGCCTGTCATGATGAAATCTCCTAGAGATACTTCTTCATCAACAAAGTCCAACACCCGCTCATCTACTCCCTCATAATGTCCGGCAATAATTATTAAGTGATTTAATTGTGAATATTCCTGCGCTTTCTTTTGATCTAATATCTTTCCCTTAGGTGAAGTTAATATTATTCTAATTTTCCGATTACGGATTACGGATTTCGGATTTTTGTCTTCAATTCGTAATTCGTCATTCGTAATTTTATTAATTGCTTTATAAATTACATCCACTCTCAAGATCATCCCCGCTCCTCCTCCATACGGTCGATCATCAACCGTTCCATAATCATCAATGGCGAAATCCCTTAAATTTATAATTTCAATTTCAACAAGTTTTTTTTTAATCGCCCGTTTAACGATGCTCTCTTCAAAAAAACCACTGATCATCTTTGGGAATAGGGTGATAATAGATATTTTCATAGTAGAATTATAACAATATGAAGATTGTTATTCTCAAGTTTATCCGTTTTTATCAAAAAACAGAACTTTTTCGTGGAGCACTGGCAAAGCAATTGTTTTTATCAGAAAGCGCCTGTCGTTTTACTCCTACTTGTTCCAACTACACTTATGAAGCTGTGAAAAAATACGGAGCCGTGAAAGGACTATCTATTGGACTAAAAAGAATTATTCGCTGTCATCCGTGGAATAAAGGCGGACTTGATCCGGTTAAATAAAATTCGCTGTCAGACAAGATTAGAAATGTCCGCTTTTAAGTTGTTTCTTGTGTCATCCCCGTGAAGACGGGGATCCAGTCTATAATTACATTTTTAAAAAACAAATAAGGTGATTTTAGTCTGGATTCCCTCCTTCGAGGGAATGACAGATTTGATAAATTATCCCAACCTGTTTATTCAAAAGCGGACATTTCTATTCTTGCGAAGGCGGACATTTCTATTCTTGTGTAAGATTAAATAAAATTCGCTTGACAGTTATTTTTTTCTTTATTATAGTATCATTACTTTATGGTAGAAAATATTGATGAATTAATTTATTCGGCCATATTCTCTCCAGACGAAAATACTAAAAAATCTTCAAGAACCACTATAAGAAAATTAGCTGAAGAAAAAGGAATTAAACTTGCCTCAATTAATGACCTTTATATGTCCATCGGGCAAGGTAAAGTCAGCGAGTTTACCGTCCCTGCTATTAATGTTCGCACTCTCACTTATGATTTGGCCCGTCAGGTTTTCCAGATAATGAAAGAAAAAAAAGTCGGCCCAGTTCTTTTTGAAATTGCCCGGTCTGAAATTAAATATACTGATCAACAACCAGATGAATATGCAGTTTCAATTTTAGCCGCGGCTATTAAAGAAAATTACGTTGGAAAAATTTTTGTCCAGGGCGATCATTACCAATTTTCAGCTAAAAATTTTATTGTAAATAAACAAGATGAAATTGACAAAATAAAAGAGTTAATTAAAAAATCTATTGATGCCGGTTTTTACAATATTGATATTGACGCATCAACTCTTGTTGATTTAACCAAAACTGATATTGTTGAGAGACAAAGAAATAATTATGAAATGACAGCGCTCTTAACCGAATATATTCGCTCAATTCAACCAAAAGATGTAATGATTTCAATTGGAGGCGAGATTGGACATATTGGTGGCGTCAATAGTAACGTCGCTGATTTTGAAACTTTCATGGATAATTATTTAAAATTAATTAAGGGGAAAAATTTGGTTGGCGTTAGTAAGGTCAGCGTTCAAACAGGTACTTCTCACGGTGGAATCCCGTTGCCCGATGGAACAATTGCAGAAGTCAAGTTAGATTTTAATGTTTTGAAATCGATTACGGAATCGGCCAGAAGTAAATATAAAATCGGCGGATCAGTCCAGCATGGGGCATCCACTTTACCTAATAGTTTGTTCCATAATTTTCCAACATACAATGCTCTTGAAATTCATCTTGCCACAGGCTTTCAAAATATTGTTTATGATCATATGGATCCAAAATTGAAACAAGAAATTTATGAATGGTTAAAGATTAATTGTAAAGATGAGATGAAAGAAGGTCAAACTGATGATCAGAATTTGTATAAAACAAGAAAAAAAGCTCTTGGACCGTTTAAAAACAAGATTTGGACTCAAGAAGAAAATTATAAAAAAGAAACTCTTACTGCTTTAAAAACTCAGTTTGAATACTTATTTACTCAACTTAATTTATTTAATACTACAAAATGGATAGAAACTTAGCTCTCGAATTCGTTCGGGTTACTGAGGCAGCCGCAATTGCAGCGGCCAAATGGATAGGTCGAGGTGAAAAAAAGAAAGCAGATGGCGCGGCCGTTGATGCAATGAGATCACGTTTTAATCAGATAGATTTTTCCGGAACAGTTGTCATAGGTGAAGGTGAAAAAGATGAAGCCCCGATGTTATACACCGGTGAAAAAGTCGGCACCAAAAAAGGACCTGTTATGGATTTGGCAATTGACCCTCTTGAATGTACTGATAGTGTTGCTTATGGTAGATATAATGCTACGACCGTGGTTGCTTCAGGTCCAAAAGGCAGTCTTCTCCACGCTCCTGATACTTATATGAAAAAGATTTGTGTTGGCCCCCTTGGTAAAAAAGCTATTAATTTAGAAGCCTCTGTTAAAGTAAATATCGAAAAAGTTGCCAAAGCAATGAATAAAAAAGTTGAAGATATTACTGTTGTTGTTTTGGATAGAGAAAGACACGCTGATTTAATAAAAGAAATTCGTGACGCAGGTGCTCGAGTCAGGCTAATTACTGATGGTGATGTTGCTGCTGCTATCGCTACTTGTTTTCCAGAAAGTGGCATTGATATGCTAATGGGAGTTGGTGGATCGACCGAAGCTGTACTTGCCGCTGTCCCTGTAAAAATCTTAGGTGGAGAAATTTTATGTCAGTTTAAACCAAAAAAGGATGCTGATATTCCAAAAATAAAGGCAGCCGGTGTTAAAAATATCAATAAAATTTTTAATGCAGAAGATATGGCTAAAGAAAAAGAATTAACGTTTACCGCTACTGGAGTTATTGACGGCCCCCTTCTTAGCGGTGTAGTTTTTGGAAAAAATAAAGCAATTACACATTCCATAGTTATTAGAGGAATATCCGGTACGATTCGCTACGTCACTACGCATCATCATTATTATAAGTAAATAACAAATTTCTATGCAGAAAATAAAGGTCGGTCTAAATGGTTTTGGTCGTATCGGTCGAGCTTTTACAAGAATTGCTTTAAGCAGAAATAATTTTGAAATTGTAGCAATTAATACTAGAAAAACGCCAACTTCAATAATGGCCTACCTTTTGGCCTTTGATTCTGTTTATAGACGTTTTGGTATGGAAGTTAAAGAAGAACAGAACGGAATTTCCGTTAACGGTAAAAAGATTTTAACTTTGCTCAATGATAAACCGGAAAATATTCCTTGGGATAAGTATGGAGTGGACGTCGTCGTTGACGCTACCGGTGCTTTTAATAAAAAACCAGATTTGGAAAAACATCTGAAAGGCTCTGTAAAAAAAGTTATTCTGACCGCTCCGGCAAAAGACGAAGAAACACCGTTTGTAGTCCTTGGAGTAAACGACAAAACATTTGATTTTAAAAAAGAAACAGTTATATCAAACGCTTCCTGCACAACTAACTGCTCTGCTCCAATGTTTAAGGTCATTAATGATAATTTTAAAGTTGTCTCAGGGTTTTTAACAACCATACATGCGATGACTATTAGTCAAAAATTGCTCGATGACGCTGGAAAAACCCCAGGTGGATCAAGAGCGGCTTTTATAAATATTATTCCTTCAACAACTGGTGCTGCTAAGGCAGTTGCTAAAGTTATTCCTGAGTTAAAAGGAAAAGTCGATGGCATGTCCCTTCGGGTCCCGGTCGCTACAGGCTCAATCACTGATATTTCTGTCGTTGTTGAGAAGCCAACAACAGTTGAAGAAGTTAACAAAAAATTTAAGGAAGCATCAGAAACTTCGATGAAAGGAATCTTGGGTTATGAAGATAGAGTCTTAGTTTCATCTGATTTTATCGGATCATCATTTTCTTGTATATTTGACGCTAACTATACAAAAGTAGTCAATGGTAATTTAGTAAAAATATTTGGTTGGTATGACAATGAGTGGGGATACAGCACAAGACTTGTGGATTTGGTTGAAAAATTAAGTGATTTTATTTGATTTTATGAAGAAAGTCACTTATATAGATGAATTTGAAATCAAAAATAAAACCATTCTCCTTAGAGTTGATTTTGATGTTTCTTTAAATCCTGATTATTCAATCGCTAATGATGTCCGTATCAAACAAAATCTTCCTACACTAAAATATTTATTGAAAAACAAGAACCGATTAATCTGTGTTGCTAAACTTAATCGACCAAAAACAAGGGATCCAAAACATTCTTTAAAACCAGTAGTTAAAAGGCTTCAGGAGTATTTGCCAGATTATAAAATTATATTAATAGATGATTTTCTGACTTGTGATCAAAAAGTATTTAAAGAACAAAAAGAAAAAGAAATATTAGTTCTTGAAAATATTCGTTTCTACCAAAAAGAAAAGGATTATTCAACAATATTTGCAAAACAGCTTTCTTCTTTGGCTGATATTTATGTTAATGATGCCTTTGCGGTTTCTCATCGGTCAGATACTTCTGTTATTGGTCCTCCAAAGTTTATTCCCTCATACGGAGGGCTTCTTCTTAAAAAAGAGTTGGCAATAATATCTAAAGCTATTAATAAACCTAAAAAACCGATTGTGGCAATTATTGGTGGCAACAAAGTATCAACTAAAATTGGATTAATAAATAAATTGATAAAAATTGTTGATTATCTGATTATTGGCGGCGGGTTGGCTAATGCTTTTGTCAATGCTCAAGGACATGATGTGGGAACAAGCTTTTGCCAATATGAAGCAGTCCAACAGGCGAGAAGACTTCTTTCTTTATCAAAAAAAGGCCGGGCTTTTCTTGTTCTGCCTGTTGATGCAGTCGTTGCTAATTCAAAGGAAGATAAGAACAGCGAAATAGTAAAGATTGAGAATATTCCCTCTGATAAATCGATATTTGATATTGGTCCGGAAACCAAAGCTCAAATTGGCGGCATTATTGCTAAGGCAAAAACCATTATTTGGAATGGGCCAGTTGGATATTTTGAAAATCCTGAATTTAAACAGGGAACTGATTTTGTTTATTATTCAATAGCTCAAAATCATAATGCAGTCTCAATTGTTGGTGGCGGAGATACGTTAGCCGCTATTTCCAAAAAAGAATATCTTGATAAAATCACTCACATCTCAACCGGAGGAGGAGCAATGCTTGAATTTATTGAGAAAGGAACCCTGCCGGGAATTGAAGCGCTGAAAAAATAATTATCTAATTATCTCCACTACCCTATTAACTTCTTCTGTTGATTTAACAATAATAATTTCTTTTGACTTCAATATTGATGGCAGAAAACTTTTTCCTATCACTGTTTTCCCGTTCATCCAGTATAAATCCAAATCTAAATAAGTATTCTTATTCCAAAAAGTTCTTATTTGTTTTTCCGGAAAAATAAAGATCATTCCGTCAGCTCCTTTAAGTTCTTTTTTGGATTTAAAAAACATAAGGCCTTTCTGCCATTCGTCGGGTGAGTCTGCAATTAATAATTTGTATTTAATATTATTAATGGAATAACTAATCAATTCTTTATTTGGAGTTGAAAAATAAAAATTGGAAGGGTTTAAAAAAAGAAATGAATAAACAGTTATAAAATAAATTACTAATAAAAATATAGTTAGATAAATAGGTTTTAATAAATTTGTCTTTTTTTTGAATAAAAATATTGGAATTGTTATCACTAAAAACAATTCTCCAAAAACAGATAAAATGCCAAAAATATAATAAATAATTTTTGTGGCTAAAGAAAATGAAGACAAAATTTCTTTTAAATCTCCTATATAATCCAAAGGTGTTTTGATCTTTAAAATATCTTGAGTAATATCTTTTAATAAATGAACAAAAAAGGAAATAAAAACAATAATTAAAATGAAATTAAGTAGTTTACTTTTCATAGCTAATTTTAACACGTTTATTATTAGCTCAACTATGGTAAAATAGTGACTGACTTATTTGATTTTTAATATTTCTTACGGAGCGTAGCTCAGATGGCTAGAGCGCAGCGTTTGGGACGCTGAGGCCGCGAGTTCAAGTCCCGCCGCTCCGACTTTGTCCCGCCGAAACCCAAAGGGTGAAGGCGGACTTTTTTATTCATCAAAATTACTACTCTCTAATATTACGCAGTAGTAATTTTTTGTTACAATTATCACTCCTTATGAGAAACAATAAATCATTAATGACAATTTTTTTGATCGTTTTTATTGATCTTTTGGGTTTTGGGATCATTCTTCCCCTCCTCCCCTATATTGCTGAAAAATATTCCGCTGGTCCTTTTCAAATTGGGATACTGACCGCTACTTATTCTTTTTTCCAGCTGATTGCAGCACCAATTTTAGGGAGGCTTTCTGATCGTTATGGCCGGAAAAAACTTTTAATTATTTCCCAACTTGGTAGTGCTTTCGGTTATCTAATTTTAGGTTTGGCGGGAAATTTACCTCTCTTGTTTTTATCAAGGATCATCGATGGAATAACCGGCGGAAATATCTCGATTGCCCAAGCTTATATTGCTGATGTGACTGACAAAAAAAATCGGGCTAAAGGAATGGGAATTATCGGCGCCTCTTTTGGATTAGGGTTTATTTTTGGTCCGGCAATCGGCGGATTTTTATCAAGGTTTTCTTATTCTGCTCCGGCTTATTTTGCTACAGGTGTTTCTTTGTTAAGCGTCTTAGCAACAGTCTTTTTCTTAAAAGAAACTATTGATGAAAAAAAAGCGATTGAGTCTCCAAAAACAAAATTAAATTTAAAAGAATTTCAAAGAATATTATCAATCTATCCAATCGGAATTTTAATAATTACTTTTTTTGTTACAAACCTCGCTGCTTCCATCCAACAAGGAAATTTTGCTCTTTGGACCCAAAAAACATTTAATTACGGTCCTGCCGAAAACGGCTGGTTATTTGCATATATTGGAATAATAGCGGTGTTCGTCCAACTTAAAGTTTTACCTTTTTTAACAATAAAATTTGAAGAAAAAACAATTTTATATATCTCTTTATTTTTTATGTTTATTGGTTTATCTCTTATTCCGTTTTCGCCTCATGTAAATTTTTTGTACGTTGCTTTATTTTTTCTCCCATTTGGTTATGGTCTATCAAGCCCAACTATTCAAGCACTGGCTTCAGAGAACGTTCCAAAAGAAGAATATGGGGGGACTTTAGGATTTTTACAATCGGCTGGAAGTCTTGGTCGAATTATAGGACCTATCATTGGCGGAATTATTTTTCAATCTTTTGGAAAAGACAACGCTTTTTATTTTGCCGGTTTCATAATTCTCGCACTTTTGATATATTCAAGATTACAACTAAAATGAAAAAAATTTTTCTAATCGTAATAGCTTTTTTATTTTTTATATTATTTATCATATTTACTTTTGTTGTCAAAAAAGAATTGCTTAGCAACTTTGACTTTGATACAACAGTTCGACTACAAAATCATATTTCGCTTCAATACGATTCTTTCTTGTCTTTTTTTAGCTTAGTCGGAAGTTTTGAAATATTAGCCGGCTTATTGTTTTTCATCGCTCTTTTCAGAAGAAAAATACTATCTTTTTTAATTTTTATTCCTCTGGCCGGAGCGCACATTGTAGAACTAATCGGAAAATCATTAATGAACCACCCCGGGCCGCCATTTTTATTTTTTAGATATAATTTGGATTTTCTTTTTCCTTCATCCTACGTTCAACCAGGATCTTCTTATCCATCAGGTCACGCGCTAAGAATTATTTTTGTTTCAGTGATATTTTTTTACCTGATTATGAAATCAAAAATAAATAATTATTTAAAAGTATTTTTTAACGTTTTTCTAATTATGTTCAACGTAACAATGTTGGTATCAAGAATTAGCCTTGGAGAACATTGGACAACTGATGTGATAGGAGGGATATTACTTGGGCTATCTTCAGGAATCTTCGCCCTTATTTTCTTATAAATTTAGCCTCATCCAACTGACGCAGTTGTATGGGCTTGGCCAATTAGTGTTTTACAATCTTAATTGAGATTTTATTTTTTAAAGCAATTATATTCGCTTCTCCACCAATCGGAAATGTGATTTTCGGATCGCTATGACCAAAATCAACATTGGCAACAACTGGAATATTATTTAGTTCTTTCTTTGTTTTAATAATTTTTGTTAGTAGATCATCGGTCATATTACTTTTCTTTTGAAATCGGCCGATCACTAATCCTCTAATTTTATTGAAATCAGGAAGATGAATTAATGATTGAAGATCGCGATCAAAAGTATGTGGAACCGTCTCATAATCGTCTTCTAAAAATAAAATTGAGTCACTCAAATCAGGAAAATACTCTGTTCCCTGCAGTAAATTAAAAGTACAAAGATTAGCTCCTAAAATCGTTCCTTCAGATTCTCCTTCATTGATAACCAAATATCCAGGATTATTAATCAACTCTCTTTTGTTTTGATCTAAATACCATTCATCGTCACTCCATTTTTCACTAGTTTTTATTTCAAAACTGTCATCGGACATCAAACATTTTTTGAAATATTTTAAAGTATAGTCAAAATATAAATTTTGACCGAATAATGAATAATGAGGACCGGAATAGGTGACTAATCCTGTTTTGGCATAAAAAGCGTTATTTAGTGCCGTAATATCTGAGTAACCTAAAAATATTTTTGGATTATTCTTTATTAATTCCCAATCAATATATTTTAAAAGTTGATTTGAATTAAATCCCCCAATAACCGTAATTATTCCTTTAACATTTTTATTACCAAAAGCCTCGTGTAAGTCTTCTATTCTTGATTCAATACTTGAAGAATTAAATTCATCAGTTTCATTAATATATTTGCCAAATGATAACTTTAGTCCTAAATCTAAAAATCTTTTATTAGCAATATTTTTTATTTCTTCACTTAAAATATTTATTGATCTTGACGGAGCAATGATCCTAACCTCATCACCTATCTTTAATTTTTCCGGAAATATTTTTTTCATTTAAATCCCATTGCTAACTCCCTTAACTTTGCTTCCGGATCTTTAGCTAATACAAAGCCTGATGCCAGTATTGCTCCTACCGCTCCTAGTTTAATTGCTTGTCTAATATCTTCGCCTGTTGATATACCTGCTCCGATCACAAGCGGCCTTTTTAAAACTGAAACTAATTTTTTTATATTATCTTCTTCTTTAGTTATCATTGATACACCTGTTCCGATCATATCTTCTCTTTCGTATGACAGGTAATCGGGTTCCCATTTATCAAACTTGATCATCATCTCCGGATTAAATCCGCAAATGACACTTTTTAAGCCGTATTGTTTAGCTTTATCTAATATTTTTTTTACATGTTCATCGTCCATTTTATGTTCGCTATGATTTATGACAATACCGGAAGCGCCGGCGTCTTTTATGGCATAAGCAGAAAGCCAGCCCATATTTTTTCCCGGTTCAATCGGGTCCATGTGTTGAGCCCAAACTTCTATGCCCAATTCTCGTTTGACCCTATATATATCTGTTGGTTGTACTGCCGGAATGATCTCTACCCCAGTCTCTTTACTGACCTTTTTTACGCAAGATAGTAATTTAATGGCAGCACTTCCCGTTGATTCCCTATAGGTTTTTAAGGAAAGAAAAATCATTCTTTAATTATATCAACACAATATTTATTTTGTAAACAGCTATTGACAAGTAAACTATCGTTCACTACAATAAATTATCGAAGTATATGCAAGAAAAACTTTTTGAAAAAATTAGCGTTATTTTTTCCTATAATGCCGAAAAAAATAGGAGTATTCCCTACAAAATCCGTTGGCGATTGCGTGATTATTTTATAAAAAAACTGGGCTATCATCACAAGGTCCGCGAAGGCCGGGAACTTCTCCATATTTTCCATGTCACCGATGGCAACCTTGATTTTAGAATCCGCTTCAACACTGAAGATCTTAATTGGATTTTAGAGGAGGTCTCCGATGGGAATATCACTTAACAAGGCTACTCCTATGATAATGCATATCGACCTTAACTCTTGTTTTGCGACCGTCGAACAACAAGCTCATCCGCATTTACGAGGCAAACCAATCGTCATAGCCGCTTATCCAACCGATAGTGGATGTATCCTGGCTCCATCGATCGAAGCTAAAAAATTTGGCATCAAAACCGGAATGAGAGTCCGGGAAGGAAAAAATCTTTATCCTGACTTAATTGTAAGGACTGCCGACACAATTTTAATACGCGACGTTCACCAAAAATTTAAAAATATTTGTCTTGACTATTCACCAGATGTTATCCCTAGATCAATTGATGAAGTGGTAATAGATTTTTCCGGAACTCCTGCCCTTAATCGCGGACTAATAAATATCGGCCGAGAAATTAAGAAAAGATTTCGGGAAGAAATTGGAGAATGGATCTCATGTAATGTGGGAATTTCCACTAATAGATTTTTAGCAAAAACAGCCGCTTCCCTTCATAAACCAGACGGTCTTGATGTCATTGATTATAAAAATCTTGAAGAAATTTTAAAAAAATTAACGTTAATTGATCTATATGGAATAAATATTCGATTTGAATATCGACTTAATCAAGCTGGCATTCATAGCCCTTTAGATTTTTTAAAGACACCAGATCATATTTTGCGAAAAGTTGTTTTTAAAAGTATTGTTGGACATTATTGGTATTTAAGGCTACGTGGATTTGAAGTTGACGATTTTAAATCGACCAGAAAAAGCTTTGGTCAAGAATATTCTTTAAAAGAAAAAACTGACGATCCAAATAAATTAAAAAAAATAATCATGAAATTGTGTGAAAAAATGGGCCGGCGTCTAAGACAATCAAGTCAATTTACTTCCGGCATTCATTTAGGAATTTTTTATCAAGACTATAGTTTTTGGCACCGTGGAAAAAAAATTAATATGTCCATTTCCTCAACTAAAAATCTTTTTGAAGAAATTATGATTCTTTTTTTTCTTCAACCAAAAATAAAAGTCGTTTCAAAAATATCAGTTAGCTGTTTTTCTTTGAATCAAAATAATAATCAACAACTGACATTGATTGATTTGGGTGAAGAAAAAATTAATAAGATAAGCGGAGCCTTGGATAAAATTAACGATCGCTTTGGTGAGTTTACTATAACACCCGCAATCATGATGGACATGAAAGATACTGTCGTTGACCGAATTGCTTTTGGCAAATCATGATATTACTATTCCTTCGAGTCTTCTTTAGTTTTATGAACTGTCCCTTGTTTATGTTCCGGTGGCGTATAGATTGTATAAAGTTTCATCGCGACTTCTGACGTGTTGACGATATTATGTTGAGCTCCGGCTGGAACAACGATGGCTGAGCCGTCGGAAATTTCATGTTCTTCACCATTCATAATCGCTTTGCCTTTTCCCGATTCTATTCTGATGAATTGATCATGATCCGAATGGACTTCCATACCAATATCTTCACCTGGTTTTAAAGCCATGACAACCAGTTGACTTTTATCAGTCGTAAAAAGTACTTCACGAAAATAATTGTTTTCTAAAGTTTTTTCTTCAATATTAGTTACATATCCTGTCATATTTATCACCTCCTTTTTGATTAACTAAATTATTATCTATTAACTTAATAATATCAAAAAAAGTTTGTCATTCCCTCGAAGGAGGGAATCCAGACTAAGAATGGATCCCCGCCTACGCGGGGATGACTTGTTATAATTCTCATATGTCACCGATTATTTTATTTGGCCTGCCGGGAACTGGAAAAACATATGTAGGAAAAATATTTGAAAAATATTTTGATTATTATTTTTATGAGGGAGATCGCGACTTGACCAAAGAAATGAAAGAGGCGATCAAAGTTCAAAAAGTTTTTACCGACCGGATGAGAGATGTGTTTTTTAAAAAATTAATCGGGAATATTCAAGAACTTACAAAAAAACATAAAAAATTAGTCGTCGCTCAAACATTTATTAAAGAAAAATATCGAGTCGATCTACTTAAAAAAATTCCTGAAGCAAAATTTGTTTTGATTGAAACAAAAAAGAAGATTCGTGAAGAACGTCTAATAAAAAGAGTCGACTATCCTCTGGATTTAGAATATGCAAGAATAATGGTTAATAATTTTGAAAAGCCAAAAATTAACTATCAAATAATTATCAACGAAGCAGATGGAGAGGAAAATATAAAAAAACTATTAAAAAAATTATTTTAATGTGTTTGTAAGATTATAAATAGGTTGAATAACACTAAGGACTATCCATCCTATTACAATAAACATTGGAATGAACCATATTAATTCTTTCTTAGTGTTGATTATTTCTTTACTTCTAATCATTTCACCTTCTTTATATTTTTTAAGTTTTTCATTCAATTCGCTATAATCGGGTTCCTTTGATAATAAAATAGTCGAAATAACAACGAGTAATATGATCGCACAAAAAGACACAGTTGAAGATATCTGAGTCATAAATGGAACGGAAATATTAAATTCTCGATACAAGGAAAACAATTTTGGAGAAACCGCAAATTGAATAATAGCTAATACAATTGCCGATCCAATCAACGTAATAGATACATATCGTCTTTGAATCTTGACTAAATCCTTAGCATGTTCTTTTTTAATATAAAATGGATAAAAAAACGGAATAAACATTGGTAACATACATAAATATTATAACATAAAAACTTCTTGTCATCCCCGTGAAGACGGGGATCCAGACTATAATTACATTTTAAAAATGTATATTTAGCTTGGATTCCCGCCTCCGCGGGAATGACTAAATACAAATCCAATAATCTTTTTTGCCACTTCTCTTTTAGATGACAAAAGAATTTTTTTTACTTTCCCATCTTTTGAAATAATATAGACTTCGTTATTGTCCGATTCAAAACCACGGTCAAACCGGCTTATGTCATTAGCAATGATAAAATCTGCCTTTGATTCTTTTAATTTTTTTACTGCTTCGTCAATTAATTTTTTTTCTGACAAACCATACTCCGCCTTAAAGGCAATCAATGTTGCTTTTGGCGAAAGTTTTTTAATCTGATCAACAATCTTTATTTGTGGAATTAGTTTTAAATTAACAAAATTATCACTCGGTATTTTACCTTTCACTTGTTGATCGACTTTAAAATCGGAAACAGCCGCCACTTGAAAAAATAAATCCGTGTTCTCGATATTTACTTTAATTAAATAAAGTAATTCATCGGCAGTCTCGAAAATTTTTTCTTTTATCAAATATCTCGGATGAACAGAATTTTTAGCCCGAAGTAACAAAACATCAGCTCCCCGCAAATAACATTCTTCAGCCAAAGCAACTCCCATTTTCCCGGAACTTTTGTTGGTGATCGACCGCACTTCATCTATTTTTTCAATCGTTCCACCGGCGGTAATAATAATCTTTTTTCCTTTCAAAGAATTTGTTCTGTTTATTTGTTTTATAATTTCTTCTTTGATAATTTTTATGTTTTCTAATCGACCGACTCCTTCATAACCACAGGCTAACATTCCTGAGGTTGGTTCAATAATTTGATAACCAACTGATTTTAATTTGGCTAAGTTTTCCTGAACAATTGGGTTCCCCCACATATTGACGTTCATCGAAGGGCAGATAATTATTGGTGCGGTAACTGCCAAGGTTGTAGTTGTCAAAAAATCATCAGCGATTCCGTGAGATAGTTTTCCAATAATGTTGGCCGTGGCTGGAGCAATTACCATTACATCGGCTTTATCAGCCAGTTCAATATGTTTGACTTTTCTTTTATCTAGAACTTTCCTGTAATCAAAATTTTTTTCAAAAAGATTGACATAAACTTTATTTCCAGAGGCTCTTTCAAAGTTTTGAGGAGAGATCATTTCCGTCGCCCCCTTTGTCATGATGACAAAAACACTATGACCCTCTTTTTTTAGAAGAACTATTAAATCAAGAACTTTATAAGCAGCAATCCCGCTGGAGACTCCAATTAAAATATTCTTTTTCATTGCCTAAATTATATCGTAATTTTTTATGAATAGAGAAATATGAGGTTTTTTTATACCATCTTCCTTCTTTTTTCTTTCTCTTTAGCTTTTTTAACACGAACTTCCTTTTGTTGTCTTTTTAACAATTTTCTTTTCCATCTTGCAAAATATAATTCTCCCGCTTCGTTGCTAGATGTTCCTTGCTTAAGAATTCCAGCACGAGGATTTAAAGGTTGAACTAAATTTATTTCAGTTATTGTAATAACTGGTTTGTCTTGTTGACCAAACAATTTATTTGATCCAAAAAGCCAACCTAAACAACTAAGTCTTTGTGGTTTATGTTTTACTAATTCTGTCATATAGTCTTTAAAAACCTCATTATAAAGAGTCGTTTAGGCTAATTCAAGGGCATTTTTTGAAAAATACTTATTTTTTCGCAAAAAATTCTTTGATTGTTTTGACAAATAATCTATTTTCTTCTTTTAATCCAATTGTCACCCTAAACCAACCATCGCTTCCGTGTTTGGCTTTTTCGCCTCTCAAAATTATTCCTTTTTTTTGAGCATACTTTAATATGTCCTCGCTTTTTTTTCCTGTTGCCCCCGCATCAAACAAAACATAGTTGGCTCGGGTTGGAAATACGACCATGCCGGGAATTTTACTCATTTCTTTTTCAATAAAGGCGGCCTGATCGTTATTAAACTTAACTCTTTGAGCCAGGCCTTTCTGATCTTCAAGGCCGGTAAGAGCCGCCCACATTGTGATCGTCCCGACGTTCCATGGTAAAAGAGTTGCGGCAATTTTTGACACCACCTCTTCATCAGCCAACAAATAACCAAATCGAAGTCCCGCCAGCCCATAGGCTTTAGACATGGTTCTGGTAATAATAACGTTCTTGTACTTTTTAACTAATCTCACCAGTGATTTTTTTAGGCCTGCATATTCTATATACGCTTCATCAATAATAAATGGAATTCCAAGTTCGGCGATTCGGATGAAATCTTTTTCATCCATAAAATTACCTGTAGGATTGTTTGGGTTAGCAATGACGATAGCTTTTGTTTTATTGTTGACTGCTTTGATGATTCCTTCTGGATCATAGATCATTTTACGATCTTTATACTCCATCGGGATAGAAATAATTTTTCCTCCGTAAAGATCGCATCGAAGTTTATATATTCCAAAGCACGGTGTCTGTTGAATAACTTCATCCCCTTCTCTCAAAAAAACTCGGTAGATCATGTCAAAAATTTCACTTGACCCGTTACCAATAACGACATTTTCCGGACTAGACAGACCATTCATCTTTGCTAATTTACCACGAACGACTAACCCCTGATCAGGATAGCGATTAGCAATTTTGCTATATTTTTTGATCGTTTTTAAAACTTTTGCCGAAGGAGGAATCGGGTTTTCATTGGACATCATTCGGTGAAGTGATGGTTTTTTCCAAGCTAGTTCAATATGGTTTGATACATACATCTTTAATGGTTTAATCCAAGGAACGTAATAATCATCCATTGTTTTTTTCATACTTATTTACTTTTAATTTTTAATTTAGACATTCGCTCGCCCACATAATTTTCCAATCCTGCTGAGGCCTGAGAAAATAGTTCGGCGGTTGCAACGGTTGCCGGAAAAGTGTTAAACTGATCGACTTCCATTCCATTTTCATCCCAAGCTTGTCTGATGTATGGAATTTTGCTCATCTTAAACAAGACTTCTTCAGGAACATCATCAAGTAAAATTTCTTCACTGAAATTCAAGTCGCTGCAACGTTTAAAGAGCGGCTCAAGGACATACGGAGGCATTGTATAAACTATATTACCGGCAATCTTTTCCACATCCCAGAAATGATATTTACCGTTGACCATCGGACCGTCGCGCATAGAACACGCCAACATTTTACTTGGCATGGCATTTTCTTCAAGTAATTTATATGCTTTTCTAAAGACGTAAATACCGAGCCAATGTTTGTCACTCCAGGATAATTTTATCCCCCGTCTTTCCGCTTGCTGATCTAAAACTGGATGCTCTGTTAGACGGCCAATCATCATTGTAATGACAGCCCGCCATTTACTCATGTCAACTTTATTTTTTAATCCCAACTCCATCCCTTCTTTAGCTGCTTTGGCGACTGCCCAGATTTGCGGTAAAGAAAAACAAGTAGTCACATTAGTTGGAATACCAAGCGATGATAAAACCCTGACCACTTCGACTCCTTGAGAGCTTGCGGGAACTTTGATCATGACGTTTGGAGCGATTGCCCGGATTTCTTTGGCCATTTTAATCATTTTATCCGTCTCAGTTATCAGGCGAGGGTCAAGTTGACCGGAGATGTATCCGTATTTTCCATCGCTAGCTTTCCAGATCGGCAACATCATTTCGGCTCCCCTGCGAATTACTTCCTTATAGGTTAATAAAAAATATTCGTACCGGCTTAACCCTTTGTTGGAACGGATCATATTGTCAACCCATTTATTCCAAAAAGGCAGATCGCTGTTAACTGCGGCAAGAGACAAAGGAGGATTAGTTGTACAACCGCGGATCATACTTTTTGCCGGATCGGAAACATTATATATGCGGTTAAGTTGTTCTTTTAAAATCGCTTTTTTATTTGCAGGTGCTTCATCAACCATCTTTTTTACCCAAGACTTAAAAATAAGAGGAGAAGAATCCCACCAAATTTCCATTTCCGGATGAACTTTGGTTAGTCTATCAAGGGCACTTTGTATCATAAATGAAGTTATTATAATAACATTGATTAGAATAATGCAACTGAATTTTTTTATGAAGAAAATTATTTTTTTACTGCAATATACCTAACCCAATAATTCCAACAAGAATTAGATATATAGCAATTAGATAGTTAAGAAATTTTGGAAACATTAATATTAATATCCCAAAAACTAGTGAAGCCAGTGGGCTAAGATTTGAAAAAGAAATACTCATATTTTTTTACTTTTTTTATCTAAAATTTTTAACAAAAATTTTGAAACTTTTAATTTAACATCTGTTATCAAATACTTTATTTCATCAACATTATGATCCCACTGTTGAATTTTAAAAGTAAAATTTTTTATTAGTTTTGTGGCAACAAAAAACAACCATAGTAGCCAAATTAAGACAAAAAAAGCGGTAATCATCGCGATTGATGATGTAATATAAAAAACATCCTGCCAGTTTATTTCCATAGGTTTCACCCTTTTCGCATTACGCGACCGATATAAATAACAGCAACAGCACCGACTACGGCAACAACAAGACTATAAAAATTAAATCCTGTCACGCCTGATTGACCAAAAAAATTCATAAGAAAACCACCAACCATAGCTCCAACTATACCCATAATAATGTCCATCATTGTTCCTTGATTGGAATCAGTTTTCATGATCACCGATGCAATCCATCCAGCCAATGCTCCAAAAATTATCCAAAGAATAATTCCCATATTATTTTTAATTTTAACTATTAATTAATTTTTATTTCGCTGCTTTTTTAACATCCTTTATTGCGCTATCTAAAGATTTTTTTACTGACTTAGTTACTCTATTTACTTTTTCTTTTCCTTTAGTTAATTTTTCTCCTACTTCATCTTTTTTATCCTGTGCTTGTTTTTGTATCCCTTCCATATAATTAACTGCCTTATCTTTTGCATCATTTAATACTTTGCTTATTTTTTCACGATTTTTTTTGTTACCCATAACCACTGCTCCGGCAACGGCAACACCTGCCCCAACAACAGCTCCGGCAACTGCGGCTGCCACTGGATTAATCCCACCTTGATTTTTATCTGACATATATTCTCACCTCCTTTTAGAAACTCTTAATGAGTTTTACGAATTTACTTATTGATTATCAACTGTCTGCTCTACCTCCTCAGGATTAGTTGGTTTAACTAATTGAAATAGTGCAACAATTCCATAAGCAATAATTGCATAGACTGCCATAGCAATAAGCGTTGACCATTCAAATACCAAAGCCGAACTTACTGTTGTCCCGAGTATTCCGGCAAAAGGCAGTGCAAATGGACTGCTGATCGCATAGATAAAACTGGCAAATCCACTAAATGCATTTGCTCCTAACAGTTTTAGCACTACCCGAAATGCGAGAAGAACTTCAATAACACCTAAGGCATACCAAATGATTTGGTAGCTTCGAAATATTGCCTTTTTAGTCTGATATGTTTTTTGCGGAGAATCTACCACAACTTCTTGTGTCATATATTTCACCTCCTCTAATTTTTATACGATGATTTTTACTTTCTTAATTATTGTTTTTTTAGGCAGATATTTTATCAAGGCTCTTTCTACTAGATCGGTTAAGGTTCTCCCCTCAACTACAGCTTGAGCTCGGGCATGTGTTAATAAAGCAGGAATAAGAAAGAGGGTTACTCGTTGTTTGTCATTAGTTGTCATACTTCATATGTTACAACTACTTGTAGTACTTGTCAAGTTGCAATTAAACATGTATACTGTTTTATATGCTCATACTTATTTTGTTTTTAATCATTGGATCAGCTATGGTGTATCTCGCTCAGAATAATTTGACACCAGTAACGTTACGTCTTGCAACATATACTTTTTCTAATATTCCCCTTTTTTACATTATTATTGGTTCTCTTTTAACGGGACTGGGTTTGGCCTATTTTGTTGATCTTGTCCATTCTATTTTTACCGGCTTTACCATACGTGGGAAAGATAAAAAAATTAAACAAGGTAAAAGTGAAAATGTTGATTTGACCAAACAAATTCATCAGCTGGAATTAGAAAACGAAAGACTCAAAAATAACTCGACCGTTATTGAGCCCCAAGACAAAAATGCGTTATGAAATCTTTTCTTGCTAAAGTTTGGAAGTTATTAAACATGCCAAAAGGTGTCCAATTATTTTTCATGCGCTTTTTTCAAAATCAATTTTTAGTTGGGGTAACAGGAATTATTTTTAATGATAAAAAAGAAGTCTTACTTTTTAAGCATACGTATAGACAACACTCTTGGAGCTTACCTGGAGGTTATATGAAGTCCGGTGAACATCCAGCCGAAGCGATTGAACGAGAAATAAAAGAAGAGTCTGGTCTTGTTGTCAGTGTCGACGAGTCGCTTAAAACCCGGACTGACCGGACTAGCTCTCGATTAGATATGTGTTATATAGGTGTCTTTATTGGTGGCGAATTTACAAAAAGCGAAGAAGTATCTGAATATGGATTTTTTTCACAAGACAAAATGCCGCTCCTAAGAAGCAATCAGGTGTTTTTAATTGAAGAAGCTCTCCAGCAAAAGGGTTAAAAAATTGTATCAATTTTTTATCTCTTCCTTTCTCCGTGAGGCATTACCATTAATTCTTGTTTATTAAGCGCTATAGAAAATTCCTTAAAAAAAGAGGGAATACAAATCGTACGAGACAACACAAAAGTTATAAACATATTTTCCTTATCAAATAGATATTGCTGAGAGGTTATTGTTATTGGTAAAGGCTTTTCATGAGATCTAATCATTTGAGAAACCCTTTTAAATTCATTAAGCTCCATCAAACAGGCTATTACAAATGTTGTTGGTACTGACATAAACTGTTTGGATTATACACCTAACTTATGTTAAATTATCAATATGTTTTTAATAAATGATTCTTATTGGGAAGTTAAAAAAACAAGAGAAAGAGGATATGGAGTTTTTTCTAAAAAAGAAATAAAAGCCGGTACAGTGATCAGTGACTACCTTGGAAAAATAATAAATATTGCAGAATATGATTTGGAGAATGATAAAAAAGGATTGTATTTAATGTATTTGACCGATCAGGCTTCCATTTATCCGGACTTAACAAAACCAGGACCTCATTTTTTAAATCATTCATGTAAACCAAACTGTTGGATATATATTTTTCATGGCCACACTTTATTTTTTGCTTTAAGAAAAATAAAACCCGGCGAAGAACTGACAATCTCCTACTTACTTAGCCCAAAAGACGAAACCTGTAAACCCTGTATACATGATTGTAAGTGTGGTAGTAAATTTTGTACTGGAACAATGCACCTGTCAAAAGAGAAGTATGAAAGATGGCAAAAATTTCAAAACAAAGAAAAGAAGAAAACCAAAACTGCTAAATTTGTCTTTGGAAAAAATTTACAAAAACTCACCTCTTATCCAAGAATTATTCAAAATAATCCTATCTATCAATCTATGCAATAATTTTTTTACTTCATATATGAAGAAATTATAGCAAGAAGTTATATTAAGATAAAACTGGGGTATCAAATTGGAAGCTAACTCCTCAAAGCTCAATCTTTTAGAATGTGCTTGCTTTCTCACGTATCATTATGATACGCTAGAGATATATGAATGATACGCAAGTAAATAAAAGACAGGCTCAATTATTAAATTATCTATTAATCAACCCTAAATCTTCAAGATTAGAATTAGAAAAATCATTTGATGGGGAGAGTGGGTCTCGCATCACAATTATCAGAGATCTCAACTTTCTTATTGATAAAGGTTGGATTGTTCAGATAGGCGGTGGAAAATACGTTAAATATCAACTCAAACCAAAAAAAGAATTATTTATTCCGGTTGATATTAATAATTATTTTTTAAAAACAACAGATTTAAGAAATATTAGATATCCAAAATTTAATTTTGAATTGGTTGATAATCTAAAAGAACTCTTCACAAAAAAAGAGATAAACCTTTTTGAGGAAGGAAAAAATAAACTAAAAAATAAATTTGAAACCATAGATAAAACCTTGTTGAGACGAGAATTAGAAAGATTTACTATTGAATTAAGCTGGAAATCTTCTCAAATTGAGGGAAATACTTATTCACTTCTTGAGACCGAAGAATTAATAAAAAATCGAAGGGAAGCTAAGGGCCATGACAAAAATGAGGCAATAATGATTCTTAATCATAAGAGCGCCTTTGACACAATTTTACAAAAGAGAAATCTTTTTAAAAAAATTGATATTTTAGACATCAGATCAATCCATTCTGAACTTGTAAAAGGTCTTGAAATAAAATCAGGGACAAGAGAGTCAGGAGTTGGAATTACTGGTACAAAATATTTACCACTTGATAATAAATGGCAGATTGAAGAAGCCTTGGCTAAAATAGTTGATCACACAGATAAAAATAATAATATTCCTGAAAAGGCTCTGATATATTTGGCGATGATTGCATATTTACAACCATTTACCGACGGGAATAAAAGAACTTCAAGAATGATCAGTAATGCTATACTACTTGCTAATGGCTACTTCCCTCTTTCATATAGAAGCGTTGATGAAGTTGAATATAAAAAAGCATTGATTCTTTTTTATGAACAAAATAATATTTATCACCTTAAAAGAATATTTTTAGAACAACAAAAATTTGCGATTGAGAATTATTTTTTATAGTTGACAATTAACCATCAACTGTCAATCTTCAACCCATAATCCATCTTACCAATTTAAAAAAAGAATCGTCTCAAAATGAGACGTATTTGTCAATGTTGTGAGACGAATCAAGGTTATATCAAGACAAAATCTGCTCAGCGTGACGGCATAGAACCATTCCACCCTGTACAGGTTTGTTACAATTAATATCATGATTCCACTCCTGAGAAAAAGAGGAAAAGTGTTTTTGCTTGCGCTTGTTGTTTTGATTATTTTGGAAATCGTCGGAGGAACTTTATTTAAACAGAAAGCCAATGATTGGAAAAGTTTTACCGGCAAAGACTCTGATTTTGGCGTACAAACAACCATTTCTCTCCCACCGGGTTGCGATTTCGTTTTTTCTGGCTCTGAATGGGATTTAAATTGCGGGGAAAATGAGAAATGGGATTATACTAATTCTGTCTATAGAGGAAATGATGAACTGAATCCAAAAAACCATTACTCCGGCGAATCTTTACAACAGTGGTACCAGCAGTATATAAATCAGGATAAAATTATTTCAGCAAAAGAACACCCGATCAACAAAGGCCATTATCTTGAAGTACTGGTTAAGCTTGCCGACAGCGGTAAATTGGAAACCAATTACGCATATGTTCAAAATAATATTGTGCACATTTTAAGACCATTAGTTATTGATGAACCTAAGTCAGTTGTCAAAAAAAATATCGGTATTATTTTTACCTCGTTGAAATCAAGTATCACCAAGTAGTACTAAAAACCGAACAATGGGCCCAAAACAATTCCAACGATATTTAATATAATTATAAAAATAGCAAAACTCTTTTTTGACGATTTGAATGCAATGATTCCAAAGATTAATCCAACAATGTTTACTGCAAAGAAGGCGGGGGAAGTTACAAAAACAATTATTAGAGGCGGAAGAGGGAAAAATTCTACAAGCAAGTTTAGTGGGACGGCTACAGCGACGCATCCGATAAGAAATGCCATAACAGCAAGACCTTCGTACTTTGAGTCTATTGTTTTTTTATTTTCTCCTTTTATTTCCGGTACGACCGTGTGTACAGGCTTTCCGAACCTTTTTGGCCAAATTTGCTTGCGCTTAATAAAAAGTATAAATAAAAACACTACCAGAAAAATAGCCGTATAATTAATAATTCTTTCGCTCTTGATCTGTTCAGCGGTTTTTTCTTTCCACCAGAAATCAACTTGAGAGGTATCAAACGACTGCGGATCGGTCGGGAGGCCCCATTTTGCTATATAGGTGTACTGGCCTCCGGCAACTTCAACGGTCTTATTGCCGTTTGGGTCAGATACGCTCAATACTCCCTCCATAACGGTAATGTTTGTGCCGTATTCATCAGTGTCAACCGCAAATTCTGTACCTTTTACCCGTAGCGTTGCGTCGCGTGCATCAACCTGACGGCAAGCCCACGTCGGACTCTGTCCGATAGGGCCGCAACCTCCTCCCGAGGCAGGCTTATAATCATACATGAATCTGCCGGTATCACTTTTCACTTCATAATCCGAAACCGGAGTAATCGTGGAATTCTTATCCATGTACATCAGAGAACCGTCGGGCATATTGATCACAGCCCGTTCGTATTGACTCGATTGATACTGTTTACCGTAGGGTAAATTATTGTATGCTAACTCCGTGAGGCGAAAATTTCCAGGTACAACAGACTCTGGCTCACCTTCCTTTTTCACATCAATATTGATTACTTTACAGGCAGTATTTCCACCCGCGTCTTTGACACAAGCCCTGAACTTACTGTCTTTCCCTGTTGGCGTACCCCTTAACACACCATCGGGTCCCAGAATAAGTCCCATGGGAGGGAATCCGCCCATCGTATCGAGGTTGAAACTGTAGGGACCTCCGGAACTATCGGGTCCTAATAATGCAACTAGATCATCCGATAAAGATTCCTCAAAGTATTGTCCTTTTGTTACTGTTCTGGGTAAAGATTCCTGCGGAACGGCTGTAGGCAGTTGTTCTTGAGGTTTTTGCGGTTGCTCCTCTTGTGGTTGTTGTACCTGTGGTTGTGAATTACCGATATTTCCACAATAAGCCGTTATTTCATTAATACATTTTTGCGCACATGCATTAGCCAGTGGATCAAGGTTATTAACGTTTATGTTTTCAACATTTATTGAATTTACGCATCTATTGACACAATTCACTGCTACGTTAACGCAATCTTGCTCGGTATATGCCTGGACTTTACCCGGAACCAGAAGTTTGACTAGGAAATAAGAGAATAAAAAAAGTGTTGAAAATTTTACTAATGTGAAAATTATGAAAGACTTCTTCACAGATATATTATTTCAAAAATGAGTTTTATTGTCAAACGATGTATTATTAGTGCATGAAGAAAATGATAATCGTTACTTTTCTGGCCATCATTATCTTTATTGGATGGATCGTTTGGTATAAAAATACTTCTATTTCAGAACCGGCAAATACTCAAACACTTAGTCAGGGAACCCAAATGCATTTTGGTGAGATTTTTATTGGTCTTAGTAGTGTTAATGATAAATCCGCCTTATTGGTTATTCATAAAGAAGGTCTGACTGATTCTGTTAGTAAATCAGTTGTTGCAGGCGATAAAGTTGTGATATATGGCTATACGATTAATGTCAGCTCGGTAAAAAAGTCGTTCAATCCATCATTATTACCCGGTTCAAGCCATGGTTATGTTAAATTTACTATTACCAATTAAAACCATTCTGTCCTGTAATTTATGAGGTTATAATATCATTCTCCAGGCTAATGCTCGAGAAGCGTACTCTTAATAGAACCACGCAATTAGTTTGTATCAAGACTTTCTCTGACTTTAGGCTTGTGGCTCAAATCAGAGAGGAAATAGAAAACATCAAATATGACCAATAACTCAGTTATTTTAATTTATTTTCTCTGTCTTCGATTTCTTTACCCTTTTTTGTTAAATATGAAACGAGCGGAAATAGAAATACCCTTTCAACTAAAGGGTCAAATAAAATCCTACAGGTTACCATCCCAATAATGAACAATAAACTAGTTAGTTTCCAGTTAAAAATTAAAAAGGTAATTGTAGAAATAATAAATAATATGAAGCATATATTTAAGATCCCTTGTATAAAAACAGAGGTATACATTAGAGGTTTTTCACCAATACCCATTTTACCAACTCTTCCATGAATAGAAACAAAACCCCAAAGCAATAGATATAGAAAAGATAACAAATAAATAATCATATTATTTTAGTTGGTAATTGGTTTAAAACTTTCAAATAATTTTTTCTGTTCTTTTATCGTTGTTTCTCTTTTTTCTTTTACCTCTTTTTCTGAATAAAATCTTTCTTCCACAAATGAATCATCAAACGATGTTGCCACTTGTGCCAATGATTGAACAGCAGATGCTATATCATTCTTGTTCGTGTAATTATTTGGGTTCATAGCAACCCCCAAAAGACCATTCTTTAATCCTTCAGCTGATTTTTGCCAAAGCTTAACTTTTGCTTTTGTATTTTCTTCTTCTTTTTTAGATGAAACGACCTGATAGATTGTGATACCCGCAAAAACAAGGTTAATCACAAACGAAACTACTGTTATCCAATCAATATTTATTTGCATAATTAAAAACGTAAATAGGTATATTAAATGCTAATTTGCTCCCCCGAGAGGACTCGAACCTCTAACCTTGATCTTAACAGGATCCTGCTCTACCGATTGAGCTACAGGGGATTGTTAAATATTAAAGATTAAATCTTAAATATTAAAAGATTATTAAAGTGCAAAATACTTATACATTTTACATCAGAAGCACCTGAAATCCAACCGCTGGTGTAAAATTAATTCATGAAAATAATAACTTCCGCTCAAGAAATACAAAAAATTACTTTTAAATTACGTAAAACTGAAAAAACTATTGGCTTTGTACCAACCATGGGAGCGCTTCACGAAGGCCACCTAAAGCTCGTCAAAGAATCAAAAGCTAAAAACCACGTGACGGTTGTTTCAATTTTCGTTAATCCTACCCAATTTGCTCCCACAGAAGATTTGGCTAGATATCCCCGACCTTTTGAACAGGACAAAAAATTATTGGAACAGGAAAAAGTTGACTATTTATTTTATCCCGACGTAAAAACAATCTATCCTGATGGCTTCCAAACTAGTGTCGTCATAACAAAACTCTCAAATATTCTTGAAGGGAAAAGTCGCCCGGGACATTTCTCCGGCGTGGCCACAGTTGTCCTAAAATTATTTAATCTTATTCAACCAACCAATGCTTATTTTGGACAAAAAGATTTCCAGCAATCTGTTGTCATCAAACAAATGGTTAAAGATCTGAATTTACCTATAAATATCAATGTTGTTCTAACTGTCCGAGCCAAAGATGGGCTGGCCCTTTCTTCAAGAAATATTTTTTTAAATTCCAAAGAAAGATTTCAAGCATTAAGTTTGTATCAATCTCTATTGCTAGGAAAAAAATTAATATTGACAGGAAATAAAAACGCTCATACTATAAAAACTAAGATGAAAGATTATCTGCAAAAATATAAGCAAGTCCGTCTTGATTATATTGAAACTTGTAATCCTGAAAATTTATCCCCCGTCAAAGTTATCTCAAAAAAAGCAGTTATTCTTATTGCTGCTTATGTAGGGAAAACCAGACTCATTGACAATATTATTGTTCAAACACGTCATTCCCGCGCAGGCGGGAATCCAAGCTAAATATACATTTTATAATGTGATTATAGACTGGATCCCCGTCTTCACGGGGATGACAAGTGGTGTTGTAGTAGAGTTACGAGAAATTAAATCATTAAGGTTAATTATTAAAAAAAATTTATTCTATAATGTTATTATATGAAGAAAATATTAAAAAATCTTTTTAACAAAATCTTTTCTTTTTTTGAAGATTTGTCAGATAAAAAAGCGGTTAAGGAAGCAGATTTTAGTAAGGGAGAAGATTTTGAAATGATTGTAAAAGAACTTAACATTAAATAATGAATAGCGATTTTAAAAATAAAGTTTATCAAATCTGCCGTTCTATCCCAAAGGGGAAAGTGACAACATATGGACAGATTGCCAGATTAGCCGGAAATCCTAAAGCGGCCCGCGCGGTTGGAGTATTCATGAAAAATAATCCCAATACCCTCATCGTCCCCTGCCACCGCGTCGTCGCTTCCGACGGAAAGCTAACAGGATATTCGGGAGTTGGAGGAGTTAATAAAAAGAAAAAAATGCTTGTTGATGAGGGTGTAAGTTTCAAAAATAACAAGGTTGATCTTGCTGTGTCGAAGTGGGAAAAATAATTTTGTTTCTTGCTTTATAAATCATTTTCTGCTTCAATTAGATTAAGGTTCTCTATGAAAGTAATAAATTTTATTATTATCAGTTTTGCTATAGTTTTTTCTCTATTCACCTTCAATCCTGTTTTTTCTGAAATAAAACAACCAGGGTTTGGAACTACTATAGGAATTATTCCCAAACTGCCAAAGACTCCAAATGACCCGGTTCTTTCTAATGGCCATGTTTACCCCAACTGGGGACCACCCTGCCAGAGATATACTTATTCCACTGTTTATCAGGATAAAGAAGGACGGGCTCCTGAGTATATGAAAATATACTTCAATGGAAAGATGATTAATATGACAAAATCAAATTCCAATGATAGTGATTATAAAAAAGGTGTCCAATATGAATACAAATCTGTTCCCAATAAATTAGGTTCTAATTTTTATTATTTTGAAACTTCCAACGGTAAAGGTAAGACACGGGATTCAATTATTGATTCACCTGATAACGGGCCGGTTTTGTTCGAGAGCGCTTTTGACAAGAATGAAATTGCCTTGATTGAGGCGTCCTCCGGCAAAAAGATTTTTAGTTATCCCACGGGCAAGGAATGGGTGGGAGGAGTGGCTTTGTCTGATGACGGTAAATATTTAGCTGCTAAAACTTACCAGCATGTTTATTTATTTGATACTGCCAAACCAGCAAAACCATTATGGCAGTTTAATTGTCCTGAGTGTGCGGAAGGCAAGGGTGGGGTAGACATTTCCGGAGATGGTTCAAAAATTATTGCCGCCATTGGTGAAACCACTTTGTTATTTAATAAGTCAAGCAGCAAACCATTATGGAAATACCAAAAAAATAACAACAATTCCTATAATGTAGCTATATCCCGTGACGGAAAATATATGGCAGCAGCTACTATGGGTGAAGAATCAAATCCTAATTCTAATTTGCTGATTTTATGGAATGATAAATCAGGAACGCCTTTGTGGCAGTATCATGCCTCGGGCAATTTCCATGATGTTTCTCTATCAAATAATGGTGAGCTTGTATCAGGATCAACTGGTTGTCCGGACAGAAGATTTTACCTCTTTTCCAAAAACTCAAACAAACCGCTCATTAAAAGCGATCCCTTGACGCGTGATTCACCTGTGCATAGAGCTAAGATTTCCGCTGATGGATCATTCATAGCTGTTGGAAGTGAATCGGACGCTGGCGCAGTATTTTTATTTTCAAAGGATAAAAGACAAGTTTGGAAATTTCCAACACCACAAGGAAGTTCTGTTAGGGCCTTGAATTTTACACCCGATGGAAAATATATAGGAGCAGCAACTTTTGGTGGAGACGCTTATATTTTTGATAAAGATAAGAATGTACCAATTGCTTCATGGAAGGTAAACGCCTCTTTGGGTGGAATTGATATTGCCGATGACGGCAGTTTTATTGCCGCAGGAGGAACCGATAAAAAACTTTACATTTTTGATAGAAAAACAAAATCAAAAACAGAAATTCTCTTTAATGAATATCTTGAAGAAGTTGATATTTCGGCCAATGGAAAGTACATTGCCGCTGGCACCGGTGGATCGGTATATTTTTTTGAAACATATATCTCTCAAGACCGAGGGAAAATTTTTAACTGCTCAAAAGTCATAGAACCGCCGGCAGAAAGTCAAATGACGGGAGAAGGAAGGCTTGGCAAGCAAATTACTTCAAGTCTTTGTGGAGATGGAAAGTGCGAAGGTCCGGAAACGATTGATAACTGTAAGCAAGATTGTAAGCAAAGTTTTAAAACAACGAACTTAAACCCTTGGGAAAAAATCATCGATTTTTTTAAAAACTTATTTGGAAAGAAAAACGAGAATCTAAAAGGAGAGAAACCAGGGAATACTGGTATTCAAAAAGAGTATCCTAAAGGTAAAGAAGGAGTCTGTGGTAACGATCTTTGTGAACCGGGGTTGGGCGAAAGCAAACAATCTTGTCCAAAAGACTGTTCGGCAGGAGATTGACTATTTTAAAATTCCTCTTCGCTTGAAAAAAAGGAACATCGATCCTCCGAGAAAAACAATTACCATCACCAGTAAACTGCCGTATAAAAACCGATCCAGTAAATACATAAAGGTTTTAGCGTAAAAAAGATATCTGGCACTTGCTTTTAGACCATGAATAATTAGGCTGTACAGAACTCCCAAGAAAAATAAATTGCCATAACTGAAATTGGCTGTTTTAATTAATTTATAAGCCGAGACGGCAATACAAATTTCCCAAACCCACTGGCTAATCTTTAATGACATTAACCCATCATCAATCTTAAGCCCAAACAAATACTGCCAGACCACAGCCGCGATGGAAATAAAAATAAGATACCAAATTGGTTTAATGTATTTTCCTAAAGTTTTACCAAAAATTTTAACCTTGAATACTGCTAGTGCCGCAAATCCCAAGATTATAACCAGAAGAAAGGTAAAGAATAATGGGTCACTGCGTTTTTCTAAGACAGGAATTTGTGGTAAAAGATCGAGTTTGTCACCCATAGTAGTAAATGCCTTACCAGTCTGCGAACAATCGACTTTTTGATTCCCAACAAAACACTCCCGGCCTTTTGTTTCGATTTTCCCTGAATAATAGGCAATTGTTTTCATTCTAATTTTAGTAAAACAGATTTAATATTAGTTTTCAACTTTTGACTAATTGACAACTCCGTTTACTTATGTAATAGTGATACTATGGTGGATGATGTTAGGCCCGGTCGTTTGAAACTCATTCTTCTTATTGAGGCATTCATTTTTGTTATTGTTATAGTAACTAGTCTACTTATTTTTATAAGAAGAAAAAGTCAGACCACGAAAAACAGTACACTTTCTCCAACGCCAACCACTCCGGCTGAAAATAAAATGAATGTTCCGATTGAGACAAAATATGAGAATCCGTTTAGCGAAAAAACTCAATATCAAAACCCGTTTTCCAAAAATACCAATCCATTTGACAATCTAAAATGAAACACATATCAATCCG
>JBBTSR010000008.1:0-5131 GCA_038064615.1 Patescibacteria group bacterium
CTGTGTTAAAGTAAAGTTGATTATGATGAAAAGTACCCCAAAGACCAATTGAATATACAAGAGTGAATTTACCTTCTTTTGTATCAGATCCATCATGACTCGATGGCTCTTCAATATCTATTGTAAAAATATCTTTAATGTACTGAAAATATTTTAAGATAATATTTGCGGCTACTGAGTCAAAACCACCGCCGGAATATTGGACATTACTTGGTACAGGAAATTGATTTGGATATCTTTCAGCCTGATCGAAAGGTGACACATGAGCAACGTCTCCGTATGAAGACCTTTCATCCCAAAAGTCTCTGATTTGTTTTTCTTCTTCTGGAGAAATTCTAATTTTTGAACAAGCTTCTTTTAATCGTAATTTAAATGTTTGTTTTTTTGATAGAGAGTTGATAATAATTTCGATTGACTTAAAATGATCGAGTGCGATTTTTTCTTTACTGTCTAAAACAAAGCTTCCAATTGAAGAACGATAGAGATATTTGAGGGCTCTCTCAAGTATTTCATCGTGAAAATTATAAATTTCATCTAAAAAATGTACGGTGTTTGTATCTCTCCAGTTTGTAAATTCTGGCCTATTAGGTAAATATCTACGTTTGCTTTCTAACTTGAAATTAACATCGGATTCATTACCTTTTTCGTCAATTAAGTAAATTTTATTGATCTGATAAATATACGGTTCAAAGCTACCACGATTCCTACCGAATTTTCTTTTTACATCTTCCAAACAAGCCAAAGATAAAAATCTACATATACGGTCTATTTCTTTAATCGAACCACCAAGAGCTCCCCCAGGATCATCTTCTTCAATATCATGAGTAATTACATATTCTGACCTGATCATTATTGGATCAACATAACGAAGTGAAGTAACATACGTTTTATAGCAATCAACATCGTCTCCTTTTGAAAAAACACTTTGTATTGGAGAAAACTTTCTCCGATCCTGTTCATCAAAACTCATTTTTTTAATCTCACAGTCAAATATCTTTCCTGTTGGAAGTGTTTCGCCGTGAATTAAAGCATAAGTTCTATATTTAGACATAATTTTTATATGAACAAATTATAACACCAATATGACAGGCTATAATTTGAGAAAAGTGATAAAATGTTATAAATATGGGTGATGATATTACTAAATTAAAAAAAGAGATTGAACGATTAAAAAAAGCTGTCAAAAAGCAAAAATATGGTTTAGTTTGGATGGATGTACCGGAAGCTTTTGAAGACGATGTTGAAAATAAATTACCAATATTGAAAGAAGTGCCTGGACTTGCCATAAAAAACGAAGACGGAAAACCTACGCATATATTAATTGAGGGAGACAATTATCACGCATTGACTTGCTTAAATTATACTCACAAGGGAAAAATTGACGTAATTTATATCGATCCACCATATAACACCGGCTCCGACGGATTTAAATACAAAGATAAAAGAATTTTAGATAAATTTCCCGACGGTACAGAAGTACCAAAAGACCACCCTTTCCGCCACAGCTACTGGCTTTCATTTATGAAAAAAAGGTTAGAGTTATCATTTAATCTTTTATCAAAAAATGGCATTATTTTTATAAGTATAGACGACAATGAGGTCGCACAATTAAAATTGCTATGCAATGAAATATTTGGTGAACATAATTTTGTAGAACAAATAATTTGGAAAAATAAATATGGAGCTGGTGCAAAAACACGAGGATTCATCAGCATACATGAATATATATTATGTTATTCAAGAAATTTAATAACCGATATTCAAACTGATTTAGGTGAAGGAGAAGTAAAAAAACATAATAAAAAAGATGATAAATATGAACTTAGAGGCGGATATAGAACTCAACCATTAGCCACAAAAAGCCTGGGAGATCGACCAAATTTAGTATATCCAATTGTTTATAAAGGACAAGAAATTTGGCCAGATAAACAATGGGTATGGTCGAAAGAGAGAATGAATTTTGCAATCGCAAATAACAATGTAGAATTTACTAAAAAAGATGGCAAATATAACATTAGAGCAAAACAATACATGAAGGATGAAAAGGGTAATCTTCGAAAAGGCAAACCACTTTCGATCATAGAAAACATTTTTACGCAAGAGGGAACCAATGATATCAATGAAATTTTTGGTGAAAATATTTTTTCATTTCCTAAACCAAAAAATTTAATTAAATACCTATCAAATTTAATTATAAATGGAAAATCAAATCGTAATTCTATAATTTTGGATTTTTTTGCTGGTTCAGGAACTACTGGACAAGCTATTATGGAATTAAACCATGAAGATCAAGGGAATAGACAATTTATTCTAGTTACGAACAATGATGAGATCACTAATAGTAAAAAGCATAAAATAATGAGTGATGTTTGTTACCCTAGAATTAAAAAGGTTTCTAAGATATATAAAAGCGGAACTAAATTTTACAGAACAGCGTTTATTGGCAAAAATAATATCATAGACACAACTGATGAAGACAAAATAGAATTAGCTCATAACGCCGGAGAATTGCTTGCAATAGCAGAAAATACTTTAGAATTAATTAAACAAAATAAATATTATCAATTGTTTGAAGACGGAAATAAAGAAAAAAACACAGCGGTATATTTTCGAGAAGAACATGACGAATTTGAAAAATTTATAGAAATTGTTAAAAAATTAAATAAAGAAACTACAGTTTATGTATTTAGCTGGGGAGATGAGGAAAAGATTAATGACTTTGCCGGAATGAAAGAAATAAAAGTAAAAACAATTCCTTTGCCTATTTTGGAAATATATAAACAGATCTATAATTTAAGTACACAATAAAAATGTTTAACCCCCTACCATTTCAAAGAGAAACAATAGAAAAACTACTAACCACTTTAACGGAGCTTTGGAAAAAAGACAATAAACAATTACCTCTCGTTTTTAAAGCTCCAACCGGAAGTGGAAAAACTTTTATGGTCGCCCATTTTTTACGAGGATTAAACAAACTTCCTTATTGGGACGAAGATAAAGCATTTGTTTGGATCACTTTTAGCGACGATTTAGCAATGCAAAGTAAAAAAAAGTTTGAGGAGTATTTTGAAAATACTCTCGAAAATAATCTTTTGACGATAAATGATATCAATCAAGGAAAGATGTTTAAAAATGACATTTTATTTTTAAACTGGCAAAAAGTGGTTTCACGAGCAGCAGAAAATAGAAATTTACGAAGACCTGATGACGAACGAATGAGAAAAGAAAGCGGAAAATACTTTGAAGATTTTATTGACGGAACTAAAAAAGATCAAAGATCAATCATTTTAGTAATAGACGAAGCACACACAAACGTAACCACTGATTTAGCGCAAGAAATTATTGATTATATTGATCCAAAAATAGTAGTTCATATTAGTGCTACACCCAAACCGGAAATTGTAGCGCAAGCAGCCGACCTCAATGGTTATGTAACAGTAGATAGAAAAAGAGTAGTTGAAGAGGGGTTAATTAAAGAAAAAGTAATAACTCAGACGGAAGAAGACCTTAAAAAATTTAATAAGAAGGATTTAGACGAAGTTTTACTTGATTTAGGACTCGAAAAAAGAAATCAACTTAAGGCAGAATATGAAAAGCTAGGGAAAAAAATTAATCCACTACTTTTAATTCAGCTGCCTAACGATGACAAAGAGCGAGTGCAGACCGGTGAAAAAACAAAAGAACAAATCGCAAGCGACCACTTGAAAAAAATGGGTGTAAAGGAAAATAAAATTGCCCGTTGGTTTGACAATTATCCAAAGCCAGATGGGATCGAAGATAATGAAGACGATAACGAAGTATTGCTTTTTAAATTAGCCGCAGGCACAGGATGGGATTGTCCACGTGCACATATATTGGTAATGTTTAGAAATATTAAAGTTGAACAAAGATATATTCAAACGGTTGGAAGAATATTAAGAATGCCTGAACCGGAATTAAAAGAAGATTATAAAAATAATCCAAGTTTGAGAGTCGGATATTTATATACAAACTACAATAGAAAAGATATTATTGAAAATTGGATTGATAAAACACAAAATAAACCATTTGTTCATGTTTCCGAAAGAAAGAAAAATTTAGAGGTTGAAGATATTAGACTTCAATCAGCCTACGTACCTCGTGTTGATTATGGAGATTTAAGTAACTCTTCTAAATTTCAAATGAGCTTTATTACTTCAATGAATAATTATTTTGGAATTAGTAAAAATGATATTTTAGGAATGGCACAAAAGAAACTAGAAAAAAAAGGCGTTGATTTAGATTCTTCAATAACCAACCAAATAATCGTTGACGCTCAATTTGAAGACTATGACAGAATTAATTTTGAATTCCAAAAAAAAGGTCACGATAAAACTTTGGAAATGTCACAAAATGATGTAGAAAAAACCTTTAATTATTTATGTTTTCAATTATTAAAAGAGCAAACAGAAGATAAAGCAAAAGTTAGCAATATTGCACGATCTTGGAGTCCTTTAAAATCAGGACTTAGAGTATGGATGAAAAATATCATTGACCCAGATAGCAATTATTATTACAGAGTTTTTATTAAAGATATTCAACAGGGAGCAAGTAGTATTTTTAGACCGGCAATAACTCAAGCATTAAAAGAATATCGACCAATTTTGGAAAAGATTTTATTAGAGAGAGCAAAACAAAATGAAGAAAAGGAAGCTTCTATCTTTACCATTAAAGAATTTTATAGCTATACCGATGACTATGAAATTTTACCCGCTCAACTAAACGTATTAAAAGATTTTTATATAAGAAAAGATTATGACGGAAAACTAAATGAAGTGGATTTTATTAATTATATCGATAGCAAGAAAAATAAAATTGAATGGTGGTTTAAACAAGAGATAGGGCAAGATTATTTTGCTATAAAATATTTTAATACTACAGATCAAAAATATTCTCTTTTTTATCCAGATTGGATTATAAAATTCAAAGAAGGAAGAATTGGAATCTTTGATACAAAAAGCGGAAGAACGGCAACGGATACAGAAGGCAGAGCAATAGCTTTGGCTAAGAAATTAAACGAGTTAGGGAAAAAATATGTTGGCGGAATTGTCATAAAGGAAAACGGAGTTTGGTATTACAACGATTCAGAAGATTATAAATATGTACCTGGAAA
>JBBTSR010000009.1:0-1062 GCA_038064615.1 Patescibacteria group bacterium
GGTAAATTTTCTAGTGAAATGCAACTTTTCCTGTTAATGATTTAAGTATGCCATGTTTCTCGGCTACTTCCAAAGCGCTCCTGTAACGGAGCGATTTTCTGTATTTGTTGTTGATTATTTTTATATTCTTCCTAAACTCTCTGCCGCTTACTTTCGAAAGGTTGGTGCCCTTGGGCCAGAACCACCTCCTGAGCAGTCCGATAGTTCCTTCCACCAAAGGCTTTTGCCAAGGAGAGGAAGGGTCGCAACAATATGCGGCGACGCCCCAATCCCCATGTCTGGTATTTTCAATACCTCTGTCCATAGTCGTTGTTTTCATATTGACTTTGCTTCCAATGGATTTCATCGCTCGCCTCATTGATTCAGGTCTCATGTCTGGAATTTTTCTTCCGAGAACGAGTTTTGATTTCTTTTCGCAGGATACCGCGCCGCTCGTCTTCGCTCCAGATTTTCTGGGGGAGACGAATGTGTCAGTCTCATAATGCCCGTATCTCGTCCGATTGACGGCGCCTTTAGGCAGGGCTTCAATTCTAGCCATATTTGGAATTATATGCCTTACGGTTTTGTTTTTTGTCCTCGGTTTTCTTCTCCATCTTTGCGTGCAGAGATATCTGCAATACCTTTGTCCAAATGCCGAATACAGCCATTTGTATATCGCATTGGCGCCGACGCGGGGACGGATTTTTTCCACTTTCATTCTTCCCGCAATCTCATCTGGCGACCTCTTGGCTTTCAATCCGCCAGTAATCATTTTTTTCAGTTCTTTATGGGCTTCAATCTTCATTCCTTGGTATTTGGAATTTCCTCTTTTAACCGAAGCTTTATGTTCAGCTACATCAGCGTCATATCTTCCATTTTTCCTCTTGCGCCTTAATTCTCGGCTAATGGTGCTTTTATCGACCTTCAATATCTTGGCAATCTCGCATTGTTTCGCTCCGCCATCAAGCAGACTTTCGATTCTATCCCTCTTCTTTTGATTGACATGGGAAAAATGTTTTCGCTTTTTATATTTTTTCATACAACTTTATTTTACAAAAGTTGCATTCCAAAAGAGAATTTTCC
>JBBTSR010000010.1:0-46398 GCA_038064615.1 Patescibacteria group bacterium
CCTATCCTCATCATAATTTATTTAGTTTTAACATAGAACATCTCTCCTCCTCCGGCAGGAGGAGAGGGGAACCAATCGTTAATGGTTTTCTGTTCCGGTCGGGGTACACTCTATTTTGCTTTTTAGTAATTAGTCCCGACCAGTTCAAGTTGAAAATAGAAATTGATTAGGTGTAATATAAAAGAATCATGAAGATTATCAGAAAGATTACTTCATCAGGTAAATATTCAAAGGTAATTACTATCCCTCGTGAATTTTTGAAGGTCTTAGGTTGGAGGCAAAACCAAAACCTTGAATTTGAGTTGGATGAGAAAGGAAAGAAGATTATTATCAAAGATTCAAAAGATAAATGAAAAATAAAGCTTTATCTTATATTTTAATTTTTGGTCTTATAGTTCTGTCTTTCTTTGGTGGCAGTTATTTTGAGAAACAAAAAATTAAAACCCAATCCGCCGCACCCTCTGCTGTTTCAGTTAATGAAATTCCAATAACTGTTACTGAAGTTAGCGATGGAGACACTTTTAAATTAAGCGACGGAAAAACGTTTAGGCTTTATGGGGTTAATGCTCCGGAAGTTAAAGAACCATTTTATGAGGAAGCAAAAATGTTTACTCAAAATTTAGTCTTGGGAAAAGAAATCAATTTTGAACAGGAAGAAAATTATAAGGTTGATAAATTTGGAAGAGAATTAGGATATGTGTTTATTGACGGAGTTAATCTTAATATTGAGTTGGTGAGAAATGGCTTAGCTAGAGTTATTCTTTATGAGAAAAGAGCGAAGATAAAATATCAGGATGAGTTATTGACTGCGGAGAAAGAGGCAAAGGAAATAAGATTGGGGGTTTGGAAAAAGTAAACTTTTAAAATTTAAAGTATTTCTCCCAGTATTCAAAAAGTTTTTTTGTTGCAATTAAATCTCCTACGTTATATTTAGCTATCTCTAAAAATTTCTTTTTCTTAAATAATTTTCCTACATCATCTCCTGTTACCCCTTGCGCTTTTGGACTTTCTATTCCAAAAGCTCTTGCCCATAAATGTAAATTACCTTTTTTCCAAACGGCTCCGTAAAAAGAAAGTTGATCAAATAAATCGATATGCTTACTGTCATATTTCTGACTATTTAAGTAGCGATTGGACATAAGGTCTTTTGTTGGTCTTATATTATGAATTGCTGATCTAACCATTAAGAACGGCACGTCAAATCCTCTGCCATTAAAACTTACAAATTCTTGATAACTCTTTGCTCCATTCCAAAAGTTTTCCAACATTTCTTTTTCGGTCATTGGCTTATATTTAATTCCGTTTTCTTCTGTTTCTTTTAATTTTGTTTCTGGTGCTTGAAAATATACAGCCCCTTTATTTTTTTCATAGTCCAAAACTCCAATGGCTACAATTTCACCGGTCAGTGGAGAAAATCCCAATCCCTGTTTCAAATCTTTAAGAGCTTCTTTATATTCGGTTTCATTGGCTGATTCTTTTTTTATCCATTTGGTTAATACTTCTTGAGTAGTTTTATCCAACTTATCAAAATCTTCCCCAACTGTTTCTATATCAAAAATTAGTTTGGACATATTTAAAAACTAAATTAATTTAATCATCGTTTCCATAGAGTCTCGTAACTCTTGATCAGAGAAATCCATATTGTGAGTATTTTCTGGATGATGTATTTTGTTCCTTATATAAGTACTTAAGCTAACACTATAAGAATTTGTCGTTCCATTGTTATTCATTCTTATCCATGTTTTATTTTGTGTAATACCCTTACTTACAAGAAATTCCTCAAAATCATTTTCTATATATTTATTTTCTTTATCTTGTAAAAAACCATAAAGCTCATTGTGAAATTCTATTGTGGGTAAATTATAAGCATAATAATTTATTTCTCCCCAAGATGGACTCCAAGGAAAATGCCCCCATTTGTTTTTTCTAGCATCAGTAATTGTTATTTTATTATTTTTATCTTTTCCATAAATCAATAATCCCGCCTTACTTTTTAAGCAATTTTTAAATATAAACGGTGAATGTGTAGAAATAAAAACTTGTGTATTTTTAGATATTTCCATTAATAAATTTATAAGTTTTGATTGCCAAATAGGGTGCAAATGCAACTCTGGTTCATCTATTAAGAAGATAATATTCGTCTTTCTTTTTATGTAAAAGTGGTACAAAAAAATTATTGAGAAAATCATTTCAATGCCTGATCCTAAACGAGACAGAGGTAATTGTTGATTATTATTTATTTTTCTTGCCGAAAAAAAAGAATATAGGAAAGGTTCTAAATTGTTTATTATATCCAACTTAATATCTTCTTCGAAAAATCCCTTGCAATCCTTTATTACGTCTCCTAAAAATTTATCTGATAATACGCTAAATAGGATTTTTCTAACATATTCGTTCACGCCGAGAATTTTATTTTTTACATCTTTTTCTTCTTTTACTGCACTATCAAGAGAATTAATCTTTTCAAGAATTTGAAAATTTAGATCATCAATTAAGTCATCAAATTTAGCAGGAAATAGACTTTTTGAAATATGTCTCGTTCTGTTTTTGTCGAAAAATACAATATTAAAATCTGGTAAGCGACTCGTCCCCCATGGTTTCATAACATCTATACGCAATTCATAGTCTTTGACCGAAGTGACGTCAGATGGTATCACCTTGTTATCAAATACTAACGGATCTAATAGATTTGTACTATGTGATTCGTTTCTTGTTTTAGCTTCGAAGGAAAATCCCTTACACTTAAACTTACTTTTCCCATATACGTGATCGGTCTCAAATTCATTTGTTTCTCCACTAATTTCAATTTTTTTATTAATATGTAAAAAGTCCTTAATAGTTAAAGTGTTTTTTGTTTTTAATCTACTTTGAGTAAGATAACATATTGCTTCTAAAACACTAGTCTTTCCATTTCCATTTTCTCCTATAAATATATTTAGACCGCTGCCATTATTTATTCCATCGGGCATGGTAAATTTAATATTTTCTGTTTCAAAACAACGGAAGTTTTTTATTGTTAAATTATCAATTTTCATTTTTTTGATTTAATAATTTATTCAAAGCACTTTCAAATAATTCTGATAATTTTTCTTTTTGCTCAATAAGATTTTTCCTGTATTTCTGTAATGTTATAAATTTTTCTGCTATCTCATCTTGTTTTTTTCTCTCAGGAAGTGGAATCTCAACATTAAAAACTTCGTTGTCAGAAACAGCAGGATATGCGGCTCCTCTCACCTGTGGCAGAACTTGTTCTGTGACGATTCCAGAACAGACTATTGTTCCCATGTAGTCGGGATTAACTTTGTTGCTATCTGGTCTTAAAACAGCAAATCCAGTTGAAGCTAATGAATTAAAAGTTGGGAAATCGACTTTTGCTATTCGTTTTAAATTCGGTCTGACCGTTGAAAACAAAATATCACCCATCTCAATTTTTTTCCTTGCTCTGCTTGGAGCATCTTTTCCTTTAAATTGTTTAATACTATTTAAATCGACGGAAAAGTTTTCACTATCTATTGAAGAAATATCAATATAATGATATTCATCATTGGGAAATTTTTTAGGATTAATGAATTCTTGAGGTTTTATAACTTTTGCTAGTTTTACTGTATTATATTTATTTGATTTAATTTCTTTATTTATTAAATTCTTATAAAGATCATCAATTTTAGAAATTTGAGAATTGTTTACTTCCTGCAATTTTCTGATTGCATCTAATTTCTCAACAATTTGTTGTTGAACTTCTGAAGGAGGTAATGCAACATTTATATCTAAGTATTTTTTTAAAATAAGATTGCGTATACCTGTAGTTTGATTTTGAAGTCTTTCAGTAACCCCAATTTTATATAGAAATAATAAGTAATAAAATAAATATTTGTTATTAACCCCCAAAGGCTTGAGTCTACTTATAAAATTTCCAAAGACAATTTTTTTATCCAGATCTTTGTCAAAAAAAACAACCCTGCCAACTGGTTGAGTAGGACCACCGCCAGATTTTTCCAACAAAATATCTCCTGGTTGGAGAGCCAATTCCATGATTTTGTTTGATTTTACTTCTCTGTAGGCAATATTTATAAAAGAAATTTGACCGTAATTGGTAAAATTTGTTGAACGCAAAACAGCAGTTCCTTGATTATCTGCGGGTCCCCAAGTACCGCTATCAACATTCACAATTTCTCCTAATTTTTTAGTTGTCCAAGTTTTTATATCAATTTTCATAGTTTTGATAAATAAAATGTAAAGAATTTATCGAATATTTTTTCGAAATTACTTCTCAGCGTTCCATATGATTTATCTCGAAGTTTTTTTGTGTATTTGAGAAATTCCTTAGTCACAATATCTAAAAAATGCAGTGGATTAAACCATAGTTTAACTATATCAACATCATTTTTCTCATACACTATTTTTACACCATCAGAAATAATAATATTAACACCTCTTGTTGTTAAATCATGATGAAGCCCATTACGTAACGTATTGTAAATTTTGTCAACTATTTTTTCGATTATTTTTTCATCTATTTTTTTAATATTTTTCCTATAGATTCTTTTTAAGTAAGTTTTTACAAACTCATTTGTCTTGAAGTTTGAGTTTTCGCCTTTTTGGAATTGCTCAAGAACTTCGCAAAATGAAAGGAGAATAGCGGTAGTAATCAGCAATGTACCTTCTCGTAAGTTTTGTTTAAGAGGCTTTAGATACCAACCAAAATAGTAATCTTCAAAAAGATTTATTTTACCCTCAAAGTTTTTTACCAATTTTCTTGCTTCTTCTACTGTATATGATTTACTAAATCTCGCACGCCTTCCTGTATGTACGTCGTAATATGGTTTAAACGATATCATTTTATTTTATTTTTTGACTTTTTTGCCAAGCACTTTTTCTATTTTTAATTTGCCAATTAGTAGTCATTTAATAAGCCTTAATATTTGATTAAATAGTTGAACAACAAATTTCGTATTCTTCCATGCTATTGTATAGTCAATACCTAATAGTGTTATTAACGCTAATAATAAAGAAAGTATTTTATGTCTCCAAACAACAGAAACAGTGCTTTTAAGCATAAAATAAAGTAACCAGAAGGGATTTGTTATTTGCCAGTAATTTGTCTTCTTTCCTTCACCTCGAAGTAAATCGTCTAATCTGTGATATTCGTCTCTAACTGTCTTCGCATAGTTTGCGAATCTATTCGTAACTGTAATTTCTACTGGGTCGTTTCTCCAAAAGAATTTACCTCCTCTTGTCTTAATATCAACCAATATTGCCTTGTTATCAAGCAAAGAAAGGAATCCTACTAGCCTGCTTTTATTATCAATATTCGATACTTTAATCAAAAAGTTGCAATCGATATTAAATTTCTTCTGACTCTTTGGGGCGTTTTGAAGAAACTTATCAATAGAATCGACAAAACGTTTTTTTTGCAATAAAGCATCTCTCTGGATTGATAATCCATCTTTTTCAGATTCAGTAATATTACCTTTTATTTGCCAGTTATTTTTCATTTTTATTATTACTCTGAGCTAATTTAATTCCACGATAGTATTTTCTTGAATTTTGTTTTCTGGTTAAAACTCCTTTTACTATTTCATAATCAAAAAGTACGTTTCGTAATGATTGCATTAGTTTTCCTAGCAGTAAAAAAGCCTTTTCTGCTTCTTTTTCTACGTTTAAATCTTCCTGTTTTTCCTTTGGATGAATCCAGTTATTCCCTAAATCGTATAATTGATTAAATAAGTCTTTGGAGTCATTATCTATAAGTGGTTTTATTCCTTTTACTAAAAAATTATTTACGATCTTTCTAAAGTCTAAATTTTCTGCAATTGTTTCTATTTGTTTTCTTTCTCCTTGTAGATCAATTTGCTCGACAAAAATTTCAAATGCTAAATACTCCGCTGTAGCTCGACAAACCATTATTGTTGATTCAAAATAGCCCAGACAATACAGTTCTTTCGCTTGATGATAAAGACGGACACTTTCTGTATCGTAAGATATTCCAAGTGACGGACTTGATTTATAACGTTTACCTATATTGTTTTTGTTTAATTCAAATTTTCCCAGTATTAATTCACTACAATCGTCGTCGTTTAAATTGCTTAAAGTTCTATTATTTTCTAAATCTAAATAAACTGACATTAATTTTTGTGTTTGTTTTGTCATATGTTAGATAAATTCCTCAATTTTCTTTAATTGTTCTTGTGATTGTTTATTTAATTCCTTAACTTCCGTAAATATTTCCTTCGGGTCGCGATGTTGGGTTTTGTCTTCAATTATTGGTCTGTAAGCTGAAGCGGAAAGAATGAAATCGTTTTCTTCTATTTGTTGTCTTGTGGCATACCAACTTCTTTCTGTCTCTGGTTTTTCTTTCCATTTTGTCAGCAAATCAGGCAGATCATTCTTATCAGGGGTTGGACGTCTTTGTGTTTTTAATTCCAAACCATCGTATCGGACATCATAAAACCAAACTTTTTCCGTCTTTTTACCATCATTGTTAAAAAACAAAATACTAGTTTTTACTCCTGCATAAGGTTGAAAAACACCACTAGGAAGAGATACTACCGCAATTAAATTTCTTTTATCCATCAAATATCGCCTTAATTCTTTTGTGGCTTTATTCCTATTAAAAAGAACGCCTTCGTTGACAATCACTCCCGCTCTTCCGCCCTGTCTTAAAGAATCAATCATTAATCCCACAAAAAGAATCGTCGTATCTGTAGTTAGTACAGGTAAGTTTTTTCTAATCCTTTCTTTATTTATTGTCCCGGCAAAAGGTGGGTTAGAAATGATCACATCAAATTCTCGATCTTCCCACTCGTCAGGACTACCAGCAATTGAATCGCGTCTGATAATTTGTGATTTTTCTAAGCCATGTAAAATAAGGTTCATTGTGGCAATTTTTACCATTGAAGGATCCACATCAAAACCATATAAAGCGTTACTTTGAAGAAACTGCCATTGTGTTGGTGTTAATTTATCTCCGGGTCCTTTTCTTACTTTTTGACCATTACCATTGATATATTCTTCGATATTTGATTGATCAGAATTATTAGTTTTTATCCATTCATAAGCTCCAAGTAAAAATCCTCCCGTTCCACAAGCGGGGTCAAGTACTGTTTCGCCGATTTTTGGATTAGTTAACTGAACTATTGTGCGGATAATATGGCGAGGAGTACGGAAAGAACCAAGTTTTGCTGAACTCTCTATTTGACTAAGTAAAAATTCGTAAAGATCACCTTTAACATCAGCGTCAAGTTCAATGAAAGAAATATCTCTGAATTTATCAACAACATCTCTTAAGACTACGCCATCAGGTATTTGAAAGCGGGCATCAAAAAAGAATCGTCGAACATTTTCATTCGTCCCTGGTAAGTTTGCCATGAAAGGAAAAACTTCATCGCGGACGAATTTAAACATTTTAGTATTATCAGGGATATGTGTCCATTGACTCCAGCGGTATTTTTCATTTTTACCCTCAAAGATAGATTTAAAACCATTTCTATCACCAAGTAACTTTGTTTCTTTTTGTTTCTGATTATCCCATTCCTCAAGCATTTTCAAAAAGAATAAATAAGAAATTTGTTCTATATAAATAATTGGATTAGTCAAACCAGCAGCAAATAATTTATTGCAAATCTGATTAATGATATTTTGTAATTCCTGTTTTGATATTCTACTCATTGAAATACTCCTTGTTGCAAATCATCGATAACTTGTTTTAATCCATCTTCACCAAAAGTTTTAATAGCATACTGCAACCCGCCATATTGAGAAATCGGCGGCCTGTTAAAATCTGAAACATCGGCTTTGCTTCCTGCTAAAAACTGATTTTTTAGCATTCTGAGTATTCGTGTTTGCTCTGGAGCATAATTTTTTTGAATAATCCAAGCGTCAAAAGCTCGACTGACTCTTTCTTCTTTAGTTGGGAATTTATGAATACCCAAAGCTGATTTGACAAAATCTACCAAACTACCGGTTGGCTGACTATAGGCAAGACGCAGATTATTTTCATTAAAAAAGAATTCTGGATGGTTTAAAAGTTGACTTAATTCCTGTATTTCTTCATCGGTTACATCTTTTTGTTGTCTTAATTTGATAACAATTTTGTTAGTATCTGATAATTTCTTTACTTCTTCGGCAAATTTATCTTTGTATTCTCTGGTATCAACTTTTTCTCCTTCCGGACCAAACTCTATATATTTTTTTTCCACCCACTCATCGTGTACTTGACCTAAAGGAATAGTGATAAATTGCCTTACAATCTGTTCTGGAATTTTTTCTTCTGTGATTTCTTTTTCTACTTCTTCTGTTGGTTGTCTCGTGGCGACTTTTTTTTGTTCAAACGGATCATAGCCTTCATCATTAAAATATTCGGCATTACCAACAAAATCATAAATAAGTAATTCTTTTTTACCAATTTCAGTACAAAGCCGAGAGCCCCGACCTCGCATTTGTTGGTAAAAAATCGGTGAACGAGTAGGGCGGCACATCATTAAATTTTCAACGGCCGGATAATCAAAACCAGTATCAAGCATGGCAACAGAAACAGCAATCACTGGTAAAGGTTCTTTTTTGAAGCGTTTGATTGCTCTTTGTGGATCAAACGTATCAGTGGTAATTATTTCAGCATATTTTCCCTTGTATTCTGGGTACAGTTCATTAAAAAATCTCGTTAACTGGGCTGCATGTTTTTTGGTAATAGCAAAAACAATGGTTTTTTTTGGATGATCTCCGTTTCTTTTTTCTTCATTTTCCTTAAATTCCTGGATAAATAATTTGTTTCTGTCTTCAACAGATACGGTTCTTTCCAAATCCTGTGGTTCATAATCTTCTCCTTGCCATTTAATACCCTCTAAAGATATTTTTGATCTGGCATGATAAACCTTATATGGAGCAAGATAGCCTTCATTAATACCCTGTCTTATTCCGTATATAAAGGTAGGCTCTCCTTTTCTGTTTAACGGATTCCAACAACCAAAAAATTCATAAGTATTTCTATCGATTAAATTGCTGGGGGTAGCAGTCAACCCAACATGAATTGCATCAAAATGAAGTAGGAGCGAACGATAAATACTATAAATTGAACGATGGCATTCATCCGTTATCACTAAATCAAAGTAACCACTGGTAAATGCGTCAATTTGTGATTGAATAGTTGGAAGCGTCCCAATAACGATTTGTCCTTCTTTACTTCTTTTACCGCCATATAAAACAATTGAGGGATATTCAGATAAATAATTATCAAATGTTTCTTTGGCTTGATTGGCTAATTCAATCCTGTCAACCAAAAACAAAACTCTCTCCACCAACCCCGCTTGGAAAAGTCTTTTAATCATCATCGCTGCGACTAGTGTTTTACCAGTTCCGGTTGCCATCTCAACCAACAGTCGACGTTTGTTTTTTTCTAATGCCTTATCTATGTTTAGTAAAGCCTCTTTTTGATATGGTCTAACCGTAATCTCATTACCTTTAAAAAAGAATTTTTCTGGAATAGGAATTGTTGAAAATGGCTTTTGATATTTTCTTAAGGTTGAAATTCTCTCTAGATCAAAGCGGGAAAAGAAAGAGTCAATTAACCGAGCGTCCGATTTATCATAATCCCAAAAATAAATATCTTCACCATTTGAAAGAAAGATAAAAGGAGCTTGTAATTTTTTTGCATATTCCTCTGCCTGTTCTTTAGCTGAATATGAATCTATAGAAAATCTTTTTGTTTCAACAATTGCTAATGGACGGCTACGACTGTCTAAAAGTAGATAATCGGCTCGACCGTCTTTTACTGACTCTTCTGTAGTAACTTGGTTTTTATCTTCAATATCCCATCCTGCTTCTCGTAATTTTCTATCAACAATAATTCTTGAGTCGGATTCACGAAGTGCTTTACCTGATGAAAACTCAGATTTTACTTCTTCTTTTTGAGGTTTATAGATAGTGTCATTCATGTTTAATATTTTATCACTTTGCGCTAAGAAGTGGTTATAAAATTAACTTTTCTTTGCTAAAATATTTTTATGATCTATCTTTATGGTGATGAGTCAAATACTCCAGGTGCTGATTTAATATGGGGAATTGGTTTTTTATTTTCTACAAATCCTTCAAAACATATGGCAAACGTTAGAAAAATAAGAAAAGAATGTGGATATGAGAATAGAGAACTAAAGTTTTCCTCAACAGATTACTCCCAAATTTTAGTTGCTATGAGGCTCGTTGACTATTTTTTATCAGCAGACGATCTCTATTTCAAAATTATTATTAAAAATAATTTGTATTTTAATCCTAATTATTTCAAAGAAAATTATTATCAACTTGACAAAAAAGATATGGCTTATGTTTCGGCTTATGCAGAGCTTTGTAAAAGCATCAATCCAACGAAATACGAACAACATAAAAAACTTCTTAATCTTGATCACAAACCTTTCAAGGGAAACATGATCTTGCGTCCTTTTTTAAAGAAAAAAGATAGTTCCGTAGTTGAAGTTTATAGAAAAGATTCGGCCAAAAAAAACAAAAAAGGTCAATTTGATGGCATTTCGCAGATGTTACAACTGACAGATTTTCTGACCGGTACTATCTTAAGCATTGCCGATACTAAAAGAAAAGAAAAAACAGATGAAAAACATGCAAAAAATATCTACAGAAAAACAATTTTAAGCAAATGCGTACTAATGAAAGAAGCGCTTTTGAGAAGGGAAAATTATTATTATCCATCATTCCGAAACCAAAAGATCAATATTTTTTACTGGAAGAAGAAATAAATTTGTAAAGTCTTTTTTCTTTTTGCCTTGCTACGTAAATCCCCTGACAGAAGTCAGAGATAAATGTAACAAGGACTTGGATAGGTTGATTATAACATAATATTATATTTTGTTATTTAATATTGAAGTTTATCTTATTGTTAAAGTCTTTAATTCCCCTTGACAAACTCCGTAATTGAAAAAAAATGCCGGTTCCAAAAATCGGGGGGGGTGGAAACCGCCGGAGCGAAGGGACGTCCGACGTCCCGAAGCGGAGGCGGGCTTGTCCTCCGTAGCTGAAGCAAAGGAGGAATAAAGCCCGAGCAGATCCCGACTCAGTCGGGCGGGAGCGAGGGCTGATATCTTTTGGACGTGAAGGAGTCGAGCTGGGCGGGCGACTAAGATAATACATTAGTATCCGCCGAGTCCCGACCTGACTCATCAGTCGGGAGGAGGCGGAGATGCCCGAGCGATTAGCGAGGGCATGAGTTAGATTGGTTAAGCGGTTTGAGGTTTGACCGGCTGACAGAATGGTCGGTTGATTGGGTTGGTTTGGTGCCCGGCTGACTGACAGAATGGGGTCGTCTGGTTTAACGCCAGAAGTTCCCCAGTTCCCAGACAACCAAGATCCTTACCCCCCAGTGGCAAACCTCCTTAATGGTCGGCTCTGATCGTCAGCGCTGTGGAAGTCTCCAGCCCCCATATTTGAGGCTCGTCATGTCGCAAAATTGATAGCGAAGTGTCGCAATTGTTGAAAAGAAAGTCCGATTGTTTGGCCTAAGAATTTTTGATAAAATAAGTTCGAGCAAGTTTATACAAACGCACCGTTTATGCGAAAAATTCCAGGGACCATGATTTCCCAACACCCCGATCATGGCAGTAAGCCTTATTGGCAGAAGAGCGCTTTCATAAAAACAGGTGATGAAATAAAAGAAAGCTTCTTGTCATTTTCTGAATTAGGTACTTCTGAATATAAATGGGACTGGGAAGGTAAATATGTTGACGAATCGGTTATAGAAAAACTTTTGAGCGAATACCATGATTATTTTAGAAAAAATCCGTTGGGAAAAGAAAACTTTTTAACTTTCAGGTTACCAAATCCTAAAGTGGAAACGGAGTTTCGCTTAGGGCGGGCTTTCATGGGGATTTTGGGGGCTGCCGGTTTAGCTAGAAAAATTGGTTTTCACAGTCCGCCATTATTTGAAGTTATTCTACCAATGACTGAGTCGGCTGAAGAAATGATCGCAATCCAAGAAGCCTTTAAAGAAATTGCTTCATTAAAACATGCTCTTTATGATTTTGGAGAGAATAGTTTAAAACATATTGAAATAGTCCCTTTATTTGAACAGGTGACAACAATTATCAAGTCAGATTCTATTTTGAAAAAATATTTAAAATTACATCAGAAAAAATTTCATTTTAAACCATTATATCTTCGTCCCTATCTAGCCCGGTCCGATCCGGCCTTAAACTCCGGTTTAGTGCCAACCGTGTTGGCAATAAAAATCAGCCTTTCACACTACATTAAATTTGAAAAAAAACATAACATCAAGCTTTATCCAATAATTGGTTCGGCCTCTCTTCCTTTCCGCGGAGGCCTAACTCCAAATACAGTTGAGCAATTTTGTCGAGAATATAAAGGTATAAAAACAGTCTTAATTCAAAGCGCTTTTCGTTATGATTATGAAAAAAAATCGGTCATTAAGGCGATTAAAAAATTAGAAAAAATTTTACCAACAAACAAAGCAATTTCAATTACTATTGCTGAAGAAAAAGAAATAGTTAAAATAATTACGATTTTTGAAAAATATTATCGAAACACAGTTGAACAACTTGCTCCTTTGATTAACAAGGTGGCTTTTTATCTTCCTAAAAGGCGGGAAAGAGTCTTACATATTGGACTTTTTGGCTATTCCCGCGGGGTGGGAAAAGTCAAACTGCCAAGGGCGATTGGTTTTACCGGAGCTTTATATTCTTTAGGAATTCCTCCGGAAATAATGGGAACGGGCAGAGGGATTAGATATGCAATAAAAACTGGTAAGATAAGACTGCTGGAAAAATATTATTTAAATATAAAAGAAGATTTAAGACGAGCCGGTCGATTTGTCCAAAAAGACGAATTAATCAAAATGGCAAAAAATTCTCAAGTTTGGAAAGATATTTTAGAAGATATCTTAGAAATTGAAAAATATTTAAGGGAAAAATTAGAACCGAAAACGAAAGAAGAAAAAGAACACTTTGAGCTTGTAAAAAAACTTCATGAAAAAATAAATTCTGAAAAAAAATATCATCAGTATCTTAATCGTCTTGCTATTTTACGAAAAAGTTTGGGATAAAAATTCTCTTGCAATTTTTTTGGAAAACTTTATTATTAACACAATATGAAAAATAATCAATTCTCGAAGCGCTTTTTCAAAGTACCAGCTTCACCCGTAAGAAAATTAGTTCCTTTTGCAACCGAGGCAAAAAATAAAGGAGTCAAGGTTTATCACCTTAATATAGGGGACCCAGATATAAAAACTCCTGAAATAATGATAAAAGTATTAAATAATTGGACTAGAAATCCTATTGGTTACAGTCAGTCGCAGGGTGAACCGGAATTTTTAAACGCCATAACGTCTTACTATCACAAAATTGGTTATAAATTCATTAAAAATGATAATATTCAAGTAACTTTAGGTGGATCAGAGGCAATCTCTATGGCTTTTTTTTCAATCTGTGAGCCGGATGATGAAGTAATAGTGTTTGAGCCTTTTTATACTGCCTATAACTCCTATGCCGCTATTAATCAAGTTAAACTTGTCCCTGTATCAACTCATCATGAAGATGGATTTCATATACCGGAAAAGCATGAAATAGAAAAAAAGATAAACAGTAAAACAAAGGCAATCTTCATATGTAATCCAAATAATCCAACTGGAACAGTATATTCTAAAGCAGAAATGGATATGTTGATAAAGATTGTTAAGGAGCATAATTTATTCTTGATAAGTGATGAAGTTTATAGAGAATTTATTTATGATGGTAAAAAGCATGAATCCGTCTTAGATGTAATGGAAGAACTTCCAAATCAGATAATTCTTTTAGATAGTATGTCTAAAAGATATAGTCTTTGTGGAGCAAGACTAGGAAGTTTAATATCTTTGAATAAAGAATTAATGGACGGGGTACTAAGAATTGCGCAAGCCAGACTATCAGCGGGTCTTATAGATCAGATAATGGCCTCAAAATTGACGGAAGTGGGAGATAATTATTTCAAAGAAGTTAATAAAGAATATCAAACCCGACGAAATGTTTTATATGAAGGATTAAGAAGTATTCCCGGTGTTTTTCTAGAAAAACCAGAAGGTGCTTTTTATACTATTGCTAAAATTCCCGTCAAAGACAGCGACGAATTTTGCCAATGGCTGCTCACCGATTTTCGATATCAAAATGCCACTGTAATGCTTGCGCCGGCTTCAGGTTTTTATCATAGCCCACTAGGAAAGGATCAAGTAAGGATTGCCTATGTTATAAATATAGATGACTTAAAAAAAGCGATTGAGATATTGAGGCGGGCTCTGATACAATACAGTGTTGAATTAAAGCGATGGTAGTTCAACTATAAGTATTGTGCGGGCGTAGTTTACCGGTAAAATGCCTCCTTGCCAAGGAGGAGACAGAGGGTCCAATTCCCTTCGCCCGCTCTAGAGCATTTTAACAAGCTAAAACTGATTTTTACTTCAAATACTTTCCGATAAAAATAGTCAGCCAGAGGAAAATCAGCAATAAAAAAGCTGTCTCAGAGATAGCATTAAAATAATTAAAAAACAAAAATAAATTTCCGAGGATGGATTCAACAAGAATTGATAATTTTGAAAAATGGACAAAATTTTCGTCGTTAGTTAACCTGGCTAAAGTATATTGAGAAAATATCCAAGAAAAAAAAGTAATAATAAAGATTATTAAATGAATCAAAGGAAATTGATTAACTGAAAAAAAACCTAATAATCCAAAAGACAAAATTGCCACAAGTAAAACCGCAGCAGGTAACGTTTTTAATCGCAAGTTATAAAATTTAAAAACGTAATAAGCAAAACTCAAGTCCAAAAAACACTTAATAAAAAATAACAAATTAAAAATTGACAATTGATCTTTACTGAGAAAATAACTCATCTGAGAAATGGTGTAATCGGTAAAACTGTAGTTTTTTGTTTGGATTCCTAAATAAAAAGTTGAAGATAAAAAAAAGAGGATAGAAAGAATAGCGTTATATTTAAAGATTGTTAAACGATTTTTTGATTCTTCCATAACATGATTATAATCCTTGAAGAATCTTTGCGAAAGCCTCTTTATCTGAAGGATAGGTCAAGATTTTTTTTACTTCTTCTTCGGCCGCAAATTTTGCATCCATCATTTCCCAATCATGATTTTTTGGATCACCGGAAACGTATTCCATCAAAAAATAATAAACTGTTTTTTTAACTAAAACATTATTCCATTGGTACGAATATTGAGTCTTGATCGGTTGATCATTGATAATTTTTGCTTTAACCCCTCCTTCTTCTTCAACTTCCCGCAAAGCGGCTTGTTCCATTGATTCATTTTTATCGTTGTCTCCAACTAAGCCTTTAGGGAAAACCCAGCCTTTGTGTTGGGAGTGCTGACAGATAAGCCACAACAAATTTTCAATTTTCAATTTACAATTTTCAATTCTTTTATAAACAATTCCGCCGGCGGAGGTCTGAAAGATAGTTCTCATATTTTTAATAAAGACAGTCTTTAAAAAGACTGTCTTTGATCAGAACCAATTGCTTCCTTAATATTATAGTGTCCATCTTTCTCCAACAGCTCTTCCAGTTCTAAATTTATTTGTGATATCAGCTGTGGTCCTTGATAGATCATTCCCGTAATTAATTGGATTAGCGATGCCCCAAGCTTAATTTTTTTATAAGCATCCTGACCATTAAAGACTCCGCCACAGCCGATGATAATTAATTTATTTTTGTATTTTTTATAAGTTAATTTGATAAGTTCGTTTGATCTTGTTTCACACGGTTTGCCGGAAAAATATCCAACTTTAAATTTTTTCACTTCGTTTTTATCAAGTAGGGGACTCTTTCTGTCTTTAAAAAGATTACCAATGATTACCCCTTTGATAAATTCAAATTGATTAATTGTTTTTAGTAAAGCAAAAAACACCTGATTATTTTTATCAATTGGCATCTTGACGAAGACGGTTTTTTTCAACTTCAATCTATCAATAGATTGAAGCAAGCGTGAAAGACTTGATGTCTCATAAAAGTTTACATTACTATTGATTAGATTTGGACAGCTGATATTTAGTTCATAATAACTATTTTTTATTTTATATTTTTCAAATATTTTGAAAGTACTTACAACGTCATTGATTGCTTGGTTGGTGTTTTTAATTGATTTATTATTTGACATTCCAATACTTATTCCCAATGGAATTTTATAGTCTAACTGAGATAGTTTTTCAGCAATTTTTATTACCCCCAAACTTTTAAACCCTTTATTGACCATCAGAGATCGGGATTTTGGGAGGCGACCTAAACGAGGGTAAGGATTTCCTTCATAAGGCTCGTTAGTAATTGTTCCAATAGTTTGAAATCCAAATCCAAGAGAGTAGAGAACTTGAGTTAATTTGGCTTCATAATCGAATCCGGCGGCCAGACCAACTAGAGAATTAAAATTAATTCCGGCAATTTTTTGTCTAAGTTTTAATGACTGATAATTCAATTTCCAGTTTAAATAATATTTAATAAAAGTTTTTCCTATTAATTCTCCCCGGGAAACCATCATGTTATGGATAAATTCTGCATCAAATAAAAAGAAGATAGGCTTCATTATTTTTTGATAAAAAAAAGAGATAACGTTTAGACGAAGAGAAAATCGTTCTTTATAAAAAATCTTGGAAACAAGAAAAAAAATTAGAAAACTTATGATCGCTGACCACGTACAGTAAATGCAGATGCTATTTAGGATTCCGACCTGGATATACATAAGATAAAGAGAAAAAATAGCCCCAATCATTGACTGAAGAATAAGAAAGTAAGTAAATATTTTTTTCTTATAAATTATTAAGAGTATTAAAACAATCAAAAGAACTGAGTATTGAATGACTCCGAAAACGGCCAGAGGAACACCGAACATTACCGAATAAGAACTTCTTAAAACCTTGCCACAATCTGATGCAATCGGAAGCAAACGGTTGACCGTGCAAGGGGGGATTACTTGTTGGTAGTGTTCGTATGTTAAATATCCAGCATCAATTATTCCAGATACAGTAAATAAAATAAGTAAAAAAAACTTTTTCATTTGCTACATTATACCCTTAACATTTAGGAATTGGAATTTCTTTCCCATTTTCATCTCTTTTAGACGGGCAATTTATTATCAACTCATGGGGTTTTCTGGTATGCTCTCCGCCACAAACCGGACAGTCAAATTCTAAAGAACCTTTTTCATCGGAGTCTTCATTATTTTTTTTCATAATATCTTTAATCGATGGTGTTTTTAATCGGTAATTGGTTGATAATGGGTCAGTCTTCATAAAATCTTTTGATGTATCAAATTCATTTTCACTGTCATTTCCACCACAACCTCCACCTAAAGGCATCTTCCCGTTTTTACTATAAACGGGAAAATAATTTTGTAGTTGATTTAAATAAGCTTTTCCAACACCGCCATTCTTAATCATTTCAAATTCCCGTAAATAATTTATCTTTATCTTTGGTCGTATTTCCTTCATCCAGCCTCGCCGCAAATCGTAAAGGACATCGGACAACAAAAACTCTTCGTCATGAACGTTTTTATAAACAGGGAAATCATTTAGATAAGAGATGTCTTTCAAATATGTAAGTAAACCATCAATGTCAAAATCTGTGACGGTTGGAGTAGTTAAGAAATATTTTATTTTTTGAACCTCGTCATCAAAGCTATCAAAGTTCATATTTTTCTTTCCAAAGAAAGTTGATAAAACCTGTCTTTCCTGCTCTTTGGAAACCGAGATCGCCATTGCATCCACCTGATCATCGCTCTTTCCGACCAGCAGATAAAGCTGTCCGTCGGGATAAGGTTTTACTTTGTCATATTTTGTTCCATTTTCAAAGGCAACCTTTCCCGGCGGACTGTATAAAAATATAACTTGCCCGGGATGGAGAAGTGAGTTCTTAATTACTTCTTGAGTTCCATATAGAGAAAGACCGTCGCGTTCTTCAGGATCGACTGAAAGTTTTGTTTTTCTTTCTTCGTCAATATATATTTCCCCTTTGTCAATGAAATATGAGTGGGCATTAGAAACTGGTCTATCCTCAATGACATGTAGAGCGTGAGATTCCATCTGCCGGGAAAAATTTTGGAGCGATGAAATTTTCTCTGTTGAATTGAATCCAAATTTTGCCAGGGACTCTGCCTCGCCGGCATGAGCATGGAGATGTAGTTCCTTTAGTGAAATCATAATCATCCCTGCTCGGGGTAAACAAACTTTGAATGGTATCGGACTTTAACCGTTGCGGCACAGTCACTGATTTACACAGTGTTCCCATTATCAAAGCTAAATAATAAAACTAGTTTCCGAGATAACTCCATTCAGAGCTATCTCCATTTTTAACATTTATATAACTACATCCTTGATTGGGGGACTTACTATTTACTTTAAATCCCCACCAGACAGAATCTTTTTTTCCAACTCCATTGATCAGATAAACGACGCTGGTTTTGAAATCGCGATTAAATCTCATATCAAGACTTTTTATTTTTTTTTGTAAAAGAGCCTGATTTAAGACGTCACATTGGTTTTGGCTGCTTTTCATATCAATTTGTCCGACCGGCGAACCGTTAATGGAAAGTGAAACCTTAACATTTTGATTTGCTTTTTTCGGAACTTCGGTTGGAGATGGTGAATTGAACAACCTCATTAATCTGATCGGTTTGGTGTAAAAAACTGCACTTAAAAGAAGAAGAAAAACTACTGCCAAAATTTTGAAGATATTTCTTTTGAACATAGGTTTAGACTTTTCGCTCGAAAGCGTGTCGAAATGCATAGCCACGGACTTATCATCGTGATTTCCTTTTAAGTCTTTCGACCCCCTTTTGTCAAACAATGTTTCCTACTATACACCCATTAACAATATTTTGTCAATGACTTGAGAAATTTTTATTTAAATTTAGGAATTCTTATATTAAAATAATAAATTATCCACATTGCAAAACCCAAAATAATCGGATACCAAAGACCATAGTTGACAAATCCGCCAAAAAGTTTTTGCATTTTAAAATAACGGATAATAAATCTGAAAAAAATAAATCCAATTATAAAAATAAATAGACTAATCCAAAGAAGATTAATTCTCAAATAATAAAAAGCATACCAATCAACCAGATATGCCAAAAAAATAAGAATTAACTGAACAACAAAATCATGAATATGCTTTTCGTATTTTGAATAGAGATCAATAATAGGGGAATACATAATGTTTTTTTATTCCTAAAAATACGAATGTTTTAATATATCAATATATTAAAACATATATAAATTAGACTAATATTTTTCTTTTTTCTTGCTTTCGTTTATGATCCCAGTATAACTGCCAGTGCCCTTTATAGATTCCCGGATGAATCATGATATCAGCGAAAAAATCATCGAGAAAATTTAGTACTTTTTCTTTATTTAGCATATTTTCAATTATGCTCCTAACTTTTGAACTTCGTTTTAAAAATGTTGAGGCATAAAAAACTACAGTTGCAGAAGACACCTTTAATGTATCCATAATATCTCGGTAATCAACTCCCTTTATCAATAAATAAATAATTGCGAGTCGTTTTGAAAGCATTATCTTTTCTGATGATGAAAGAATATCGTCAATTATTAATAAAAAATCATCTTGACCTTTATTTCTTGAAAAGACTTCATAAAACAATTTATATGTTTTGGAAAGTAATTCATCACTTACTGGTCTTTTAGATACTCTCGGCATAATTTAATGTAATTTATAATCAAAAAGTAGTTTATTTTTTAATACAAAACTTGTCAATCGCTTATAACCTACAAAAGTATTATTTCGTATTGTTGCAACAACAAAAAAATCACGATAGACACATTGTTATTTTTATAAAAACTAGAATATACTTGTTTCAGTATATTGATATATTGAAACGTATATAATATTTCTAATGAGACTTAAAATATGAAACACCAAGAAAAAAAGTATCGGGTTGATTCGTTTGATTTGGCGCTCAATATTTTGAATAAAAACCAAGCTAAAAAAGAAAAAGAGGTTGTCAATGTTCATTATTATGCGCAAAAAATAGGAAATGATGTTGTAAAACTAGTTAAATATTTAGATCGAAACGAAATTCATATTCTTGATGAAGTCGATGGAAAATATATTTTAAAACAAAAAATACCTATGGAAAATACCGAGGCTGGTTTACAATGGCTAAAGGAAAAAGACTATAAAGCAGTTGATATTGTCAAAATGGCTTACACAGATTATGAATATAAAGGTAGCATAGTTGGCCTTTATACAATCAATGATTTTCTTTACTCAATTATTTTGGATTATCCTGAGGGAGAGCACGATGATAAAGAAAAAGAATTTGGCTTGAATCCTAGCGACGTAATTAGTATGCCATATAATAAATATTTAAAATCGATCGGAAAAAATAATTTTATGAAGTTAAAATAAAATCAAAAATTTGTTTTTTAAATAGAGTCATATTTAAGGCAATGCTTAATGAATGTTCGATTGAAGGAACAATGACATTTTTTGCTCCTTGGATGGGGACGGTAAATGGGGGGACAACTTCATCAAATACCGGACGAAGTGTCAGAATTTTTTCTCTATCAAAATTTGTGAAAGTTTTTTCAAGTTCTTGAGCTTTTAAAACTGATTCTTTGAAAGAAGGGCTTGATGCAGTTGCTTGATCAAAAGTAAACCACGGCCAATCACCATCTCTGACTCTTCCGCAATTAATAACTATTCGGCTTATTTGTTTTTTTCTTTCGCCAAAGATATTTAATGCAAAACTGCTCCCTGCACTATTTCCTACAATTGAAATCTTTGAGTCCTTATTTGTTAATGAATCTACCAATCTAAGAGCACGATCAAGTTTTGGTTGAAAACCATTTTCTTCCACTCTCCATTTAGCATCAAAAACATGAGGAATAATTCCAAATTTTTTCCAACTATTTGCCGCCCATTCGTGTTTTACTACACCATTACCAAGACCAGGGATAATAATTACATGATTTATTAAAGCCATTTTAACTATTATATCTGAAATTGGCGATTATATTGACGTCTATAATAACGGTAAATACCGTTAATTTGATGATAATTTTGGTCAAATTAACGGGTTATTGGCTAAAAAGCGTTAATTTGATCAATTCAAATATCTAGAGAAAAAAGGGGTTTGGAAGATAGGGAAAATATAAAATCTATTGTCAATGAGAATTTTTTGTTGATAATTGGAATAGACAAAGTTATAATCTATTCATTATGGTACAAGTAGAAGGTATTACGCCAAAGGTTACTGGCCCTTACTTTGTTGGGAGAGATCCACCACCAGCTCCAGCAACATCAATCAAACCAGTAAGGACATTACCAGAAAGAACTGCAACAGCAGTTGTTATACCTCCATTAAAATCAAAATCAAAACCTCATTTTACGAAATGCTCAATACCTGCAGTTTCTAGATAACTTGAGCGGAGTACTCAGGTCTGGAACTTTTTAATTTCTTATTTTATTTTTTCTTAAATATCTACGCAGGCAAAGTAAAGTCATAGCACTGTTTGTTATCAAGAAATATAGTGGAAAAAGATAACCCGAGATATTTGATCGATCGGAATCTAATAGTGTAACCAAAGATGCTAAAGCAAAAAATAACCAAAATAAAATGTCTTCATCATTCGGATCTTTAATTACCTTGACGAATGTTGGAATTCCTCCTATAAAACTTATAATTAATCCAATTGATAGATTTAAAAATGGAAGTCTAGTAAAAATCCAAAGTCCCAGACAAACAAATAAAAAAATAGTAGATATAAACTCAACAGGTCCAAATATTTTTTTTGATTTCTTTAAACTTAGTATAAAAATTAACAAACTACCAACAAAGCCTAATATCGCAAACAAAATAACTGAAAGGTTATTTTTTAAAAGGATTACACTAACTAAACCATTGATCGCCAGTAATAACCAAATAATTCGACTATAAATATTTGGAAAATATTTATTTTCGAGTATTGCTTTTGCTCCAAAAAAATAAGAAGCTGTAACGAGAAAAATAATTAGCAAATTCATTTGTTGATTATATCAAAAGTGTAAAAGTGAATAAGAAGTGCTCGGGTCTGGAACTTTTTAATCCTTACAATTCCTTTTCATAACGATAAAATTTATCTCCTTTTTTATCTTTCCTGATAAAATTATTTTTTTCATAAAACTTATGTGCTCTTTTCATGACCTTATGTGTATTAAGAATGATTTTGATAAATCCTTGATTCTTGGCAAAGTTAGTTGCATGATTAAGTAATTTTTGTCCGACCCCACTTCCATGATAATCTATCAAAACAAACATTCTTTTTAGCCTTGCAATTTTATCTCCAAGATCTTTTATGGCGACGGTTCCAATAACATGACCGTCTTTAATAGCTACCCAAAATCTTCCCTTTCCTGAATATATTTTATCTATTTTATTTAAGTCTTCATCATCAATAGGAAGTGACCTTTGATCAATAACAGAAATGTCTGCTAATATTTTTCCAATAACATTTTTTATTTTGTCTCTATATTTTTCTGAATATTCATTAATTTCAATTTTATAATCTGTCATTATTTTTTTCATATTTGCGGGGAATCGTAACAAAATCGGTTGGTAAAATAGTAACTTCTACTTGTAATAATAACATGAAAAGGGATTCGTCCCGCCAGAGCGGTGGGGGCGAGATTTGAACTCGCGATAGCATTTCTGCCATACAGGTTTTCGAAACCTGCGCATTCAACCGCTCTGCCACCCCACCGCTTAGGCGGGATTACCGTAATCATATTCTACCAAAGAGACCTCCAATCATGAGACTTAACCAAAAAGTAATAATTCCTCCCAAAATATCGAGAATATAGTGTTGTTTTACAAAAACCGTTGAAATACAGATAAAAAAATTGATTGACCAAATCAATATTGAATGTTCCGGAAATGCAAGTGCAAGAAAATATGAACAAATTAATGTTGCAAAAACATGTTCACTTGGAAAACCATTAGTATCATTATCATACTTATGAACATAGGTAGTTATTCTACTAAAAATATCCGTATTGTAAATTTTTGGTCGCTTGACTCCATTTGGAACAAAAAACCAGAATAAACAAGCAAGAATGTATGAAATAATGTAAGTAATAAAATAATTATTGATATATTTTGAATTCCACAAAAAAATTATTGTTGTTAATATGTAAATATAGAATCCAATATAAGGAATAACAAATATGGGAATTAAAGGAATTCGATCGTCAAATTTTATTTTCCAATAATACTTAGACCCTCTTTTATTTAGAGGTATATAAATACTTTTTATCAACAAAAAGATAATCAATAAAAATATTTTGTTCATCCAATCATTATAACTCCAATTGTTTAAAATACAGGTTTGAAGTAAAATTAGAAGGACACGGTGCGTTGGCGAAGTGGTAACGCAACTGTCTGCAAAACAGTTATGCGCCAGTTCGATTCTGGCACGCACCTCAAATTCTAAAGGAAGATGGGCAGGACGGTAATGCGCGAGTCTTGAAAACTCGTGAGCGCAAGCTCTAACAGGTTCGACCCCTGTATCTTCCGCTTTTTATGTTTCAAAGTCCTACACATGGAGAGGTTGATCTGGAAAAATTAAGGCATATTGTGTCAGCCTATATGGCCGTCGATAAAAAAGCCAAGTATGAAATCATCGTCGGGACGGATTCTCAAAAAACGGAAAAAGGCGGATACGATTTTGTTTCGGCATTAGTTATTCATCGAATAGGCTCCGGTGGAATTTATTTTTGGAAAAGAGAGATTAATAACAAAAAGATGGGTTTAAAAGAAAGAATCTATCACGAAGCCATTATGTCACTTCAAACTTCAGAAAATTTTGTTGAACTATTTAAAACCAATGGAATTTCCCGTTATGATATTCAGATTCACGTTGACATTGGTCCGAACGGTGAAACAAGAACCATGATCAATGAAATCAGTGGCATGATAAGGGGGAGCGGGTATGATGTGAAAATCAAACCTTATTCATATGGTGCTAGTAAAGTAGCGGATCGGCATACTTAAAGATACTCTCTCACATTCTCATCATTGATTATAAAGCTCGTTCCTTCACCTTTGACGATTTTATAGGCAACTTTGCGGGCGATGCCTTCAATTGTCCGCTCAAGACTTCTTATTCCCGAATCAAATCCCAATGGTCTGGTTATCTTCATCCAGACAGAATCTTCAATCTTTATGTTATCAGGGGTTAAGCCAACCTCCTTGATATAGCGGGGGAAGACATAATTTTTGGCGATGGCGATTTTTTCTTCATCAGTATATGACGGCATTTGAATCACCTCAAGTCGGTCCATGACTGCCGTTGAAATATTATTAGTGTTGTTGGCCGTCGCAATAAACAAAACTTTGGAAAGATCAAAAGGATAGTCGATAAAATAATCAACAAAATTATTATTTTGTCCCGGATCCAAAAGCTCAATTAAAACACCCATGATCGCCGCTCGTGACTCCGGAGTGATTCTATCTAACTCATCAAGTAGTATGACTGGGTTTTGAGTTCCAGCCCTCCTTAAAGCCCGGACAATCATACCCGGCTCGGCTTCAGGAGAAGTCTTTGACTGACCGCGCAGATCAAGGGCCGAGGATAATCCTCCAAATGGAATTCTTATATATTTTCGGCCCAGTGCTTCGGCAACCGATTTGGCAAAAGTCGTTTTACCGGTACCGGCCAAACCGACAAAAAATAGATTAGGGGCATGAGAGGTACCAGATACCCCCTTTCGTTGTAAAATCAAAACAGAAATATATTCAATTATTCGTTGTTTAATTTTTTCCAGACCAAAGTGGTTTAGTTCTAAAACCTGTTTAGCATGAGCAACATCTAAGATATCATCGGTTTTTTTATTCCAGGGGAGATTAGTTATCCAGTCAATATATTTGGCGGTGATATCGAGTTGAGAGAGATTGCCGCCGTGTTTTAAGGTCAGATAAATGCGCTCAATTTGCTCGGCGGCTTTATCATGAAGATTGGCAGGCAGATCGGCCGACTGCAAAAGCGACTTTAATTTTTCTACTTCTGACAAGCTATTGGATTCATCCATATTGTTTACCCGACTAAATTGCGGTTAGCAGACTAAATGCTCATTTGATAATTTCCCCTTGACAACGGAATTTTTTTTGGGTATATTTCATCATATAAAAATTATAAGTTAATTACAAACCCCGATTAAATCGGAGCAAGTTTTCAATTTTTAAATATGTCAAAAGCACAAGGTAATATTAAACCTCTTTTTGATTACGTATTAATTAAACCAGTAGAAGGGGAGTCAAAAACTGCATCAGGTATCGTTCTTCCGGATTCGGTTGATAAGAAGTCTCAAGTTGGAGAGGTAATGGCAGTCGGACCAGGAAACTTGCATGCGCAAGCAGGTGATTGTTGTGGAGATAAATGCTGTGATGATGATAAAGAAAAATGCGCAACAATGGTTGTTAAAGTTGGTCAGAAAGTTCTTTATAAAAAATGGGGTGGGAATGAAGTAAAGGTAGGTCGCGAAGAATGGTTGTTGATTGAGCAGAAAGATGTCATGGCAATCGTTGAGTAAGTTATGTAGGGGTCGGGTAACCCGACCCGTACAGCAAAGTTAAAAATTTAAAATAAAATCAGTATGGCAAAACAAATAATTTACGGAGCAGAGGCTCGAAAAAAACTTCTTGATGGTGTTGATAAGTTATGTAAGGCAGTCGCAACGACCTTAGGTCCAAAAGGCCGAAACGTTGGTTTGGAACGCAAATGGGGAGGCCCCAGCGTCGTTCACGATGGTGTAACGGTCGCCAAAGAAATTGAATTGGAAGACGCATTTGAAAATATGGGAGCACAATTAGTTAAAGAAGCGGCTTCAAAGACGGCTGATATTGCCGGAGACGGAACAACAACGGCCACAATTTTGGCGGGTGCAATTGTTTCTCAAGGAATAAAGATGATTACCGCCGGTTCAAATCCAATGGTGATGAGAGCGGGATTAATGAAAGGCGCTACTTATGTAGTTGCCGAACTGAAAAAAATGGCCAAAACCATTACCTTAAAAGATGCCGCAAACGTGGCGACCATTTCTGCCGGTGACGTTGAACTGGGTAATTTGATTGCCGAAGCATTGAAAAAAGTCGGCGGAAAAGATGGAGTTGTTACCGTTGAAGAAGGAAAAAGTTTAGAAACAACTTTCGATCATAAAGAGGGGATGCAGTTTGATCGGGGTTTTTCCTCACCTTATTTTGCCACCGACTCTGATAAGATGGTGGCCGAAATTGAAGATGCCTATATCTTAATTACTGACAAAAAAATTACCGCTGTTTCAGATCTATTACCATTTTTGGAAAAATTTGTTAAAATTTCCAAGAATTTAGTAATTATTGCCGAAGAGATTGAGGGCGAAGCTTTGGCAACACTCGTCGTCAACAAACTTCGTGGAACCTTTAACGCACTAGTCGTTAAAGCTCCGGGATTTGGAGATAGACGAAAAGAGATGTTGGAAGACATTGCGATTCTTACCGGCGGCACCGTCATCTCAGAAGACTTGGGTAAAAAATTAGAAAATATTGAAGTGGCCGACTGTGGCCGAACTGACAAAGTAAAGTCAGATAAAGAAAACACTTCAATCATTGGCGGTAAGGGCGATAAAAAATTAATTCTGTCAAGGATTGAGAAAATTAAAAGAGAATTAGATGAATCAACCTCTGACTTTGATAAGGAAAAGTTTCAGGAAAGATTAGCTAAGCTTTCCGGGGGTGTGGCCATCATCAATGTTGGAGCCGCCACCGAAGTTGAGTTAAAAGATAAAAAAGAAAGAGTCATCGATGCCGTGGCCGCCACCAAAGCCGCTCTTGAAGAGGGAATTGTTCCAGGAGGCGCCGTTGCTCTTCTTGACATCAGTCAGAAGATGGATTCAAAAGATCTGGAAAAGTCAGGAGCCAGCCGCGATGAAGTAATTGGTTTTGAACTTGTTAAAAGCGCCATTGAGTCGCCATTTACAAAATTAATGGAAAATGGCGGACTAAACCCAGGCGAATTAATTGCCAAAGCCCGATCGGCCAGTGCTAAAGGACAAGGTTTTGATATTCTGAAGACTGAATCAACGGCTGAAGCTGTTACAATTGATATGATCAAGGCCGGAATTATTGACCCATTAAAAGTGGTCAGAACTGCTGTTGAGAATGCAGTTTCGGTTGCCACGATGGTGTTAACAACTGAAGCATTGATCGCGGATAAGCCGGAAAAGAACCCGGTGAGCCCTCCAATGGGCGGGGGCGGAATGCCGGGAATGGGTGGAATGGGATATTAGAAGAAGGGGGTGATGATTATGGCTGATAAAAAAGTGGGTAAAATTTCCCACTATTATAATCATTTAGGCGTAGCAATCATCGAAGTGAAATCCCCCTTTTCTGTAGGTGACACTTTGAAGTTTGTCAAACATGGAAGCGGAGAAGAAATATTTCAACAAGCCGTCTCCTCAATTCAAGAAGAACACAAGCAATTAGAAAAAGCGGCAAAAGGTCAAAGCGTGGGTGTCAAAGTTGATAAAATAGTCCATGAAGGAGTTGAGGTTTATAAAGTTTAATCTTTGAAATTTTTCTTATACCAGCCGAGGATTTGGTATTGGGTTTTTTTGACATTGTAGATTACGTGTTTTATTTGATTGAACTCCTTTCCATAACCAAAGTTATTTATTGGTCTAAAAAAGTCCATCTGTCCGGCATTGTGGACAATAGCAATTTTTTCTCCATTATGTTTATAAAAAATACCCTTTTTTACTATAAAACCATTTTCTTCAGTACTCATCATAAAATTATATTTACTATCTAAAAAAATAAACCCTTTCTGGTAAAGATAATAGTTTAGTATTATTTGATCAGGTCCAAAAGCATCTTTATCTTTGATTAATTTTTCCATATCATTACATAGAGACAGAAATTTATTATAGGGGGCAAAGATAACTCCGGCATTAATAACCGCCTTGTTTTTGACTATTTTCCAGATTTTTTCTTTAATTTTTTTTTCAAAATTATCAAAGATAAACCATTCGAAAAAAAGAACTTCCATGCCTAGTGGAACGACTCGAAAAGTATTTTTATTTTTGTTAAAAACATGGGTAATATCTTCCTGAAAAATAGTATCACCGCCGTCTATAAAAAGAATTTGATCATATTTATTTTTACTCAAAAACTTTCTGGCGTCAAAAAATCTTTTGTTAACAATATGATATTTTTTAGTTCCTTTATATAAAATGACTTTCTTTTTAATTAATTTTTCTTTATGCAAATTATTTAATCCGTAGTCAATAACTACTATGTCAATATTTTTTAGATTGACATTTTCTTTTAATGACTTAAGCCAATGATCGACTAAAAAATCTCCATATTTTTCGTTTGAACAAGTGATTATGATATTTTTTAGCATTTATTATTTGTATTTTTTAACAAAAAATTGAAATAGATCGCCTTTTTCTTCAAAATTTTTCCAAAGACTGTAGCTTGGAGAAGCGTTTGACAACAAGCAAATTTTATCTTGGGGAGTATATTTGTAAGCAAATTTGACCGCCTCTTCCATGCTTTTAGTTTCAAATAAACGTAACTCGTTTAATTTCTTTGATTTAATTATTTTCAATATTATGTCACCGCTGTCAGGAAATAAAACAATATTTGGTATTTTGTAATCAATAACAACCTCAACTAATTTATCAAAATCATAACCTCGATTCTGTCCCCCTAGAAAAATTGTTCCAACATTTTTTAAACTTTCAATAGCAAGAATTGTTGATTCGGGCGTGGTGGAAATGGCATCGTCATAAAAAATAATTTCTTTAAATTTACCCACGAACTGCAGCCGATGCGGTAACGGTTGAAAATTCCGGACAGCATTTTTGATAATTTCATCGGGGATATCAAATATTTTTGCCGCCGTTACTGCCGCGTCTATATTTTCTAGATTATGTTCTCCAATCAAAGGATTGGTCAATCGATCAAAGTAAAGAATTCGCTTTGAAGGGCGGGTATTACATTTAATATTCTCTGCCCATTGTTTTAATATTGGGTAGTTAGGATTATAACAATAATAATCGTCCGGTTTTACGAATTTGAGAATATTTTTTTTTGCCTGATAATATGCATCAACGCTGCCATGATAGTTCATATGCTCTGGAAAAAGATCTAAAACAACAGAAATATGAGGAGAGTATTTAACATCATCTAATTGGTAACTGGAAAACTCACAGACGAAAATATCTTTTTTTCCGATTTCTTTTAACATCTCATCCAGCATTGGTTTCCCAATATTGCCGATCAAATGGACTGATTTACCCGCCTGTTTAAGAATGGAATAGATTAAGCTGACCGTGGTGCTTTTACCTTTAGTGCCCGTTACTCCAATGACGACATTATTGATATTTGCCAAAAAAATATTAGTGGCTGTTGTATAGGGTTTAGTGATTAAATTCTTGGGAATTCCCGGGGAGCGGATTACCAAGTCATAGTTTTTTTGTTCGTCAAGATAGTTAGGATCATATTTTTTGTCAGCAATTCCGATTTCGGCCATAGGTACAAATTTTTTTAAAAATCTTTCGGTTGCCTGCCCTTCCTTACCATAGCCTAAGATAAGGATTTTTTTATATTTTTTTAGCTGATTAAGTTTCATATGATTTTAGAAACATCAAATTCCCCTTTATTTCTAATTATTTCCAAAGCTTGACGCGACTCTTCAAATGTCCCCACACAGTCAAAAGGTTTCATTGACCCTTCCCCTATAAGATCTTTATATAAAGGAATCAATTGAGGATCATCGAGTAAGTTCTTATCAAAAATTTTAACCACTTCTTCTTTGGGTAAATTAGCGGCCAAGATAATAAAAACAAAAGCGCATTTAGCACACTCTCCGCACCATCTTTTTTGATTGACGTTTCCTTTTATCTTAAAATTCCTATTACAGCTGGAAAAAACGGGGAAGTATTTTTTATGAAAAGAAAGCATTTTGGCAATCTCTATTTCCGAATAAGGTCTCAGGTTTGAAGAAAAATCTATATTTGAAGTAATATTTTGTTTTACATATTCTTGAAAAAGCTTTTCAAACTCTTCCGACTTGCTCCATTGATGATTAATCTCGACTCCTAAATAATTGACGTTGCCAAAATTAGCACTCTTTCCGTTGGGAATAATAATTGAAGAATAGTCATATATCACCGCCAATAAAAGAGCAATAAAACTATAAATAGCAGTAATAGGAATATGACCGTTGTAAGTAGATTTCAAATCAAAAAGTTGACGATCTAACTGTCTTTTAATAATAAGATAGTTTATTCCCATTTTGTGAGAAACGTTAATCTGAACTTGCGGAGGACTGTCCTGAGAGTCAAGAATAAATCCGGCAATTTCTTTTTTTTGCTCTTTTAAAATTTCAACGCTAACAATCGAATCTTTCCCGCCTCCGATACCAATCAAAGTCCTATCTCTTCTTTTCTCGTCAACTGGCAAAGTTTTTACTTCATCACCGAAAGGAAAGTTTATCAAATCTCTAAAATCAATTTTATTTTTGTAGAAAAATTCTCCTAATCCTTTTGTATAAACGGTATTCCAGAAACTAGCTTGAGCTTTGGATAACCGGTAAGGAGTAATGATTTTTTTTGGGCAGTACATCTTAAAATAAGTTATTCCTAAAATAAGATGAAGATCATTTAAAATACTTTTGAGCAAAATTGAATTGACGGAAGGGGGGATTGGTGAAGGTAAAATAATTTTTTCAGTCAGATATAAATCCCTAGTTTTATAATTAAAATTAACTGTTTTTTTGTCTGCCTGTATCTCGTAAGATACAAATTCAAAAGCATCAGGTCTTTGTGTCATAGTTAAGTATATTTTACAACTGTTTTTCTATTTCAGTTAATAATTTATTAATTCCGTAATCGGTCGTCACAGAAATATATTTAGGTGTATGAGCAGCATAGGTTTTATTAATTTTTTTTAACAGCTCTTCTCCATTTCCTAAGAAAGCATCTATCTTATTAAAGACATAAATTATTTTTTTAGAATGAACTTTAAGTTCTCTTAAAATATTATTTACAATACTTATTTTTTGGTCCATTTCCGAATCTTTAATATCGATGACGTGCAAAATTATGTCAGCGTTTATCGACTCAAGTAGCGTTGATTTGAATGAATCAATCAATGAGGGTGGTAAATCTTTGATGAAACCGATTGTGTCAGAGATCGTCACTTCTTTTTTAAGCACAGGAAGATAAAGCTTTCCGGTGACACTATCTAAAGTTACAAAGAGAGCATTCTCAACAGTTTTGTTACGTTTTGTCAGATAATTAAATAAAGAAGTTTTCCCGGCGTTAGTATAGCCGACGATCGAAATGCTTTGAATATGATTAAATTTTCTTCTTTCAATTTGCAGTAGATGTTGGAGAGCTAATTTATTTAATTCATCTTTTTTTAATCGTATTTGAGTTCGGAAATGACGCTTCATTATCTCGATATTGGTTTCACCCTGGCCTTTTGTGTTGGTTCCTCCTCCACCTTGACGGGAAAAATAATTTTCACCAAGTCCATAAATTCGAGGCCCCATGTGATGCATTCTGGCCAGTTCTATTTGTAGTTTTGCTTCGGCGGTGTGGGCGTGACGATCGAAAATATTTAATATCAGATCAAACCGGTCCCAAACCTGAATTTCAGGATGATCATTCCATAAATATTGAGTGAGATTAAATAAAACACTTGGATTGACAATGGCGTTAACTACCACGATATCAATTTTTTGTTTGTTAACAATACCTACGAGTTCTTCTACCTTACCTTTACCTATGAATGTTGCTTTGTCAGGGCGGGTACGATGTTGAATAATATCGACTACATCAATGCCGTGATATGTTGAGACCAAAGATTTTATTTCTTCAAGATTTTTTATAGCCTCTTCAATTTTTTGATAGGGATTGACCACGTCAACGATGACGACTTTTTTTAGTTTGGACATAGGATACGCAAATTATAATTTAACCGTTTTTGATAGATCATCAATATGATGAAGGCAGTAAATGCCATAAGACTTCCATAAAGAAAAGTGGCCTGAGGACCTACAAATTGCCATAAAAATCCGCCAACTATTGATGCCAGAAATGTGCCGATGGCATTGAGAGTATAATAGGCGCCAAAGTAAGATCCTGATTCTTTTTTTTGGATAAATTCAGAGAGATATGCCTTGGAAATTCCATCAGTTGCCGCTATGTAAATGCCATAGATGGGAAAAAGAAACCAAAGGAAGAAAGGGGATTTTACCAAACCAAAGAAAAGATATACAAGAGAAAAAACCAGCAAGCCTCCGGCAAATATTTTTTTTGCACCAAATTTATCAGCTAAAATTCCGGCCGGTGTTGCAAAAACAGTTTGGGAGATATTATAGAGAACATACATTAACACGACCATGGCAGTTGTCAGTCCTAAATTTTTTGCATTTAATAATAAAAATGCATCAGAACTATTTCCGGCCGCAAATATAAAACTTATTAACATAAAAAGTTTGAGTTTTGAATCCATATTTCTGAAGCTTATTTTTACAAATTTCTTTTTTTCCTGAATGACCGTAGTTTTTTTTTCCTTAACAAAGATGACAAGGAGAACAATGGCTATCACGGCGGGAATAACTGCCACAAAAAAGGCTTGTCTGACATTATCTTTTAGGAAATATAATATGATTAATGCGAGCAAGGGGCCAAATACGGCGCCCAAACTATCAAACGCCCGATGAAACCCGAAGATATAACCCTTATTTTCCGGCGTTGTATTTTTTAGAAGCAGGCTATCTCTCGGAGCGGTTCTTAGACCCTTTCCTAATCGGTCTACAATACGGGCGAATAAAACCATTGGCCATCCAAAAGCGAGACCAATTAATATTTTTGAAATTGCGGCCAATGAGTAACCGACGGTTACAAATATTTTACGCTTTTGTAAATAGTCGGAATACGTTCCGAAAATATATTTAGAAATACTTGCCAACGCTTCAACGAAACCTTCAATAAATCCAACGATAGGAATGGAAGTGTGTAAAACGGTTGTGAGAAAGATAGGGATGATGGGGTAGATCATCTCTGATGCCATATCATTAAAGAAGCTAACCATTCCCAACATAACAACGGTAAAAGGAAGTTTTTTAGGTTTATTGTTCATGATTTAATATGAAATTATAACAGCTTCCCCACTTCTGGTGTTTAAGGTTGAATAATTATCTGCGGAGAAAGAGGCGAGGGAAAATAAGTTGGGTGTTTGGAAAAAGTAAGTTTTTATATATCTTTAAAAATTGGGCAGATCTGTTGGTAGTCACAATAATTACATAAAGAATTTCGTTTTGGTTTTAGATCAATGTCATTATTTATTGTTTCTGCAATATCTAAAATTTCATTTTCAACTTCGTTTAAATCATTGCTCGTTTCATATTTATCAACCTTGTTTTCTTTCAAATAGAAAAGTATCTTTTTATCTACTTTATATTCCGGATATTTTTTTGTCAGTAAATATTCATAAAAATTAAGTTGGAATTCAAAGTTGCTTTGTCCGTCTTCTTTATATTTTCCCGTCTTATAATCAATAAGTATTAATTTATCATCAACCAGATCGACTCTATCAAATTTTCCCCCAAGTTCTAGTTCGGGGTTCAATAGATATTTTGGGAAATCTTCAGTCACTAGTGGCTCTCCTTTAGAAAGTTTATTTTTAAGGAATATTTTAAATTGCTTTTTGGACTCTTCCACATACTTAATAATAGTTTCTTTATTTTTAAATACTTTGTTGTGTTTCTGAAAACTGTATTTAAATTTTGTCTCAAATAGTTTTCGAAGGGTTTCAAAATTTCTATCTTCTTTTTTTGTTCTTTTGTAGAAATCATTTAGGCATCCATGAATCAAATTTCCAAAAACCAAATCTGGGGTATCTTTTCGATAGGCAAGTCTTGTTTGTGTATCTATTTCGCATTTGTATTTAAAAGGACATTGTTTATAGTTTGCTATTTTACTCGGTGACAATTTAAGCATTATTAATAGATGTGTATAAATTCTTCTGAAAATTAAAGAACGTTGCTCTTATTTTTTCGACTCCGCCAAGAATAGTTTCGGCATCGGAAATCGCATGATATTTTAAATTAAGCAAGATTGGTAATTTTTCTTCATCCAATTCTTCAACCCCTTTTTCGACGTAATTTTCGAGAACGAATTCGATAAATGATTTTTCTTTTTCATCCAAGTTTTCAAAAATAATATTTTTATTTTTCTCAACTCGCTTTTCTCTTGTAATTGGTTTGGTCGTAAAAGAAATATATGACAAAACATCGTACAAGTCACTATCTTCAGCATTAATTAATTTTTGTAAAGTTTCCAGTTCATCAATCCCGTATCCTGCTTCAGCTATTTTTACTAAAAATGCTTTTCGGGTAATTGGGTTTGACCAAATTTTTCGTAATTCCTCTTCACTTTTGAAAAACTCGGGCAGTGTCCCAAAAATATTATGCAAGAATTCTTCTGAAGAAATTGGTTTACCATCGGCATTCCAGAAAGAAGTCGAAATCATATGTTGAATTTCTCTTTCTTTTCCATCAGCCAGTTTTATTTTAATTTTTTTCTTTTGTCCAATAATTTTTTCATCAGTTGAAGTGGTATATTGAGCTTTCGGTTCTTTGACAAACATTTTCTTTTCGTCTTTTTCCTTTATTGTTAAATCAATCGGTTCGCCATCCCATTCTGGATCGGAAAAATGTTTATAGGCATCAACAAAATCTAAAATCGTAAAATATTCTTTACCATCAAAAAGTCTCGTTCCCCGGCCAATGATTTGCTTAAACTCAATCATTGTATTAATTGATCGCATCAAAACAATATTGCGAATATTTCTAGCATCAACTCCGGTTGAAAGTTTTTGAGACGTAGTTAAAATTGTAGGAATAGTTTTTTCATTATCCTGAAACTCTCGAAGATATTGATCTCCACGAGCACCATCATTTGCCGTTACTCTTACACAATAAAAAGGATTTGTATTTTTTTTAAACTTATTTATTAAATCACGTACCAAAAGAGCATGCCCTTGATTAGCACAAAAAATAATCGTTTTTTCGTTTTCATTAATTTCCTCTAAGATTACTTTTACTCGTTTTGTTTCTCGTTCCTCAATCTCAATCGTTCTATTAAAATCCGGTTCAGTATAAATTTTTCCTTCTTCAACTTCGCCTTCGATAATTTGATCATCCGAGGTATAGATATAATCATCAAGGGTAGTTTTAATTCTTTTAACTTTAAATGGTGTTAAAAATCCGTCATTAACTCCCTCCTTTAGTGAATAAATATAAACTGGTTCGCCAAAATATTTATAGGTATCAATATTATCTTTTCTTTTCGGTGTAGCTGTCAGACCTAGTTGGACAGCTGGTGAAAAATATTCTAAAATCCCTCGCCAGTTACCTTCGTCATTGGCTCCTCCTCGATGACATTCGTCAACGATAATAAAATCAAAGAAATCTTTTGGATAATCTCCATAATAAGAGGTATTATTTGTACCGCTCATAAAAGTCTGAAAGATTGTAAAAAAGACACTGCCATTGGTTGGGACATTGCCTTTCTTTCTGATATCTAGTGGATTAATTCTGACAAGGGAATCTTCGGGAAACGGAGAAAAAGCATTAAAAGCCTGATCAGCTAAAATATTTCGATCGGCCAAAAACAAAATTCTTGGTTGTCTAATTCCATCTCGTTTTAAATTCCACCTTGTTTGAAAAAGTTTCCAAGCAATCTGAAAAGCAATAAAAGTTTTTCCAGTTCCGGTGGCCAGTGTCAAAAGAATTCTTTGTTTATTTTCAGCAATTGCACTAAGTGTATTATTAACAGCAATTTCTTGATAGTATCGCATTTTCTTTGTTCCCCCAATATCTTCATATGGAACTGTTGTGAATTTTTCTTTCCATTCGTTCTGGTCAGAGAAAACTTTATTCCATAATTCCTCAGGAGTTGGAAAATTTAAGACATCGTCTTCTTTGCCGGTCTTCATATCAACCTGATAGATTTCTTTTCCATTTGTTGAATAAGCAAATTGAATTTGAAGTTTAGTCGAATAATCTTTTGCTTGTCCGAATCCTTCAGTTTTTGAAGATTCTAATTTTTTCGCTTCAATGACGGCGAGTTTTTGATTTTTATAGACAAGAATATAATCGGCTATTTCTGGTTTAGATCTTGTGCCACCAACTAGAATGCGTCCTTCAGTAATTCTGTATTCTCGTAATATTTTTGATCCCTCAACTTCTCCCCATCCACTATCCTTTAGTTTTGGATCAATATATTCCGCCCTTGTTTCTGCCTCATTCATAGTTTTATTTTAATATTGACATACAACAAATAGTGACATATAATGAAAATGCTAAAAGCTGGTGAGTGAGCGTGATGCCACGACCCAGTTTTTTTGCATTTATGGGACTATTTTGAAACTATCAATTTGTTCGTAATACTTCTTTTTTTTAGCTCCTGTGTCTGGATGCATCTTAAATAATTTTGAATTCATTATTTTTGAAATACCAAGTTGATAAGTATTCATATCTGTTTGTTTTTTCTTAATAAACTTAAGTTTTGCACCGTAGGCCATTAAATCAGCAATCTGTTCTTCAATATCATGATTCTTTTTTGTGACAAAAGATATTTCAGTAAGTACTTCTTGGACATCTTTAAATGAAATACCTAAATCCTTCATTCCGTTCGATAGATAAAATCCTGCAGTCTTATGGTAAATAAAATCTTTTTCTGCTGTGGCCGATTCAATCATTAATTTGCCTCTAACTTCACCGCTCGCGATTAAAGCCAAAATAAAATTTCGAATTACGATATCTGCAGTTTCTTTATAAACTTTTTGAGAATTCCAGTTATCTTTTATTGCTTTCTTTTGATCAACCAAAGCTATAAATAATTGTAGAGTTGATACAGAAAGAAAATTAAACAGATCGTTGTAAAATTCTTCAGCAATCTTTTTGTCTTTTAAAATTTTAAAATCACCTTCTTTTCTACCAATTTCTTTGGAGTGAAAAACTACATCAGTTCTTCCCCAATATTTAAATTTAATTTGATCTGCTTTTATTTTTATTTCTTGTCTTTTATGGTCAAGAACTAAACATCCACAAACGATATAGCATTCAGATTTGCCCTCTTTTGGATTACCTCCACCGGATTCATCAATAAAAAGATAAATATTCTTCATATAAATATTATACTCTCACAACTGTCATCCCCGTGAAGACGGGGATCCAGACCTATAAATTTCCTTCAAATGCTTTCTTTAGTATCGACTTTTTTAACTCTTCCAAGTTTGATAATTTTTGTTTATAAATTTCCTCAAGTCTTTTTGTCTTCTCGTTCAGCTCATCCAGTTTTTTAACAATGGATTTTTGCTCGGATAATATTGGTAATTTAATTTTAAAATCCCTAAGATAACCAAGACCAACAAATTTTTGAGTGGTTCCCTTTGCTTCACTGGTCATTTTGTCTATTACAAATTTTGAATCTAAAAAATATTTAAGAAAATAACTATCTTGTTCTTTTGGAATTTTAAACAAAGCAACATTTTTTATAGCAAAATTTGGATCGTTTTTTACAACAACAGGATTTCCAATTGTTCCAATCATTGCAAATAAAATATCACCTTTATGTACCTTACTTCTCTCGTTAATTCTAAGATAATCTTTTTCAGAGACATATCTAATTTTTTTATAATCTAATTCATCTTTTTTTAAATTTTTGGAAGTAATTAATGCGTATCCTTGGTTATGATATTTTGGTGAATCATGAGTTCCATCACGAACATCATAAACATCGCGTAATCTTTTTTCTTTCCAATCCTCCCCTGGTTTTTTAAATACATTTTGTAAATATGATTCAAAAAGGTCTTTGGTATTTTGTAAATTCTTTTCCGTATTTTCTTTTGCTTTTCCTATTTCTCCAAAAACTTTATCTAGGATTTTTATGATACGATGTTGTTCGGGGAGGGATGGAATATTTACTTTAATTGAATAAACATTGTTGCGATTTATCCCAGGTTTAACACCTTTGGCTAATTTTTGAAGTTCAAGAGTTTCAAGAAGATTGTATAAAAATTTTAAATCATATTTTTTATCATCAAATGTTACAAAATAAGTAACGTCTAGTGGCCAAAACTTTTCTTTAGTGAGATTAATTTCACCGGCTGATCCTTTTCTACCAACAATGATACTTGGCCTATTGTAAAAATATTTATTAGAATAATTTTTTATCCCATTAGCTCCGTACACTGGATATTTTCCGTTATTATTTCTTTCATCTTTTGACAATGGCTTTCCGTATTCAAGCTTCAAAACCTCGCCAAGTTTTTTTGTTTGCCAATTATCTCTCAACATATTTTTTATCCCCCAAGTTTTTCATACTTTTAACTAAATTTACTATCGTTTGCATAATTTTGTTCATATCGGCAGCCTTAGCAAATCCTGCATTTTTAACCGCCATTTTTTCTCCATATCTTTTAAATACATCTCCAACCGTTCTTCCAACAACGCTGAGTAAATAAATATCCTTATCTTTTTCGAGCTTTCTCAAAAAATAATATAGAATTGCTGAAGTTATAAACATAATAAAAACTATGATTATGCTCCATTTAAACTTATCTCCTTCAAGATTTGAGAAAATAACTTTGGTTAGCAAAATCAAAGACGTGGCACCTGAAATTATAGGAGCCACCTGATAACTTGTTTTATTATTTTCTTGTATTGTCTCTATAATAAATTTTTTTGCTCTTTCTTTTAAATTTTTTGCTTGCCAGTTAGTTTTCATCTGTTTTGGGGTTTAATATAGTTTCAAGGATTTTAATAATTTTAGAAAAGTTTTTAAAATCATCTTTTGTCCCATTTTTACAGATCCAAGCACAGACTTCCTGTTTTTTATCATTCATTATCTGAAAATTTTTAGTTTTTGTTCCAACCGTTTGAAACTGAAAACAATCAGCTTTTATTTTTTTGACTTTTTCTACTAAAATTTTATCAAACAAGTTTTCGATACCTTTTTGAATGGGATTTGTATCAATTTTTGGAATTTTTCTTATATAAAGTTTTTCACTAAATACAACCTCTTCTACACTTTCTTCTGGATCGTTAAGTAATATGATTTTTTGAGAAAGTATATCCAACTTTGTTTTTAGAAATTTTCCAGCATTTTTTAATGCTTTATTATTAGAATTTTTTGTACCTTTTTCTGTATCCTCTCCAATAATTTCAATCTCAATTTTATTTAAATTTATTTTCTTATCATAAAGTTCAAAAGCTTTTTTTATATATAAAACATCCGTTGGTCCTTCTACATAGACTTTGGGTTTTTTATTTTCAATAATTTTATTTTTTAAATCTTTCTCAAATTTTTCGGTATTTTTTAAAACTTCATAAGCTTTTCCAAATTCGGAAAATCTTTCTGTGGTTATAATCTCGCCACTTGGCATGTTTCTTACTTCAAAGTCATCATCGCCAAAAGCTTTTTTCATTCCAAGTAAAAAAAGTGGAGAATGGGTTGTAATAACGAATTGAACTTTTGGAAATAATTTGATTAACTTTGGTAAAACTGAACTTTGTAAATCAGTGTGCAGGTGAACATCTATTTCATCGATAGCTACGATTCCTTTAATTTCAATAATATTCTTTGGCGGATTATCTGCGTGACGAATTATATTGATAAAAAGATTCAATAAAATTGACTCCCCTAATGATAGATTATCAATACTCGGTAATAATTGTTTTTTTACACTTCCATCAGTATTTTGTTCAACAATAGAAACTCTATACGCACCTCTTGGACCAATACCAAATCGAATATCATTTCTTTGTTTTATCCTTCTCAAGATATCATTAATGTTTTTCCAAGTTACTTGATCAATTATATTAGTTGAATTACTTGTAAAATCCAAAACTAAATCCATTAAATATGATTTATTGTCTTTGGTAGCAGATATTATCTCAATTTCTTTTTTAAGCTGATTCGAGAATCTCTTTTTATCTTCAAATCTTTGATAGTCTAAAAAAGGGTCATTCTTCCAAAATGGTTCCTCATATCTATATGCAGGTTGATAAAAATGTGCTCCTGTCAACCATTCATTTTGTAACCTCTCTTTTTGTGGCTCACTAATACTTGTAGTTATCTTCTGATTATCATTTTTATTATTTGGGGATAATAAAAAATCATTTAATAATTTACTAATATCCTCTTTTTTTATATCTCCAATTTTGTCAAAATACTCAATTTTTTCTTTCTTATCATCAATAAAAATTAAAGCGGAGAATCCTTTTTCTTTGCCTGTTTGAAGATTTAGACCTCCAGAAATTTTATAGTAACTTCTACTAAGACCCTTTTGTTTTCCAACATCTTCAAATAAGTTGCTTCCAATCTCATAAAAACTATCTACAATTTGTGATTGCAAAATTGTTTTTCCCGACCCATTTTCACCAACAAAAATAATAGGTTTTGGATTACCATCGTTATCAAATGGCATTTTAACAGAAAGCTCATCTATCGGTCCGATATTTTTTATTGCAATATTTTTTAAATACATATTAAGTAAGGTTTTTAATGTTGTTCAAAATTACTTTATTCTTCTCATTCAATAGTTCCATCTCCTCCAAAATCTCCTTCGGATCTCTTAGTTTTTGTTCGATATTTTTGTTTGGGTTTTTGACGGAGAGGTCAAAAGTTTTTTGGTCAACGTTCTTAGTATCAATTGACCATGAGTTTGGGGAATTGGCTTTGCTTTTTTGGAGGGTGACGAATTCTTCAAGATCTTTTTCATTGAGTGGATTTGTTTTGCCTAAATTTCTTGTTAAATTGAGTTGATAAAACCAAGTCCTTTTAGTTGAAGATCCCTTTTCAAAAAATAAAATTACTGTTTTGACTCCGGCTCCGGTAAACGTTCCACCTGGGAGATCTAAAACAGTGTGGAGATTACAACTTTCTAGTAATAATTTACGTAAAGAAACAGACGCATTGTCAGTATTGGAGAGGAAAGTATTTTTGATGACTATTCCCGCCCGGCCTCCGGCTTTTAGGATTTTTATAAAATGTTGTAAAAATAAAAAGGCTGTTTCACCGGTTTTGATTGGAAAATTTTGTTGAATTTCTTTTCTAATTCCGGCTCCAAACGGAGGATTAGCCAAAACGATATCATATCTATCTTTTTCTTGAATATCTGAGATATTTTCTGCCAAAGTATTAGTATGAATGATATTTGGTGCTTCAATCCCATGAAGGATCATATTCATCACGCCGATTATGTAAGCTAGCGATTTTATTTCTTTTCCATAAAACGTTTTTTTCTGAAGTATTTCGACATCTTTAGGATAGAGCTTTCTACTTTCTTTGAGATATCCGTATGCTTCGACTAAAAAACCCGCTGACCCGACGGCTCCGTCGTAAATCTTCTCACCAATTTTTGGAGCGACGACTTTGACAATCGTTTTAATCAATGATCGAGGTGTATAGAATTCTCCACCATTACGTCCTGCATTACCCATGTTTTTGATCTTACTTTCATAAAGGTGAGACATTTCATGTTTTTCCGAGTCAGTTCTAAATCGCATTCCATCAACGATATCTAAGATATTACGAAGTGCATATCCGCTTTGGATTTTATTTTTCAGTTCACTAAAAATTTCCCCAATTTTATATTCAATTGTATCTGGACTCACTGCTTCTGTTTTGAATTTCTTAAGATATGGAAAGAGTTCATGGTCGACAAAGTTAATTAAATCAGATCCTGAAAGCGCTTTATTATGATCAAGTTTTCCATCTGTGGTTTTTGGAGAAGCCCAAATTTCCCATCGATATTTTGAATCAATAATATATTCATATTTTTTTCCAGCGAGAGCTGCTTCTGTCTTTTTATCCTCTTCAAAATCGTTTAAATATTTTAAAAATAAAATCCATGAAGTTTGCTCAATATAATCAAGCTCCGTTCCGACCCCAGCATCTCTATGAAGTACATCATCAATATTTTTGAAAGACTGCTCAAACATAATTCATATTTTATCACTTTTCCAACGGTTTAGATTTTAATTTACATAATCCTCCTTCATTAAAATTACGGAGGACAAGCAATTCGTTTACCTAAACTTTGACTAAAATTAGATCATGGGGAAATTTTGCTATTGAAATCTAAAGTCTGTTTATATACAATATGAATTGGATCGGGGTGTCCCCGGTCGGTAGAAAGTCCCGCAAGGGACTTTTTGCATTTATGGGAATACTTTTAGACCAAACCCCTCTACTTTTCCAGCCTTACTTTTATAAAGTTTGTTTTCGATTATTTGATAAGGAATATATGGCTCTTTTGAATTAAGTACATGACGAGCAAGTGGATAGGCGCATAGATCAGCTACTTGTATTCCAATGCAATTATTTTTTTTTAGCAACATTGAAAAATTTGAAAAACGACTTTTAAAACGGTCAGTAGAAACATGGAAAGTTCCTCTATCTACTACTTTGTTGAAATAGCTGAGTAATTGATCGTCTTCCTTTTTACCTCTTTTTTCAATAGTGATTTCAACAGTCGATGGTTTATTTTCATCAGTACAAAAAACTAATCTTTCCAAGATGTAAGACAAACAAATAATATACGGGTTACCGGCGACTTTACCATATTTTTTAATATGATTTTTTTTATCAATTGCTACCGATATTATTTTAAACTGACTATTTGATATGATTTTATTTAGTTTCTCATAAAATTTCTTTTTGATTTCTAAATCAAATAATATTTGATACGAACCTTCACATTTTCTAATATCGCGAGAATGTAAAATTACTTCTGTTGACTTAAAGAATTCAGTTTTAAATTTATTTATTTCTTTAAGTAACTTTTTATATTCTTCATCGCTGAATAAACAACCGGCTAATAGAAAAATTGGGAAATGAGGATCGATAAAAGTAAGGCCGTGGTCACCGCTTTCATCAAGGAAGAAATGATAATTATTATTTGAAGACATAAAATTATTTTATCACTTTTTTTCCTTTTCTTTCCATAAAATCACCCCTTAATTTAATACTAATCCAGCCTCATACAACCTGCGAGGTTGTACACGTATAAACAGAACTGTTATGTTTTACGGAAGGAAGCGAATATCTAGAGTGGAGTCAAGTGCGGAGGCTACACGTTCAAGAAGAGAGATTGATGGTTTAACAGCTCCAGTTTCAAGTCGTGAGATTACCGGCTGTTTAGTATGAGCCCTTTTTGCCAATTCTTCTTGAGTAATATTTTTTCTCAAACGAATTTCAATCAAACTTCTGGCTAATTGATATTCATGTTCGGTCTTTTTGGCAAGATGGGCGAACTGCTTATTTTTTAAAAGCTTTTTTTCAAAATCAGACCATTTGGTAAGACTGTTAATTGTTCTTTTCATAGTCTATTTATAACAAATTAGTTATATTTGTCAAGGGGATTAGATAAATTCTTTGGCTCTTTTTAAAGCAATTTTTAATTCTTTATCTGGTATTTCTTGTGTTTTTTTAACAAAGGCATGGACAATCAGAAAGACTTGTGAATTATAAGGGATAAATAATAATCTAATTTGTTTTCCTCCGGTAATCCTAAGTTCGTAAACGTCTGGATTGTGGTAAATTTTTTTCAACCATTTAGTTCGCAGTAAACTAAGACCGTATTCTTCAAAAATTCTTATTGCGGTTCTTATTTTGTTTCTGTCATTAATTTCACAACTTAGAATAAATTCTGCAATAATATCCCTGCCTGAAGAAGTTTTGTAAAAATTAAGCTGATATTTTGTTGTCTTTATCATTAAATAACTAGATACCATAAAGATCTTATTTTGTCAGTCGCTTATAACCTACAAAATGTATAGTTTAGCTTACTATCACAATTAAAAAATATCGAAGTATCCTTTTATCACTTTCCCAACAGTTTAGATTATAATTTACCTAATCGTCCTACGCAAAAGCTTTGAAGGACAAGCAATTCGTTTGCCTAAACTTTGATGAAAAATCAGAGCATGGGGGATTTTACCGTAATTTTTTAATTGATGGATTTTCGATTAATGCTTTCATTTGATATATGGCAATTTCATTTAGTTTCAGAAGTCTGATATCTTGAGGTAATTTCTGTCGGATTAATTCAGCGTTGATACCTTCAAGATTAGCAAGAACTACCAATTGGGTGACATCGCAATAGTCGCGGATATTGCCTTCTTTTCTTTTATTTTTATCGCGCCAATCTTTTGCTGTCATTCCAAATAGAGCCACATTCAGAATATCTGCTTCTGAGGAATAAATAATATTTGCCTGATTTTTAGTAACGGATTGAGGAATTAAATTTTCCTTTATCGAGTCCGTATGAATACGATAATTAATTTTTGTTAATTGACGCTTTACATCCCAACCTGTTGCTATCCTAATTTCTTCTTCTTCTTTTAATCTTTGGAATTCTTTAATTAAATATAATTTAAATTGAGGGCTAATCCACATTCCAAATTCAAACGCGATATCTTTATGAGCATAAGTTCCGCCATAACGACCAGTAGTGGCTCTAAGTCCAATAGCATTAGTTTTTTTAACCCATTCCTTAACACTAATTTTATAATTATTAAGTCCCGCCTGACTTTTAATTATGGCAAATTCGCCATAATTAAAATTTGGATTGTTTATTCTCTCCCAAATACCGAGAAATTCAACTGTATTTCTATTTCTGAGCCAATCGGAAATAAAAAAATCTCCATCTTTCGCCCTCAACATATCAGTCAGAGATAAATAATCATTATCTTCCTTTGATAATATGGATATCTTTATTCCTTCGACAATAATTTTTCTACTTTTTGTCACAATTTATTTTACATCTTTTTGTCACAAATATAAACTTTTTTTAACATAAAATTGTCATATTTATTTTTTTAATTGCCTAAACTTTGACTAAAGGCTCGTTCGTCACGTTAAGCGGGACGATTACGGCCTTTTGTGGCGCATGAGTAAATAACAAATGCGCCCAAAATCAAAGCATGGCAGAAATCTAAAAAGATATTATCTGGCCTGAAAATTTAAAAAAGCAATTCCTACGGCGCCAATTATAAGCCTAATAAATCATAGCATTAATGGAGGATCTTAGAACTTGCTATGCTGTGTATAATTTTGAATGAGAGTACTAAACATGAGAGCATTTTCTGCATCAATATCTCTATCTAAACGTGTGAGAAGTTTCTTGATATATGACGCAACTATTTTAATTTCTACTTCTTCTTTTCTCTTTAAAGCTTCATTCAAAAAACGTTGTGCCATCGTATTTGATCCTCGATGTAACCCTAAAGCAACTCTTTTGAGATCGCTCGCCAAAGATTCTAGAATAAATTTGTTATTCATATAAAATTTTAAAAAAATATTTAGTTAGTTTATTAAATTTCTTCCTCGTAGTTTCATCTTGTATCTCATTGCTCATATTCTTTTGTTGAGGCCTAATATTAATCATAGAATTACAATCGATCATTTTTGTTTTTAAATCTATACCACCTCCCCAAAGATCTTCTTGTTTAGAACCCTGATTTAATAAAATCTTTTCGCCGTCAAAATGCCTATCACATCCTGCTGAACAAATTCTCTTTCTTATATCAATAACGGTTTTAATATAAATATCAAATAGTTCACGAAGCTTTGTAATATTTTTTTTTGTGTACGATGTATTTTTTGTAATAACCATGAAGAAATTATAGCAAATAACTTACGATAGGTACCGAATGATACCGTGTCAGTATTTACAACTTAGTTAGAACTCATTTTATCAAAAATTCATGATGAAATCTTTGTCAAGGAATTTTTGATCGGTTGCGACACTTCGCTATCAATTTTGCGACATGACGAGCTTCAAATATGGGGGCTGAGGAACGTGGGAGCGCTGACGGTCAGAGCTGATGGTTTGGGTCGGGGGTAAGGCTTTGGCTGTCTGGGGTTGTCTGGGGGTTGGAGAACTTCCGGCGTTTAGGAAACCGGCTAGTCAATCTGTCAGCCGGTCAGACACTTGACCAACCCAATCCTTCAACTCCGCTCAGGATAAGCCAACCAGCTGGCCATTCTGTCAGTCGGCCAAACTTTCAACCAACCAACTGACTCTGCCCTCGCTCAGTCGCTCGGGCATCCCGCCTCCCTCCCGACTAATGAGTCCAGGTCGGGGGGTCGGCGGATACTAATGTATTATCTTAGTCGCCCACCCAGCTCGACTCCCACACATCAGAGAGCTATCAGCCCTCGCTCCCGCCCGACTGAGTCGGTGGTCGCTTCGGGCTTCTTTCCTCCTTCGCCTTTAGGCTACGGAGGACAGGTCCGCCTCCGCTTCGCTCCGGCGGTTTTCAAACCTCTCCAGTTTTGGGAACGGC
>JBBTSR010000011.1:0-22171 GCA_038064615.1 Patescibacteria group bacterium
GGCCTAGGACATCACCTTTTCAGGGTGAATATCAAGGGTTCGAATCCCTTACGCTTCACATAAGGAGACACATGCTAATTTACGTGGTGATTAGACTGTCTTTATAGTCTAAAGTTGATGTTCGATAAATATGCCAGTAGACACAATAACTTATACATATACGGGAGGAATCGAACCTAATAACGTTGGTGGTGCTATATATTGGATAAATAATGAAATTAATAATAAGCCCTTGGTTAGAAAATTATATTTTTATTTATCTTCAAATGGAGGAGATGTTGATTCTGCAATACGATTATATGACTTTTTAAAGTCGTTACCAATCAAGGTTATCATGATAAGTTTTGGTCAAATTGACTCTGCGGCAAATACAGTTTATTTGGCAGGCGAAGAAAGAATCTCCATTACTAACTGCCGTTTTTTTCTCCATGAAGGAACTTTTACAATGAATCAAGCTTCTGCTTTGCATGTACACGAGGAGTCTTTAATTTTTCTTAAAGAATTGTTAAGACGAACCACTGAAATAATCTCTAAAGAAACAAAAAAAGAATTTAAAGAAATTCAAAAAATTTTAAGAGATGGGACTCTACTAAATACAGAAGAAGCAAAAAAATTTGGTATCGTTCATAAAATAGTAGATAAATTACCTAAACTAGCATAATCTAATCTCCTTAACCTCAGTGAAAATTTAAATATAAATAAAAAGCGAAAACATAGATACCAAGACACGATAAAAAAACAAATAGTCTTAAGTTGGAATATATGGAGGTAGCTTCATCTAGTAAGTTGAAAAAATTGAATACTTGTCTTCACAAAGCTCTAAACTTTTCTTCTACCTATATGTATATTAGCAATAGCAGTCGGGATAACTAAAGTTAGAATAGTCTTCAAATTTAATTGAGTTAATTTTTCTGTAGGAACATCCACTTGTGTCCAGTGTATCAAGTTTTTAGGAACTTTAACGCCTGTCCAGCCATTTATTGTTATTGGATCCGTTATTCTTACAAGTTGAGCTTTATGTAGCATTATTTCATCTTTATGCTCTCCCATATCCATCTGATAACCATTTAAATCCTCTCTAACTAAATAAAACCTTCCTTTTTTTGGTAAGCTTAACGATAGAGCTTCAGTCATATTTGACTACCATTATACTATAAATTAGGTTATAAAGCCAATCTATTAGGTGGTTTGAATTTCTAAGCGGAGTATGTTTGAAGTTGTTCATGACTGCCAAAATACCCTGCTACTCTTTCTACAAACTCATTAAACTCCTTCCAAAACTTATCCTCAAGGGGTTCCAAATTTGTCACCGACAGTTCACAGAATAATACCGAGTTAAATAAGAATAGAATTAACCTACTTTAATTGAATTTAGTTTGTTTAACTGTGAAGGATTTATGCCACAATTTGCTCCTGATAATTGCTCGGTAGCGTTGTGAACAGACCAATCTCTTTTACCTAATACCTCTACTGTTGCTTGATATATTCCAGTATCTCTAAAATTTATCGGCTGCATTCCTGTACACACTCCTCCTTGTTTGACAGGACATGTATTACAAGAAGTAATGGCGACAGCAAGTAATTGTACGGCTGGATAAATAGCTGTATCAAATTCTTTTAAAGCGGTTTCAGATGAAACTTCTAAAACTCTTTTGCCAAACAATTTAGTTGCCAATGAATTTGTTTCATCAATTTGAGGAACGTTTACACGAAAAAATTCTGCTTCATCGTTCGAATCTCCCCCTATATGATCAACTGTAACTGTTGGAAATTCATTAGTCATGGATGTATTATACTATAAGCTAATAGATTATTCAAGTAATTTGTTTTACAACTAAATAATAAATAGATATTAGAAAGTACCTTATAAATAGTCTGACATTCCCTTAAAAGTTGTTCGTAAGTTCCGATTACCGGCTCACTTTCTTTCGCTAAAGCTACAGATAGCAGGCTGTAACTATCTAAAGTAAATATTTGTATCTTTAAATTATTTTTAAAAAATCGTAGTAAAATGGTTCGGATTCCTGACGCTTACAAATTTATTCAATGATATAATATGAGTATGAAACTACCTAAACGACTTCAATCAGTCTTATGGTCAGTGAATGTCAATCACCTTAATTTAGATAAAGATAAATACTATATTATCCATCAAATATTATCTTTTGGGATTCTTAAAGATATATCTTGGCTTACCGGCATATATTCAAAAAAAGATATTATTGACGTCTTTATGGTTTCATTTAAGGATTATTCCCGCCCCCGTTTCTATTTAGTCAAAGATGCGCTACTGGGGTTGAAAAATTGGCATCCTGACGAAAGGCACTATGTCAAAAATATATCTTGAAAAACTCGATAGTGATAGGTTGGCTGTTTTTCATGATATAATTGTTCCATGAATTTAAATCCAATTATATTAATACAAAGAGGATTAGCTTTATTCGGAATTGGAAATTTCTATTTATATAAACACGATTCTAGTTTAAATGAAAAAAAACCAACAATTGAGGGACCTTATTATATAAGACCAAATCTTAAAAAAATCACAATGGCTCCTTCCGTTATTCCAGAAGTAAAATTCCGCTTTAAAACTCCAGAAGGGGCAGTTAGGCCAATAAGGGGAGAAAAATAAATTCTTAAAGTCTTCAAATATAACAAATAAATCGTTATAATTATTGCTTACATTAATCAAGATATGAAAAAAATATTTATATTTCTGTTAGTAATTGTTGTGATTACCTTTCCACTTTATTGGTATTATTTTGGGCCGGTTAGTGATTTAAAAGAAACAATAATTTTTATTATTCCAAAAAACCAAACTGGATTTGATTTGGTTCAAAAATTAGAAGAGGGAAAATTCATCAAAAAAAATAAAGTTCTAGAATTATACGTAAATACATTTGTTTACTTCAATGAAATAAAATCCGGCGGATATAAATTGAGTAAAAACATGTGGGCGGCCGACGTATTTAAAAAAATAGATGGCAAACCCGATCTTGTTTGGGTTAGTTATTCAAGTTGTCTGCGCAAGGAGCAGATAGGTGAGATATTAGCTGATGGTTTAGGTTGGAATAGTAAGGAATTAGATAAATGGAACACGACTTACACAAACACAGCTCCAGAATACTTTGAAGGTGTTTATTATCCTGACACATATTTAATACCAATCGATGAGAGCGGGGAACAAGTGGCTAAACGACTGATTAATCGATTCAACGAAAAATTTGCGCCACTGGCAGATAAATTTGTTAATGCAAATATCAGGTGGGTTACCGGTCTCAAAATTGCATCTTTAATATCTCGAGAAGCGGCCGGAGACTATGACATGAGGCTTATCTCAGGGATCATATGGAACAGGTTAGATAAGGGAATGCCGCTTCAAATTGATGCCACGATGCAATACACCTTGGGAAAAAACAGCGAAGGAAAATGGTGGGGAGCAATTAATATTAAGGAAAAACAAAATGATTCGCCTTATAATTCTTATCTCCATAAAGGTCTGCCTCCAACCCCCATCTGCAGTCCAAACATTGATTATATTGAAGCGGCCTTAAACCCTGAAGAGACTGACTGTATATTTTATTTACACGATAATTTTAAGCAAATTCACTGTGCCGAAACCTACGAAGAGCATTTGAAGAATATTAAAAAGTACCTGAACTGATATAATTCCTTTCATTTTAAAATCTCGCCTAATCGTTTTATTAATTCTCCATAACGTGCCCAATCACCCTCTTTTTGAGAACGGATCGCCTCATCATATAGTTCTTGCGCTTGCTTAAACAGGTCTTTTGTTGGTTTACCCTGAACGGACTTGTCCTGAGTAACATCGAAGGAGTCGAAGGGCTGATCAATTTTTTCTGTCACTCCAAATATTCTGGAAAGAGCTGCTTCCAAAGTTTCCTCCATCGCAATCTTATTTTCATAGGCAACAATGACTCGTTTCAGTTCTGGAATTTTTCCGGTCTCCGCTTTAAGATAGAGCGGTCTCACGTAAATAAGCGATTCTTCAATCGGGATGACAAGGAGTGGACCTTGAATAACCTGCGATCCTCTCTGGTCCCATAGAGAAATCTGCCGGCTGACTTCAGCGTCTTGATTAATGCGGCCGATGACCTGCTTTGGGCCAAAGATAAGTTTTTGTTTTGGAAAACGGTAGACAATCAGTTTTCCGTAACTATCTCCGTCGTTTCTGGCCACCATCCAGGCGGAAAGATTGTCTTTGCCGCGAGGCGTAAACGGAAGCATAAGGATATACTCTTCTTTCTTTTCACCCGGTAGTTTCATAATCATATGGCGGGGGCCCATTTGCTGCACTGCATCGGTGGTTCCTTGTTCCTGTCCCTCACTGATAGTTGGGATTTCCCACTGATCTTCTTTATTATAAAAAATCTGCGGGTTATCCATTTGATAGGTTGTGTAAATAGCTGTCTGGAGACTAAAGATATCTTCTGGATAGCGAAGGTGAGCAAGAAGACTTTTTGGCATTTTGCTTATAGGTTGAAAAAGATTAGGAAAGATTTTGGCGTAGGTGCGGATAATAGGATCATCGGTATCAGATTGATAAAAAGAGATCGAGCCATCATAGGCATCAATAACAATTTTTGCCGAATTTCTTATATAGTTGACACTTCCTCCATTTAATGATAGTTGTTGAGAGTAAGGATAGTTATTAGTTTTTGTATAGGCATCATAGATCCAGTAAATTTTGTTATCAGCCACGACCGCGTATGGATCGCGGTCTAAGTCAAGAAACGGAACAATCTTTTCCACCCGTTCTTTGATGTTGCGGTGATAGAGAATGCGGCTTTCGGAGGTGACATCATTTGATAAAAATAGTTTAAGCGAATTGAATTTAACAGCAAAAAATAATCGTTTGAGAAAAAAATTTATTTCTACTCCTCCTTGACCCAGATAAGTGGTGTAAACATTTTCTTCTCCTTTAGGATAGTCAAACTCTTTTGATTTGGTTTTGACAATCACATAGTCGTTGGTCAGTTCGCCGTAATATATTTCCGGACGATTGACTGTCAGCTGCTTGAATTCTGATTTTGGCGGCAGATCTTTAACAAACAAAACCGGCAGTCCCTCGGCTGTTACCTGATTGACCGGCCCGCCAGCAATTCCATACCCGTGGGTAAAGCTCAGTTTTTCATTAATCCAATTTCGGTTGGGGAGACTTTCCGATGCCAACTCTCTTGGTGAAAGCATGATTTGGCGGATTTCATCATTAATCATATACCGATCGTTATCAATCGAGACAAATTCATAGTAGGTTCTTATTTCTTGAATTTGGGAAAAGGTGGAAAGGAGCTGTTCCCGATCCCAAAGCCGGACGTTTTTAATCGTCAGATTGTTTGAGGCAATATCAGATGAAGTTAATGGTTTATCTGCCGAAATATTCCGTTCTTCTATTTTATCCAAGCCGTAAGCTTGGCGGGTGGCGGCAATATTATATTTGATAAACGGCGTTTCTTTGACTAGTTCATTGGGAGCAACAATCAGTTTTTGGAAAATAGATGGAACGATTGCCGAAACAAATCCTATAAGAACATAAAGAGAAATGGCCGCAAGAAGAGGTGCGAGTTTGCCACTGATGCCCCAAAAGAGAGTTAAAACAGCCACTAAAACAGTCAGGCCGATAGAAATTTTTAAGATAGGTATCATAATAGTTATGTCAGTATAGGCAGCCCCAAAGATGGGACCGCTTTGGGTGGAAAGAAGCTTAAATAAGGAAAGATAGGTGCCAAATGCGGTCGTAATCAAGAAAAGAAAAAGCAGGATGCCAAGATGCAGCTGCGCTTTTGGTTCTCCAGAAAACTTAAATTTTTTAAGAATATTGGTAAGGTTAAGGCTGCCTTTAAGAATATATATAATTCCACTGCTGATAAGAGAAATAAGAATCAAAAGTTTTAAAATCCCAAGCCCTATATTAAAAACTGGCAGAGAAAAGATATAAAAGGCAATATCCTTTTTGAAAATCGGATCAAATTCTCCAAAGGGAGTTGAGGAAAAAAATTTGAGTATTTCCTGCCAGTTGACTGCGGTAATGGATCCAAGAATCAAAGAAAGAACAAGGCTGGCAATAATGCCGAGTTTTTTTAATACCCGGCTGTCAAGGCTGACCGGAGTACCAAGTAATGCTTCAGGGATAAGAGCGGTCCAGGCAGTTTTTGATCGGATAGCAATAAGAAAGTTCACAAGAAAAAAAACAGCGGCAATCATCGCAGTCACAAGACCAATAATTATTTTTGTAATCAAAGGTTTGATAAAAACTTCGGTCTGCCCTACTTCAGCAAACCACCACCAGTCGGTAACGAAAGTAACGATTGTAGAGAATGAAAAGAAGAGAAGAAAGAAGGCGGCAATTCCTATTCCCGAAAAAAGTCTAGTGTTTTTTATATCTTAAATAGTAACATAGTATCAATGTGTTTACAAATTAATAAATCTTCTCTGAATAGTTTATAATATAAGAACTGAAAATAAGCCGTGGTGGTGAAATGGCATACACGCAGGACTTAAAATCCTGTGACTTAATAGTCGTGAGGGTTCGACTCCCTCCCGCGGCACTTCGACTTCGCTCAGTGTAAACACTCAACTTTAGAGCTACATAGCAATCCAAGTCTAAACCTTGAATGCTGATTGATTATCTCTGTAAACATGACAAATTTTAGGAAGTTGAGCTTCATTTTTCGCCGCAAATTGACAATCGCCGCAGTCCGGAGAGACTATGGTCGTAACATTATTTTTTGTAAAAACATTCACTACTTGGTTTTTAGTTAAAAGACATTTTGTAACTTTTGTTTCTAGGGGTATAAGTTTATCTGTACCATAAGTTAGAACTAACTTGACAAGAGATTGGATTATAGATTTATCTTTCACAGTAGCCTTAAATTGTTCTGACATAGCTTTTCCATTAATTATTTCATAAACAGCTTTTTTTGCCTTTAAGAAAATAGTTACTTGGTCTGAAGAAATATAAGGAACAATAGCATTATCAGCGCAGAATTTTTCCAGGCTCCAAATGGGAAAAACGATTAATTTTATATAAAACTTATTTATATCAAAGCTTTTTCACTGAGAGCTTGTAATTCAGATGTAATATCCAATGGTTGATTAGTATCAGTTTCACCTTTCAATATTCTTACTTGCGTTTTTATACCTTCCAGAGCAAACGGTCGAAGTACATCCAATTCTTTTCCGAGTCTAATCAAACCAGTTGTTCTCTGAAAGTCGTTTTTTGTTCGTAATGATGTCATCATTGTTGAAATAGTTCCTGTTGTTGTTCCGTACTGTGCAGCCACTTTCGGTAATTTTAAACCTTTAGATATTAATCTTAATAAAGTCAATTCCGATACAGTTGCCGTAAATCTGGGATTTTCAAACGAAATCCTACCAAAATTATTAATGGTGCAACTTTTGCCATGAATATTTAAAATCGCTTCTCTCATAGCCATTAATTTTATCATAACTATAGGATTATATCTACCTTTTTCACATGAAGTGCAATCTTTAAAATTTGACCCTGAATTTTATAAAGTAATTTTAGTCTGGATCCCCGACTAGATCGGGGATGACAATAAAGGCATAATCAAAGAAATTTATTTCTTCCCTAACTCCTTATCAAACTTTCCAAAGAAAATAAACATTAGGAAAAAGGCTATAAGGACTAAGGCATAGCCAACCTGAAATTTTTTGAAAAACTCAGTTAGGTCGATCATAAGAAAAAATAGCTCTTTCTAATCTCAAAGCTAAAGATAAACTAATAATAATTAAGATAAGGTTAAATATCAAGACAATATAATTATTGATTGTTGGAATTGTTAATATCAAAGTGGCAGCAATATTGGTAAAAAGAGAAGAATAAACTCTTAAGTGATACAACTGAATGTTCATAAAATAATAATATATCACTCCTTTCTATTTGTCAGTAGGGTATAACCTACAAAACAGGCAGTTTAGAAAGATATAATAGTATTAATTTGTCGATATACCACGATGAAGACAAGAAGCTATGGATTTAGGAGATCCTGGTATTTGAGTTTTTTGCGGTCGTCATAAATAACACCAACAGCAAGACCCTTCTTAACCATAATTTCATTAACAAGAGCTTTATCATCGTGACAGTAAATCCTTATTCCATTGATACAATCTATCCAGACATAAGCTAAGATCCGGCCGAATTTATCATCCTGATACTTATCATATTCAAAGGTTAATTTTTTGTTTAAAATAAGCATTGCTAAATAATCAGTTGACTCTTGATAATTTTGTTTTCCTCGGTCGGGAGCATTGATGCCAAGAAGTCGGACGTTCAATCCATTCTTAATTGTAAAAGTATCACCGTCCAATACTTGGACAGCCATTGTTTTTACCGGAAAAATTTGCTTGATTTCATAATAATTTTTGACTTTGTCGAGATTTTTGTAGCCCGTCCAGCCTAAAACTGAGGCCATAAGAAGACCGGCCATCAGAACCTTGGGGACTTTTAATTTTTTAAGTCGGTCGGCTAACGACTTTGTAGACATTAATAAAAGTATAGCATTTATTTGAGTTTCAACACTCCTATGGATTGGTTTGATTATTTTTGATAAAATAAGCGTTGTATTGCCTGCTTAGCTCAGCGGTAGAGCAGCTGTTTTGTAAACAGCAGGTCGTCAGTTCAAATCTGACAGCAGGCTCCAAGAGCCCATAGTTCAACGGATAGAATAAAAACCTTCTAAGTTTTAGATGACAGTTCGATTCTGTCTGGGCTCACAAATTAGATTATTGGAACAATATAAAACGTAACTATAGAATGAAACTAAAGGAAAAATAATTAACGTTATTTTAGAGTACGGGTTATCACAGTCCATTTTCTATTATTTTTATCAGTTCTATACCCTGCTAAATTAAATTTCAATTTACCAAATACTAAAGCCTCCATAGCAGAATTTTGTATAGGTTCAGCAAGAACTTCCCCAACTTCATATCTAAAACCTAAAACAACGGCATCTTGATATACTGCTTCCCATAATTTATCGCCTAAACCAGTTCCCTTAGCAGTTGAACTTAGAGCAAGCTGTTTCGAAAAAAGAACATTATTATCTTTAAATATTTGTTTTAATCCTCTTTTTGGGTTTTCTTCAAACTCATTTATCCATTCAGAATGCTGTCGTAAATAATATTGCATATCGTAAGCAATAAAATAACCTGTCACATTACCATTTTTTCTAGCGACTTTGATAACGTGTTTTATATTGCCTGTTATGAGTGTTTTTAATTCATCGTCCCCAACTTCATAAACTAAAAAGCCTTGTTTTGCTTCTTTTTCCGTTAAATTCTCTGGTATTTTAAGCTCGGACCTTTGGATTTCCATAATCGAAGAAATATCTTCTATTACAGCATCATCTATTTTTAATGAAGAATCATTGACTATTTCCGTTTTTCCTTCAGTTAATACCATAGAACATAAATAAATGCAAAAACATAACTATATAAATATTATTTATTAAATTATATATCAAAATTATTCGTTCCATACTCCATAGGGAGATAGGAAATATCACCACTTGCGTGGATATAGTTTCAATTTCGTAACCGATGGGTCACAATTTACTGTCAAGACAATCTTAAACAATGTCAATCCTTATGGGGTTAGGTTAATATATATTTAGGTCATATTGACAATTAAATTAAATATTAATATAATTAAACTAAATATATGCTTAAAGGTGAAGGTGTTTCAATAACAGTTTATGGAAAGCAAGGCTGTGGGGATTGTGTTACAGCAAAAAAGGTATTAGACGGAGAAGGTGTTCTATATAGCTATGTTGATATAGAAAAAACTCCTTCCGCCGAAGAAATAGTAAAAAAAGTGTGTGCATCTTTTGGAAGACTTCCCGCCGTTCCTGTTATTGTAGCTGATGTCAAAACTCATGAAATCAATACACAATTTTCAGCTGTTGAACCAAGAGGGCTAGCCATGATAGCTTTCGCAAGAATGACAAAAACACTAATGACTCTTAATAAACCTACTTCTTAAATTTAAACAATGTCAATCCGCATAGATATAGTTCCAATTTCGTATTCCTGGGGTCGCTTGAAATATATTTGCATTGCTGTCCTACTTACGGCTAGAGCTACTATCAGAAAGAAGATTGAAGACAGAGTAGAATAGAGTAAAATATTCTGAACTAATATGAAAGAAAATTTAATAGGAGTCGGTGGGGTGGGTGGTTTTTATGGCGGAATGATAGTTGAAAGCGGGGCAGATATTACTTTGGTGGGGAGGGGAAAAAGTTTTAGCGAGATTAAAAAAAGGGACTGATCCTGAATAGGCCGAACTACATTCAACGAATACGACCTAAAATAATTGAACATATCTCTGAAATAGTTAATCCGAAAGTAGTAATTTTGACCGTAAAATCTTACGACTTGGAAAAGGTATCGATAGAGTTGAAGAAAGTAGTCAAGCCGGAGACGACTGTCATAACCTTGCAAAATGGTTTAGATAACGATCAGAAAGTTTTAAAACATCTAAACTGTGAGGTGTTACCAGGATTAGTCCTGGTTGCGGTAACTAAGACTTCACCAAATGGGATAGTCCAAAAGGGGAGTCAGCTAAAATTGGTGTTTGGTCCACGGGATGGTAATATCACTCCTAAGATGCAAAAGATATTTGAAATATTTAAAGAGGCGGGAATTGATGCAGTTTTGAGTGAGAATATAACTCTGGAACTATGGAAAAAATTTCTTTTTGTCGTGTCGTTTTCTTCGGCTACCGTGGCGGGCCGTTGTTCAATAGGACCGGCCTTGAGTAATCCAGAATTGCTAAACGTGTATAGTCAAGTTTTGCGAGAGGCAATCGCAGTAGGAGAAAAAGAGGAGGTAATTTTTGAACCAAATATTTTTGAAAAGACTTTGGAAGAGGCTTTAAAATTTGACCCTTCAACTAAGTCTTCACTTTTGGTCGACTTTGAAAAAGGTCGGCCGACGGAAGTGGAGGTTTTGCAAGGAGCGGTGATCAGATTGGCCAGGAAGCATGGTTTGGTTGTACCGGCGACGCTGGGGGTTTATGAGATGATAAAGTAATTTTAGTCTGGATTCCCGTCTTCACGGGAATGACAAAATAATTCACACGATTTTAATTTCTATAATCTTGTAGTTTATCTTTCCATTCGGAGTCATTACTTCAACCTCGTCATTGACTCGCTTGCCAATCAAAGCTCGGCCAACAGGCGAATAATAAGAAATTTTTCCATTAGCGAGGTCTGATTCGTGACTGTTAACGATTTGATAGGTTTGGTTACCCGTATTTGTTTCAACGGTAACCAAACACCCAACATCAACAATACCCTTAAAATCAACTTTCATGATGTAAGCATTATCTAAAATTTTAGTTAAGAAACGAAGTCTTCGGTCAACTGAAGAGAGTTTTGAACGAGCCACTTTATAGGCGGCGTTTTCACTTAGATCTCCCATCTCGCGGGCGGTCTTAAGATTGGCAACGGCGTCGACACGACTTGTTTTTAATTCTTTTTGTTCGTTGACTAGATCTTGATAACCTTGTTTGGTGAAAGGAGTTTTCATAAATTTACAATTTACAATTTACAAATTTTCAATAAATTTAAAAATTTAATGTAAATTGAAAATTCGAAAATTGAAAATTAACTCAAAATTCGTTTTAACTTCTCGAGTGATTTCCCATCGTAAATCGACACCGCTAAAACGTCTTCATTAAATTTTTTCAACTCTTTTATTTTTTTCTCAACTTCCTTTTTGTCTATTAGATCTATTTTTGTTAATAAAATTATTGATTTTTTTTCGGGTAGGCGGGGATTATAGGTTTTTAATTCATTAATAACAATATTGTATTGAGACGCAAGATCTTGCGCCTCTACGGAAATACAATGGAAGATCAGATCGACTTTCTCGATATGTTTTAAAAATTTAATTCCAAGTCCTTTGCCGGTTGAGGCACCTTCGATGAGCCCTGGGACGTCGGCAATTACTTTGCCGTTATAGACACCAAGGTTTGGTTCAAGGGTTGTGAAAGGATAGTTAGCTGTCCTTACGTTAGCGGCTGTTAATTTGTTTAATAAGCTGCTCTTGCCAGCATTTGGAAGACCTATCAATCCGAAGTTAGCAATTAATCTTAAAATTAATTTAAAATTTCTTTCTTGTCCCTCTTTTCCGGTTTCGGCATGTTGAGGAACTCTGTTTGTTGGTGACTTAAAAGCGCTGTTTCCGAGTCCGCCCAGACCGCCCTTACATAACAAAACCTTAGGATTTTTTTCATTAATTATTATTTCTGCTTTAGTGACAACGTCGATAAATGTTGTCCCGATGGGAACTTTTATTAGTAAATCATTGCCATATTTACCGGTCCGTTGATTTGGACCGCCGGGGCCACCATTTTCTCCAATATATTTAATCTTAGATATAAATGTTTCAAGTTGAGTAAGGTTCGAGCTAGCAACAATATATACGTCGCCTCCAGGCCCGCCATTTCCTCCGGAAGGACCTTTTCTATTTCTGAAAAATGCCACTCTACCAGCGCCTCCATGACCGCCCTTAACCATTATTTTTGCCTCGTCGATAAACATGTTTTACATTATACAGTTATAAATTTTTTTATCTCATTTAGATTCTCTATCATCTTCCAAGCTAATTTTACACAATCAGGGTCTTTGGTTTTATATAGAATTCCGTGTTTGGTTAATTCAAAAGCCTTCAAATCATTGTTAGAATCTCCAATAAAAAATGTTTCATCGGGTGAACAATTGAACTGTTTAGATATTTCCTTGACTTGAATAACTTTTGAAACAGGGTCATTACTATGAAAGTCCATCTTGGTAAATTTTCCATTTTTGCTAAATCTAAAATATGTATTAACTCTAAATAATTTTATTTTTAATTTATTGGCAACGGCTTCGACATAATCTTTTTCACCTGAAGAAATAATTGCTATTGGAATATTTTTGTTTTTTAAATAAACTATTATTTTAGACGCTTCGGGGTTAATTTCCACTTTCTCTACGATTTCTTTTTGATATTTGTGTTTGGTTAAATTTTTTCGAAGATAACCTGATTGAATTTCAATCCAATTTTTAAAGGATAATTTTCCCGAATAATATTGTTTCCATAATCTGCTATTCTCGTTCTCAGGGAATTTAGCCAATTTTAATAAGCTTTCCCAAGTACTTGATGTTATAAGCACCCCATCACAGTCAAAAAAAACTATTTTTGGTTTCATAAGGACACTCTTAATAAAGACAGTCTTTAATAAGACTGTCTTTTATGTAATTTCCAACTGGGCTCCCGTAATTTTCAAATGCTGTAAGGCCTTAGTAGTAAGCACTCTTCCTCTCGTGGTTTTTTTGATGAATCCTAATCGCAGTAAATATGGCTCGATGAATTCTTCGACGGTACGAATATCTTCAGAGATAGCCGAAGCAATTGTGCTAACTCCAACTGGAATATTATTAAATTTTTTTCCCAGTATTTCCAGATACTGTTTATCAATATCAGTCAAACCAATTTCATCAATTTCCAGTAACTCAAAAAGTTTTTCTAGCAACTTTTTATCAATCTCTTTATGTTTATCAACTTCAAAGACGTCGCGAGCTCGTTTTAAAATTCTATTAGCCAACCTTGGAGTTCTTCGGGATCTTAAGGAGATCTCGTGAGCGGCTTCATCCGTCATTGGAATTTTCAGGATCTTGGAAGACCTGATAATTATTTTTTCAATTTCGTTTTTGTGATAATAATCCAAACGCAACGTTAGTCCAAAACGGTCTCGAAGAGGAGCGGAAAGCAAGGCAAGTTTGGTTGTTGCACCAATAATTGTTATCCTCGAAACAGGCAGGCGAACAGTCCGGGCCGACGGACCCTGACCGATGATAATGTCTAGCGAATACTCTTCCATGACTGGGTAGAGCATTTCCTCAACTGACTTGGGCAACCTGTGAATTTCATCAATAAATAAAACATCATTATCTTTCAGATTAGTCAAAATCGCAGCCAGATCACCAGTTTTTGTAATTGTGGCCCCTGATGTAACTTTCATTTCGCCTTTTAATTCGTTGGCTACAATGTAGGCAAGCGTCGTCTTACCTATTCCCGGCGGGCCGTAAAAAAGAATGTGCTCAGACGGTTTACCGCGCTTGTTGACGGCATCAATAAACATCTTTAAAGTCTTGGAAACATTTTCCTGGCCAATGTAGTCCTTCAAAAGTTTTGGCCGGAGGTTTTCTTCGTTTTTGGATATAATCATGATAATTATTATAACAGTTATAAAGATTATAAAAATCAGTTGAAAATTGAAAATACCTATAGTATAATATAAATATGGGAAAAAAATTTGAAAACGTTTTAGGTCTACTAGCTTTATCATATCTCAGTAAGCTAACAGAAGGCTTGAGAACAACAGCTGAAACTGATTCCAATCCCGTAAAATTAGAAATAGTCCCTCCTGAAGATCCTGCAAATGTATATCGACAGATGGGTCAGTTGTTCCGCCTTGGGGTAAGACCAGAATTAATTGCAAGACTGTTAGGAGTAGGTGGAAAACGTTAAACTAATTTTTATTATTAACCTTCAAAGCTTCCTTAATTTTTTCTTCGACCGTAAGATTCTTGGGTAATTTTGAAATAATTTTTTTCGCATCATATGATTTATAACCTAAGGAAATAAGTGCGCTGATGACCGTTTGATCGTCATCTGAAAGAACCATCTTACTCATATCAAAGTCACTCTTCAATTTTGATGATAGTTCCAAAATTATTTTCATGGCCGTTTTTCTGCCTAAACCAGGGACTTGAGTGAAAGCATCAGCATCATTGGATTGGACAAATTGGACTAATGAGTCTAATGGGATCGCCGAGATAACAGAAAAAGCCGTTTTCGGGCCGACGCCGGAAACAGACAAAAGCAATTTAAAAAAATCGTGATGTTTTTTAGTTTCAAAACCGAAAAGGACTAGAGCGTCGTCACGGACTTGGAGGTAGGTGTAGAGTTCAATAGTTTTTAGGAGACCCTCCTTCGCCAAGGCTTCAGCGGGTAAAAAGACCTGGTAAAAGACGCCGCCGGAAGTTTCTATTAATCCGAGGTTGCCGTCTACTTCGACGAGTTTGCCTTTTAATTTACCTATCATAAGAGTTTATCAAGTTATAAAGTTTGTCAAGTTTATCAAGAAAAAAATGTTTTGTCTTTATAACTTTATAAACTTGATGAACTTGATAAACTAGTCAGCTTAGTTTTAGTTCTTTCTCAATATCCAGCAATCTATTATACTTGGTCACGTTTTCCGAATGCACTGGCGGGCCAAACTTTATAAAGTCCGCCTGGAGAGCTACGCTTAAGTCAGCAACAAAATCGTCGTTGGTTTCCGCATGTCCGGCTGAAATTATGTAATTCAGCTTATCCTCCTTTAATTTAATTATTTGATTAAAAAATTCAGTTACTGTACCAATTTGACCTAATTTTAAAACCGCCGTTGTCACTTGCTTAAACAAACTTGACTTTGAGCTGGCTAAATAAAAATCCGTCTTAATATCTTCAGAAAAATCTTTATTTGCTTTTAGATCGTTTTGTTCCAATGGATCAATAATAACTAAAAGTAAATATTTTTTTATAATTTCTTTAATAAATTTAATGTAATCCTCACTCGCTAATGGTTGTTCTTTGTCCTTGATAGTATAACGTTGCTGATTAAAAAAATTTTCAGCCTGGAAATTGATGCTGGCAAAAATATCTTGACCAAAATGAAGGTTCATTGATTCGACCGATTGTTTGATAGCATCAAGCGCATCAAGATTAGTAAAGAACTTCATTTTAAAAAGTTTTCGTAAATTCTGATAAAGATCGACACTAATTTGATACGACTGGTGATATGGAAAAGCTGATGACGGAAAGATTAAAAAGTCTTTAAAATCTAAGTCGGTCTGGCCATTTTTTCCGCCGGTCAGTAAAGTAAAAAGGGGAGTTGGCAGTTTTTTTAATTCAAGAGTTAAATGCGAAACCTGAATGAACTTTTCATTAAGATAGATATATGGTTGTTTATTAGATATTAGCGCGCCTGCGTTGGCAACCAATTTTGAAAGAAGACTAATTGTGTTTACTCCAAGTTGACTTTTATCTTTTGTCCCATCTGCCTTTAATAGCCAACTGTCAATCTCTTCTTGTTTTAGCGGAGAAACCCCACCGAGCTTTGGTCCTATTAAATTATTGATATAGGAAACAGCTTTCATACAGCCCAACCCGTTATAGCGACTTTTATCATTATCTCTAAGTTCTTTAACGGGTATATTTGCTTCCGGATCAAGAGAAGAAATATTGGAAAGAACAAAACGGTCATCGTCTAAAAAAAGCTTACCTTGAAGAGTCGGGTAGCCGAGAGAATTTATAATTTCGTTAGCGATGATTTTTTTAATTACGGGCATATTTTGATTATAATATAAAAATACATTTCATTTTTTGGATTTTTCCTGGAAGATCTTTTTCTCAACATCAAAAACCACTTGTCTTGTTCTGTCAATCACATCAGGAGTGACGGAAAGACTGGTAATACCAGCCCGTACGAGTCTTTCGGCAATTTCCGGATAATCGGAGGGAGCTTGGCCGCAGATCGAAGAAGTAATCCCATGTTTTTGACAGGTTTTAATAATATATTCCAAAACGTTTAAGACGACCGGTGTCCGTTCATCATAGATTGGGGCAACTTCTTCATTGTCTCGATCAACACCAAGCAACATCATAGTCAGGTCATTGGTCCCTATTGATACTCCATCAATTCCAATTTTTATAAATTCCTCTAAATTTAAAGCACACGAAGGAACTTCAACCATAATCCAGAGTTTAAATTCTGGATAATTAAATAGACCTGATTTTTCAATAATTGTTTTTATTTTTATTAATTCCCAAGGAACGCGAACAAAAGGAATCATCAAATGAAGATTACGGTAACCCTTTTGCCAAATTTTTTTAATCGCTCTTAATTCCATTTCAAAGACATCGGGATTAGCTATGTAACGGTAAGCTCCGCGAAATCCAAGCATCGGATTTTCTTCGTGAGGTTCGAACTCCTTACCGCCTTTTAAATTTCTATATTCATTTGTTTTAAAATCTGTTGCCCTATAAATAACCGGACGGGGAGAAAAAGGAGCTACAAATTTCATTAATTCTCGAGATAGGCGACTGATAAAAATCTCCTGTTTTCCTTCCTTGATAAACTGCTTTGGATGAACGCCTATTTCGGCGATGACAAACTCGGCGCGAAGTAAACCGATTCCATCGACGTGCATCTTGGCAACCCGAGAAACTTCATCCGGTTGAGCTAAATTAGTGTAAATTTTTGTTGCCGTGTGGAGTTTTTTAATTACGGATTGCGGATTGCGGATTGCGGATTTTTGAACTGTTTTGCCTTTGAAAATTTCTCCGCTGAGACCGTTGACGGTAATAACCGTACCTTCTTTTAAAATCTTTGTGGCGCCTTCGGCTCCAACGACAGCCGGAATTCCAAGCTCACGGGAAACTATAGCAGCGTGAGAAGTACGGCCTCCTTTTTCAGTGACTATGGCGGCGGCTTTTTTCATGGCCGGGACATAATCAGGATTTGTTTGTGGAGCAACCAATACATCGCCAGGTTTGATTTTGCCAATTTCACGAGGTGACATAATAATTTTTACAACCCCGACCCCAATTCCCGGCGAGGCAGGCGAACCAGATAAAATAGGTAGAGACGCAAAATTTTGCGTCTGTACATCGGAATCGGTTTTGGTATGGGTGGTGGTAATGGGGCGGGCTTGAATTATATAAACTCGATTATTCTTGATCGCCCATTCGATATCCTGGGGAAAATAATAATGATTTTCAATATCGCGGACAAGTAGGGCAATTCTAATAATTTCCTCCTCAGTCAGTTTTTGAGTTGATCCGGACTTGCCCAGTTTGACTTCTTTATTAGCAATGTTGGATTTAACAAATTTAATGGCCTGTTTTTTTATTTCTTTTTTTGTAATGACCAATGATCTTTTATCAACCTCATAATGATCCGGGGTGACTCTTCCTTGGACAATATATTCGCCTAATCCAAAAATTGCCTCGATCACTATTCTATTTTTATCATTAGTAACTGGGTCAATTGAAAATGCTACACCTGATTTTTCCGATTCAATCATTCGCTGAACAACAACCGCCAAACCAACTTTGCTATGATCAAATTTCTGTTCGTGACGATAATAAATTGCCCGTTGGGTAAAAAGAGACGCGTAACATTCCTTAACTTTTTTTAGTAAATAAGCCTCTCCCTTAACATTTAGATAAGTATCCTGTTGACCGGCAAATGAAGCGGTCGGAAGATCTTCCGCAGTTGCCGATGATCGTACGGCAACTAATGGCGCCTGATATAAAGATTTAATCTTTGAAATACCTGTTTTCAAAACAGATCCACTATTTTTAAAATATTTATTTTCTTTAATTTCTAAATTATCATAAAAATTAACGATTTCCTTCACAAGGCTTTTTGGTAATTCTGATGCAATTATAATTTTACCAATATGTTTTGAAGCTTGCTCTAGTTCGTGAGAATTTTCATAGTTAAGTTTTGAAAGAAGAGACATAATTTTATTTTGTATACCCGCTTTTTCAATGAAGTCAAAATAAGCTTGGGCCGTAATGATAAAACCGTAAGGAATTGGAAGGGAAGCGTTAACCATTTCGCCCAGATTGGCACCTTTTCCACCGACCAATCCAACGTCCGATTTTCCGACTTCCTCAAACCAGACAATTGCTTTTTTTTTAGACATAATTTCATGATAACATAATTTTTTTCTGTATTGACAAAAAAGAAAATTATATGATATGATTGAAAATCGTTTTTTTATGATAAAAAAATACGTATATTTCTTCGGGGGTGGATCTGCGGATGGTGATGAGAGTATGAAGAATTTATTAGGGGGCAAGGGAGCAAACCTCGCGGAAATGGCCGGTCATAAAAATTTACAACTGCCAGTACCTCCGGGATTCACAATCTCAACCGAAGTTTGCACCTATTTTTACTCCAATAAAAATTCTTATCCGAAAGGCCTCAAAGAAGATGTCCAAAAATCGGTCAAAAAGATTGAGCTGCTGATGGAAAAAAAATTTGGTGATATTAATAATCCTTTACTAGTGTCCGTCCGAAGCGGGGCCAGACGATCGATGCCGGGAATGATGGAGACAATCTTAAATGTTGGTCTGACCACAAAAACTATTCCTGGACTGATAAAACAGTCGAAAAATGAGCGTTTTGTTTACGACTCCTATAGACGATTGATCACGATGTATTCCGATGTAGTTATGGAAAAAGCCAGCGGTATTGAACCGGAAAATGAAAAAAAGGGAATCCGCAAACAACTGGAAAAAATAATGAATAAAATGAAGGCGAAGAGGGAGGTCGAAAACGATACCGACCTAAATTCCGAAGATCTTAAAAAACTGTGTGTTTTATTTAAAGAAAAAGTCAAGGAAGTTTTAAAAAAAGATTTTCCTGATGATCCATACGAGCAACTCTGGGGAGCTATTGGAGCTGTATTTTCTTCCTGGAAAGGAAAAAGAGCCGTCTCTTACCGAAAAATTGAAAATATTCCCAATGAGTGGGGGACGGCTGTCAACGTCCAATCAATGGTTTTTGGAAATATGGGAACGGACAGCGCAACCGGAGTTGCTTTTACCAGAAATCCCGGCAATGGAGAAAATAAATTTTATGGCGAATATTTGGTTAATGCTCAAGGTGAAGACGTAGTTGCCGGCATAAGAACTCCTGCTCCGGTAAACGAAGATTCAAAAAACGATCACAACAAAAATTTAATAAGCTTGGAAAAAGGTATGCCGGAACTTTATCAACAGCTTTTTAAATATCAAAAAAGATTGGAAAATCATTATCATGATATGCAGGACATTGAATTCACGATTGAAAAAGGCAAGCTTTTTATGCTTCAGTGCCGGATTGGAAAAAGGAATGGCCCGGCGGCTATCAAAATAGCCGTCGATATGGTTAGGGAAAAATTAATTACTCCAAAAATGGCGGTTGCCCGTGTCTCCCCTTCTCAGATTGACGAACTTCTTCACCCGATTATTGATCCACGAGACGAGATGAAAAGTCGACCAGTGGCTCATGGACTTCCAGCCGGACCGGGTGGAGCCAGCGGAATGATTGTTTTTAGCGCCGCCGACGCAGTAGCCTGGGCTCAAAACGGGAAAAAAATAATTTTAGTCCGCGAAGAAACCAATCCGGAAGATGTTGAAGGAATGCGGGCGGCTCAAGCGATCTTAACCGCCCGGGGAGGTATGACGTCGCACGCGGCTCTCGTTGCCCGGGGCTGGGGAAAATGCTGCATAGTTGGTTGTGGAGCAATCCAAATTGACTATTCAAAAAAAACGATGACGATCGGAAATAAGATTTATAAACAGGGGGACTGGTTTACTCTCAACGGTACAAAAGGAAATCTTTACGAGGGTTCCTTAAAAATGATTGACGCTTCTTTGGAAAACAAAGTCCTTTTTGAATTTTTAAAATTTTGTGATAAATATCGACGCCTTAAAATTCGTACCAATGCCGATACTCCAGAAGATTCGAAAAGAGCTCGAATGTACGGGGCCGAAGGGATTGGGCTTTTTAGAACTGAACACATGTTTTACGGTGAAGGGAGTGATAAAGCTTTATTTCTTCTGCGAAAAATGATCGTTTCAAAAACTGAAGCAGAAAGAAAGATAGCACTTTTCGAACTTTTCCCGTATATGAAGGCGGACATCAAAGGAACTTTGCGGGTGATGAAAGGTTTTCCGGTGACAATAAGACTGATCGATCCGCCTCTTCACGAATTTGTTCCCCGAGAAGAGAAACAACAGAAAAGTCTTTCAAAAAGTTTAAAAATAAATTTAGAGGAATTTCAAAAAAGAGCTAATCTGCTTCATGAAAATAATCCGATGATGGGCCACAGGGGCGTCCGCCTGGGGATTACTTACCCGGAAATTACCGAGACACAGGTGCGGGCAATTTTTGAGGCGACGGCCGAACTATTGAAAGAAAAAATAAAAGTGGAGCCGGAGATAATGATTCCGGTGACTTGCGACGTCAAAGAGTTAGCTCATCAAACTGTAATTATTAGACGCGTATACGAAGAAGTTTTGAAAAAGTTTCATTTAAAGAGAATTGATTATTTGGTCGGAACGATGATTGAGATTCCGAGAGCGTGTTTGACAGCCGGTGAGATGGCCCGTGAAGCAGAATTTTTCTCATTTGGCACTAATGATCTGACTCAGATGGGATTTGGTTTTTCCCGGGATGACATCGGCGGATTTTTACCTGACTATTTAACTAAGAGAATACTTCGATACGATCCTTTTCAGACGATTGATTTTGAAGGGATAGGGGAGTTGATTAAAATTGCAATTGAAAGAGGAAGGAAAACAAAAAAGAATTTAAAGATTGGAATTTGCGGAGAGCACGGGGGAGATCCTGAATCGGTGGTTTTCTGTCACCAAGTTGGAATGAACTACGTTTCCTGCTCGCCTTTCAGAGTTCCAATCGCCCGACTGGCAGCAGCTCAGGCTAATATATAAAATATCTGAGGGGGTTTGAAAATGAAGCTAAAGAATGATATAATGTAGCATGGAACTAGGAAGACCTTCTAAAATTAGACTAGCTGTCCAAGAAATAAGAAACGCCGGTGGTGATGGATCGTCAAGAAGTTTACTTATAGGTGTAGCGGCATTAATAGGTATTTGCGGAGCTGCAGCAGGCGGGTTTATGTTGCTGTCGAAGTATACTCCAATATTTGATGTCCTAGGCCTTCGTTAATAAAAGTTTAGTTTCATTAAATATACACGTAAATATACACGCAAATAATAAAATAAAATACCCGTTGACATTTTTTTTTAGTTTGATATCATTTACTTTACCAATGATAAGACAACTTTCGTAAAGGCATTTTGGATGCACAACTTGCACTCCTATCAGCCTCACATAAAGAGTTCATAAAGTCCAAAAAGTTTTTAAAGTTATAAAGACTTTTTTTGTCGTTGGGGAAGTAAATGGGCTTTTTAGAAGTTGGCTAGAGCGCCCCGCTAAGCGGGGAGGTTTGGGGTTCATGGGCTCGTAGTTCAGCTGGCTAGAACATCGCATTTGCAATGCGAAGGTCACCGGTTC
>JBBTSR010000012.1:0-39022 GCA_038064615.1 Patescibacteria group bacterium
AGCGTAAGGGATTCGAACCCTTGATATTCACCCTGAAAAGGTGATGTCCTAGGCCACTAGACGAACGCTCCAAAAGAAATATTAAATAATAAAAATCAAATATCAAAAAACTAAAACATACTAATTCTACCACAAAAAAAACGTCTTTTTTATTTTTTCTCAATTCAACACCCTGCTAAATAATTTCATATCTAACAGGGTATTATTACTTACTTCAACTTACTCTTCAACTCTTCCAATACTTCCTTTGCCAGTTCTTTGCCGCCTAGGCCAAAGGCTAAACCTCCGGCAAGGGACAACATTACGACGATTCCTGTAAAAAGAATTCTAATTAAATCTTGAGCCACACCCAATTGATTAAGGACCACTAAAACCGTAAAAAACACTATTGTTCCGCGAGTAAAAACAGCTAAACTATTGCTGGCTGTTGACCCCATCGTCTTAACGCTATGGCGAACCAGGTCAGCTGTCAAGTTAGAAGCTAGTATACCAACAAAAGCTATGACGACGGCAACAACTACGTTTGGTAAATAGAAAAGAATCTGGTTAACAACAGTGGTCGCTTCTGATAATCCCCATACTTCCAAAGCTGGAACCAAGAAAACTATGATTAACATCCATTTTAATATCTCTGAAAGTATTCCTGTCCATACATTTACTTCCTCTTTTTTGATTAATTTTGTTTTATGAAACAAAAGATCAATTTTTGAAAAAGTAACCACAGTTAAGATTAATTGCTTCACTATGCTACCAATCAATAAACCAACTATTAAAATTAAAAGTCCTCCAAAAAAACTGGGTATCAAATTTCCTAGATTTCTAAAAAAATCAAATAAAATTGTGTTTATTAATTCAATCATTTATATTTTCACCCCCTATTCATAGTAAATTATTAACTTTCAATATCGTCCCAAAATTTAATATTAACTTTCTCGCCCTCAATCAGTATAGAAAAAACTGCTATCTTAAGTTTATAGGCTTCAAATTTATTTTTCAACAAGTAATATTGGGAGGCTTTTTTTATATGATAAATCTTTCTTTTATTAACCGCCTCATATGGCGCACCGTGATTTAGATTAGATCTGGTCTTAACCTCAACAAAATACAGGCAGTGTTTTTTTTCGGCTATAATATCAATCTCTCCGAATTTGGAATGAAAGTTTTTTTCAAGGACAGAAAAATTATGAGACTTTAAAAAGTCTAATGCGAGATCTTCACCAATTTTACCGAGATTTTTTTGATAAAGGGACATGGGTGGTTTTCTTTTTTACTTGATATAGCTTAGTCCTTACTTCCTGCTCTGTCAAATCCCGAATAAAATAAAGCTTAGCTTTTTGATAAGAAGATTTTTTGACTAATTCCATCTTGGCAATATAAGGAGATGACAAAGGAATAATCTTTTCCACCCCGGTTCCGGTTTTAGATATTTTTCTGACTGTAAACATTCTATTTGCTTCACTATCGCCTTTGACTTTAACAATTATTCCTTTAAAAATTTGAATACGTTCTTTATCACCTTCTTTTAATTTATAGTCAATAGACACAGTGTCTCCGACTTTATATCTGGTTTCTTTGTAGAGAAATGAGTTTGCCATAAGACAGTATTATATCAGAAAAATCTTAAATTTTAAATCTCAAATCACAAATAAATCATAAATATCAAATAATAAATTCTAAACAGTTTAGTGTTTAGTGCTTATTATTTAAAATTTATTTGGAACTTGGAATTTAGGATTTAGAATTTTGCAAACATGCCTTCAAAAACGCAACAAAAATAGGGTGCGGCCTTAGAGGTCTACTCTTATACTCCGGATGCCCTTGAGTGCCAAAGTAAAAAGGATGGGTTGATTCTGGTAATTCCATAATTTCGGCTAAATTTTCTACGACTGAACGGGCGCTTATAACCAAGCCTTTTTTTTCAAAATCTTTCGTAAATTCATCATTAAATTCATATCGATGTCTATGTCTTTCGCTGGTCTCTTCTTTTCCATAAATTTGAAACGCTTTTGTTCCCTTTTTGACGATAGCATCCCAATTCCCTAACCTCATTGTTCCACCATATGATCTTTTATCCATGTATTTCTTTTGAGCTGGCATCAGATGAATGACTGGGTGCTTTGTTTTTGAACTATTTTCATTTGTATTGGCGTCCGACCAACCTAAAACATCTCTGGCAAAAGCAATCACAGCCAACTGCATCCCGTAACACAAACCCAAATATGGAATTTTATTTTTTCTAGCGTAAGAGGCAGCCGTAATCATTCCCTCCGCCCCTCTTTCCCCCCACCCTATTGGAACAATCAAACCGTCCGGTTTACCAATAATTTCTGCTCCTGATTTTTCGACTTTTTCTGCGTCAATCCAATGGGTTTTTACTTCCATTTCAATTTCAAATGCTCCATGATTAAGAGCATCAAATAAAGCCGCATATGAATCTCGAAGTTGATAATCACCCGTGCCAAAATACTTTCCAACGATGGCAATATTAATTATATTCCCAGATTTTTTAGAATAAATCTTGTCAACTAATTTTTGCCAGTCAGTCAGATCGGGTTTCGTGACTTTTAATTTAAACTGACTTAAAATCTTTTCTGCCAACTGTTGTTTTTCCAAAATCAAAGGTACTTCATAAGGATGAGAGACGTCGGGATTGGAAATAATATTTTCCGGTTGGACATTACAAAATAAAGCAAACCGTTCAATCCGCCTTTTATCCAATAACTTTTCCGATCTGGCCACGATAAAATCTGGCTGAATACCCATTGAATTTAGTGTACGGACGGATAGTTGTGTCGGTTTAGTCTTTGGTTCACCAAGATGATTTGGAGTTGGGACATATGAAACATGGACGTGGATGACGTCGCCTGGATTCTTTAAGGTTAAAATTCGGGACGCTTCGTAATAAAAAATATTTTGATATTCCCCAGCCGTGCCACCTAATTCAATGACAACAATATCAGCTTTTTTCTTTCTTCCCAATGTATTAATTCTGTCAATAATTTCATTGGTAATATGGGGAATGGCTTCAACATCTTCGCCTTTGTATTCAAATCTTCGTTCTCTGTCAATAACAGTTTTATAAATTTCTCCTATTGTGACAAAATTATCCTTTCCCATATCTTCATCTAAGAATTTCTCGTAAGTTCCAATATCCATATCTGCTTCCGTGCCATCTTCACATAAAAATACATCACCGTGTTCAATCGGGTTGATTGTTCCGGCATCCAAATTAAGATAATTTTCAAACTTTAAAGGAGCAACTCGGTAACCTGATTGTTTAAGAAGAAGGGAAATGGATGCGGCGGTAATACCTTTACCAATTCCTGAAATCACGCCACCGGAGATAAATATATATTTCATAAATTAGTTTATCAAGTTATAAAGTTTATCAAGTTCATCAAGAAATGTGTTTTATCTTGAAAAACTTGATTAACTTGACAAACTTGATGAACTCTTTACCAGCGTCCAAGCGCTCCACTTACATTTCGGATAATTCCCACATCCATAAAATCTTTTTTTAGTCTTAGTAAATTTTACCACAACATCTCCCTGGCAAAGAGGACATTTTCTGTTTTTAACTACTTTTACGATTGACTTGGTATATTTACACTTTGGATAGTTCGCGCAGGCAATGAATTTTCCAAAGCGGGAAAAACGAGAGATTAAATTCCCCCCGTCTTCCGGACAAATTCCTTTTACGTCATCTGCTATTTTTAATATTGAACTGTCTTCAATTCTCAAATCCAATTCTTTTTTAAATGGCGTATAAAAATCTCTCAGCAATTTAATGTAATCTTCCTGCTTATTGGCGATCCGGTCTAAACCATCTTCCAAATTGGCCGTGTAGGAAAGATCAAAGATTGTTGGAAAACTACTAGAAAGATAGTCGCAGATGGAAGTCCCGATTGAAGTCGGGATAAAATAGCGGCCGTCTTTTTCAGTATAATTTTTCATCTGAATAAGCGAAATAATCATTGCGTAAGTCGAAGGCCTTCCAATCCCTTTTTCTTCCAATGTTTTGATTAATGAGGCTTCATTATAACGAGGTGGCGCCTTGCTCAATAAAGCTTTTTCTTCAAGACTTTTTATTCCAATTTCCATATCTTTTTTCAATTTAATGATTGTTTGATGATTGTTAACGTAAAACGGATCAAAGACCTTTAAGAATCCGTCAAAGATAACTTGCTGCTGCTCGCTTTCAAAAAGATATGTTTTATCTGAAGATATCTGTGTTTTGACGGTTTTAATAGTTGCTTCCTTCATCTGAGTTGCAATCGCGCGATTAAAAATCAACGTGTAAAGTCTTTGATGATTAACCGTTAATTTTGATTCTTTTTTTCCTTTAAAGGCAGCCTTAACTTCCAATAACTTTGTTGGTCTAATCGCCTCGTGGGCTTCCTGAGCCGATCTTGACCTGGTTCTAAATCCTCTCGGTTTTTCCAGCCCATATTCTTTCCCATATTTTTTTTCAATATATTCTTTGGCCGGAAAAATAAATCGGGCCGATAGATTAAATGAGTCGGTGCGATGATAGGTAATAAGCCCTCGTTCATATAAATCCTGAGCCAGCCGCATAGTTTGCTTGGATGAAAAACCATGTTTGTAATAAGCATCTTGCTGTAAAAGGGAAGTGGTATATGGAGGCATTGGATAACGGGAAGCGATTGATTCTTGAACGTCAAAGACTTTATATTTATCGTTGAGACAGTCCTGTTTAATATTCTCAACATTGTCTTTATTGATGGTTGTTTTCGTAAAGATATAATCTCCTGCAAACAATTTTATGGTAGTTTTTTGTTCGTAAAGAATAGAATCTTTGGAAATCAACTTAGCCTTTATCTGGACACCCTTGGGGTGGCCAGCCTCGAAATCCCCATTTATTTGATAATACTCCTCTGTATTGAATGCCTTAATTTCTTTTTCCCGCTCAACAATCAGGCGCAAAGCAACTGTCTGAACACGTCCTGCGGACAACCAATTTTTGCCGGTTTTTTTCCAAAGAAGCGGTGATAGTTCATAACCAACTACCCGATCTAAAATCCGGCGGGCCATCTGGGCCTTAACCAGATCAAGTCTCAAAGTTTCCGGATTAGCTAATGCTTCTGTTAATGCTTTAGTGGTTATTTCGTGAAAAACAATTCTTTTAAGGGTTACTCCCTCCTTAAATTTAATGTCTGGCCAATTTTCATCGATATAACCCAAAATATAGGCAATATGATAAGAAATTGCTTCTCCTTCTCGGTCCTGATCTGTTGCCAAAATTATTTCTTGATTTTCCGTCGCTAACTTTTTCAGTTGGGTAATAATTTTTTCTTTATTTAAAATTGGCTCCAAATCAGGTTTAAAATCATGTTCATAATCTATAGCAATTCTGCTTTTTGGCAGATCCCGTATATGACCCATCGATGCGAAAACAAAGTAGTTATTTTTGTCCTCTAAATTTTTCGACTTTAAAATGTAGTTAAAAGTTCGGGCTTTTGTAGGTGACTCAACAATGATTAACGCCATAAATAATAAATATCAAATATTAAATTTCAAATATCAAATAAATACTAAATATTAAATTTTAAATATTAAAACTGAAGTATTATCTTAAAATATCAAACTAATTTGAATTATTCAACAGAAGTTATGTCACTATCTTTTTACGACCGCACCAAGATAGTAATTATTCAGTATGTCTATGATTTAATGGCGGAGGAAGATCAATTACGTCCGAATCTAGATAGGCATTTGCTTCTTTTGAATTTGCTATTTTAACTGCCTGTATTTCTTTAGAAGCAGTTGGCTTTACTATATTGAGTCCTGCACCTACTCCACGACCAAGATAATCTATCAAATCTTCCTGATGATGATTAAAATTGTGTTTATCCATCATTTCTAATTGTTCTCTTGTTAAGCCTGGAGTTAAAAAATCCTTACTTACAAAAATTGCTAAATTAGAAAGAAGATAAATTCCTGTAAACGTAGCTGCTGTTCTTAGGAGAGACTTCAAAATATTTTTATCCGCGATTTTTTGTTCATTTCTTGCCATATTGGCTCTATAATACTCTCTCTCTCTTCCAAAATCAAGTGATTTTTGTTTTTTTAGAGTAATTATGACTTTATGGACTATGAAATAAAGGATGTACAATCGATTAATCGATTGTACAGTTTGTATTATCGATTAAACGGTAATATATTTCTTCTTAAGATGTCATTCCCGCGGAGGCGGGAATCCAGACTAAAATTACCTTATTTTTTGTTGTTCTTTTTGAGTAAGATAATTTTCTCCAGTAACAACGCTTTTTCCTGTCTTTTGTTCCAATTCTAAACGAGCGTTTTTGGCAATTCGTCCGCCTTTTTTCGCCGGAATTTTGTTTTCTTCCAAACCCTTTGTCTCCATATTTTCCGCAATCTGACGAGTTGAAAGTTCTGCTAAGGCCGTGAAAACTAATTCTGCATCAGTCATATGATCACGCAGGTTTTGCGTCTTCAGTCCTTTATATTTTTTGTGTTCTCTAACTGATAAATCGCTCCATTCTTGATGGATGATATTAGTCAAAATGGCATATTCGTCTTTTTCCTTAACCTCATTATTTTTCCAATAGTCTGTTAGCTTATTTCTGATTTCCTGCCCCATCATTCTTTGTTGAATCCATTTTTGACTTCGTCCCATTCTTTGCCAATTCGTTCTCCCTCGATTAATTGATTTTTCCGGATCGGTTGTTTCTTGAATTCTTTCATAACCGACTTTAGCAAGCCACAATTTTATTGGTTCCGCTTTAGAACTCGGAACTGATTGAATAAGACGAAGTAGCGTTTCCACATCAGCTACGTAGGTTTTATAAAATTTTCCGTCACTTGCCTGCATTTTCAGTTGGTGACATTTTGTCACCACCTGGCTACCTTCTTTTCGAAGCCTTTCGGCAAGTTTATTCCAATATTTTCTCGCGCGAGTAAAGTCAATTTGATCTGTTAATACTTGAACGATGTCCACCACCGAAAAAAGCCATTTCTCTTGTTCTTCATTCCACTGTCTTCTAATTTTTCTCCCTTCAAAAATCGCAATTTTAGGAGTTTCACTCGCATTCATATATTATGATAAATAATTAACTATTTAATTTTTCCAAAAACTGTTTTAGAATCTTTGAACTCTTCTCCAAATCCCCTTTTACCTCCAAAATCACTTTCCCTTTAATCCTCGTTTGAATGATTTGGACGTTTAATTCCGGATATTTTTCCTTAATTTTTTGAGTCAATTTTTCTGTACTTTCTTTATTAATATATTTGCCGACGCTTTTTATTTGGTAAAGGTATTCTCTGACAGCCATCTCTGTTTGTTTAACGGTATAATTTTCTCCCAAAATTTTTTCATATAAATTAATCATCTGTTTCTTATCATTGAGACGAGAGAGAATATGAATATGGCTAGAACTGATGGATTTGGAATAATAACCATCAACGACTACATCGGGTATTTTTTTAAGACGTAAAAGATGACAAATGTAAGAAGGTTTATATCCAATTTTATTGGCAAGATCAATGATGCGATAATTTTTTTCCCTAATTATATACTCAAGTAGGCGGGATTTTTGAAAAATATCCTTATCTTCTTTAATTTGATTTAGTAATGAAGTAATATCTTGAATCATTAAACAATTTTACACCACCCTGACGTAAGAATCGCCTTGTTTTTTATAAAACTCTACTTTTCCTTTAATTTTGGCTGATATTGTAAAATCTCTACCTAAAATAGTCCCAACTCCATTATGTACTTTTGTCCCTCTTTGGCGGATGATAATATTACCGGGAATGACTTCCTGATTTCCAAAAACCTTAACTCCAAGTCTTTTTGACCTTGAGTCACGATTTCCTTTAACAGTTTTCTGCGCCTTAGTGTGTGCCATATAATAAAAATATTAAATATTAAAAATCAAATATCAAAAATTACATCTTAACAATCTTCAGTTTAGTCAATTTTGCCCTAAACCCTCTGACTTTTCGCTCTCGAGATTTTGCTTTAAATTTAGCAATCCTAATTTTTTCTCCAAGTACATTGTCAATTACTTCGGCTGTAACTTTTTCTTTTAAGAAAGGTTTACCTAATTCAAACTTCTTTCCTCCGTCATCAAATCTTAATAAAGTTTCTAATTCAACTTTTTTTCCTTTATCGATATTCATAAAATCAACCGTTATCTCCATTCCGTCGCGGACGAGATATTGTTTTCCGCCTGTTTTAACAACTGAGTACATAACCATAGAAATAAATTATACATTAAAAACACATAACTTCAATCAGATATTAAACAGTCAAATGGTTAAAACTTAAACAGTTAAAAAAACTTTTAAAACTTAAAACTTTAAACACGTTTTTATTTAGTAGTTTAATGTTTAATAGTTTATTTAGGTTTTAACAGTTTAATATTTAACAGTTTTGTCTATGGCATTAACGCAAAGCCTATTAATAAAGCTATAACTGAGGATCCTCCATATGAAATAAAAGGCAAAGTTATTCCTGCGATTGGCATAATTCCCATATTCATGCCGAGGTTTATTATTGTCTGAGAAACAAAATAAGTCAGAATTCCTAGACAGTAAAGAAATTTTTTCTGATTATCCTCGCTTTTTTGATAGTAAAAATAAATTGTTCTTTTAACTAAATGAATAGTAATTGCAGTAAAAAAAATTAAAACAAAAAAACCGCCGAGAAATCCAAACTGTTCAATTAACGACGCAAAAGCAAAATCTGTTGTATTTTCCGGTAAAAAAAACAGTCGAGATTGAGTCCCCAAACCTAAACCTCGACCAAAAAACATTCCCGATCCAATCGTGATGACTGATTGAATCATATTATATGCTGAACCCTGGACATCCAAATGTGGGTTTATAAAACTTAGAATTCTTGCTTTTTGATAGTCCTTCATTATCAACCAACCAATCGGAACAAAAAGAACAATAAATCCAATTAAATAACCTAAGTATTTTTTTGAAAAATTAGAAAACATTAAAATGGTAAAAAAAATAAAAAAATAAACCATGGCATTTCCTAAATCCGGCTGTTTAAAAATGATAATAAATGGAATTAAAAAATATATAAAAATCTTAATGAAATTTAAAAATGAATTACTTAATAAATTTTTGACAACTAAAATTTCTGACAGAAATAATACGAAGAAAACCTTAAAAAATTCGGAACCCTGAAAATTAAAAAAATAAAAATTTATCCAGCGCTTTGAACCTTTTACTTCAAGACCAACTATAAAAGTAATTATTAAAATTGCAATAAAAAACCAATAAAAAAATTTACTATTTATTCTAAAAAAATGTGAGCCAATAGATTTTATTATGAAATAACCTAAAAATCCAAAAAATAAATAAATAATCTGACGAATAAAAAGATCATGGCTCAATCCGAATAAATTAAATAGACCGAAAACTGAAAGAAAGATTAGAGAAAAAATATTCATGTTATTGAACCTCAATTTTATTTCCGAAGCTGATTTTTTTTGCTAATACTCTTTTAGCAATAAAATCTTTTTCTTTTTCAAACCCTTTGGGAATTGTTAAGTCAATTTGCTGATCCGTTTTAAGACCTTTCAATTTTCTTTGTGATTGAATTTCACGAATTAATTCTCGAAGTTTTCCCTCTTTTTCTAATTGAGCTTCAGTTACTTTTATTTCTTTTTCTGGATAGTGAAAATTTTTGTTTATAGTAATATTTTTAATATTTAATTCCTTTAAAACAACCTCCCAAACTTCATTAGATATTAACTTAAGATTCACTGTTGATTCGGTTTTTACTTTTAAATTAGCCAGTGGAATTCTGATTTTAACTCCAGCAACTTTTCTCTCTGCCTGTCCGGCTTCAACAATCTTTCTAGCAATCTCCATCTCTTGATCCAATTTTTTATTTATGAAAGGTTTACCTTGAGCGGAGTCGAAGGGCCAGTTTTCAAGATTAACCGATTCATTGCCTGTTAGATTTGTATAAATTTCTTCAGCCACAAAAGGAATAAAAGGAGAGATTATGATTGATAGATTAACCAAGACATAGTAAAGTGTTTCATAAAAATTATTTTTATCAACTTCGTTATCTGAATTAACCCAAACCCGATCACGACTTCTGCGAATAAACCAAGTTGATAAATCTGAAACAAACTTTTCGATCTCCAAAGCCGCGTCCTTAGCATTAAATTCTTTAAGATTTTTTTCAACAGATTTAACGGTTGAAACAAATCTTGATAGAATCCATTTGTCTAAAACATTTGGCGAAGACAACAAATTTTTTGCGGTTTGTTGTTTTCCGTCAAAAAATTTTGGTTGTCGAGCCAAATCATATTTGTCTAAGTTTGCATATTCCACGAAAAACTTATACACATTCCATAACATCAAATAAAATTGCCTTCTTACTTCATCGGCACGTTTATACCCAAAAAGCATATTGTCAGCTGGATTGTGACGAGCGAACATCCACCTCATCACGTCCACTCCGATTTTATCAGCGCCTTCATTAAATTCGATGGCATTGCCCCAACTCTTATGCATCGGGCGACCATCTTCACCAAGTTGGGTGCCATACCCTAATACTCGTTTAAACGGAGGTTCATTTTCAAGGACGGTTGATTCGGCAATAAGGGCATAAAACCAGTTTTTGAATTGACCCGGAAAAGACTCTGTAATAAAATTGGCCGGGAACCATTTTCGCCATTCTTTTTTATCTTTATTGTAAAGCGACTCCCCTTGATTATCTTCTCTTATTGTAGAGTATGGAACAATTCCTGCATCCAACCATGGATTTCCTACGTCGTCAATTCTTGAAAGCAATCTTCCGCATTTTTGACATTTTATTTTAACTTCATCAATAAAAGGTTTATGGGGAGTATGACCTTCAAACTCTTTCCAACCGGAAACGGCTCGTTTCTCTAATTCTTCTTTCGATCCGATTACCTCAAAACCCCCACATCCCCCATCTCCCCCACATTCGTATATGGGAAGTGCCAACCCCCAATAACGATTTTTTTTGGAGATCAACCAATCGTGCATATTCTTTAACCAATCCAATTCTCGATCTAAACCAAACTCCGGCATCCACTTAATTTTTTTTGTCACAGCGATCATCCGTTCTCGTAAGGACAAGTCACGACTTGTCCCTACATCTGTTTTTGATTTTAAATCCATCGCAATGTACCATTCGTCTTCAACCTTCCAGACTAACTCCGTTTTACATCTCCAACAAGCTGGATAACGATGCTTATAATGATGGGTTTTAAAGACAAAGTTTTTTTTACGCAAATAATCGAGAATTATTTCTGGGTGTTTTTTAGCATTTTTCCCGGCCAAAAACCCCATATCAGGACGGTAATCAGCGTTGTCTTCAATGACCGGAATCATTGGTAATCCATATTTTTTTCCAAGTTTAAAATCCTCAACTCCGGCTGATACGGCAGTGTGAACCATTCCTGTTCCTTCGGTCAAAGAAATTGGTAGGATCATCTTATCAGTTGCTACTACCGTATGAAATTTATCAGGATTTTCTTCTTTTACCTTTTTCACTGCTGGAATGTCATCAAATGGACCGTCATATTTTAAACCAACCAGTTCTTGTCCTTTAACAGTTTTAACGATTCGTTTATAGTCTTTACCAAATACTGCGTCAATCAAATCTTTAGCCACCCAAAACAATTCTCCGCTTGTTCCTTCAACTAATGAATAATCAAAATCTTTATTGACGGCGACGGCAATATTAGCCGGTATTGTCCACGGCGTCGTCGTCCACACCAATAAATATTCCTTGCCCACCGAAGCTTTTGCGAAGGTGGGATTTTTTCTTTTAATAATTGGCAATGCTAAATACACTGATTCATGAACAAGCTCTTTATAATCCTCCGTCAACATCTCATGCTGAGAAATAGCTGTCTCACATCGCGGACACCAAGGGACCGATTCGCGCCCTTTGTAAATCCAACCATGGTCATAACATTTTTTCAAAAAATTCCAGATCATGTAGTTATTTTCATCACTCATCGTAAAATAAGAACGATCCCAATCGGCAAAATATCCAAGTCGTTTTGATTGTTCGGTTTGAATAGAAGAATACTTCATAACCCTGTCTTTGCATAACTGAACAAACTTGGCGATTGATGCTTTCTTATTTCCTGGAACCAAGTTCTCAATATCTTTTTTTGTATGAAGTCCTAATTCTTTTTCAACTTCAACTTCTACCCAAAGACCCTGGCAATCAAAACCATTTTGAAACCTCTGTTTGTAACCTAATAAATTATAAAAACGCGGCCAAAGATCTTTATAGGTTCTTCCCCAAGCATGATGAACACCCATTGGATTATTAGCCGTAATCGGCCCGTCTAAGAAAGAAAAATATTTTTTGCTTTTCTTATTCTTATTTAGGTATTTTTTAACAATCCCATTTTCATACCAATGCTTCAACCACTTTTTCTCCATTTCAGGAAAATTTTCACTAGAATTTACAAGTTTAAACATATCGGATAATTATAATATATAAGAAGAGAAAAAATATAAATGAATTAACGATTGAATGTTTTAATCTATTGATAGATTGAAACATCCATAATATTTCTATTCTTTTTATTTAACTTTTAAATCGAGCTATATCATCGGGTAAATTATTTATCCCCTCAAATTCTTTAATAATCACTGATTTTATTTTAGATTTTAATTCTTTTTTTATGTGGGGATAAACCATTTCTTTTTCTCCTCCTATGCTTTCACAATCATCTTCAATTAAAACGTCTGGTACAAGTCTTTCAGCGATGTCTTTATAGTTTTCTCCGTGTTTACGAAAATAAAGATTCCGCCCATCTGGAAAGTTACTTTTTGAGAGTATTTTTTTAATGGTTTTTATTTCTGATTTTATTTTTCTTGAAGTTAAATAAATAATTTCAGCCCCTTGCTGTTTCCAAGATTGAAGTTTTTGAATAGCGTTTCCAACCGGAATATAGTTTTCAAAATCATAAACCGATCCTCGCGTCGCTTTAAAAGGTATAATCCGTTGAATTGCTGCAGCTTTTGATTGTTTTACCCGTTCTTCTCGACTAACCCTTTTGGCCAGAGCGTGCATTAAGATTGTTCCTTCGGTGAAAACTAAAATTTTCATAAATAAGTTATAGTTTTATTTTAATTATAAAATTTGATAATGAGTGCTTCTCCCCATATCAATCCGTTTGATCTTTGTAAAAAAATCTTATATAACCGACTATATAAGATTATATGAGATTGCATAAGATTAGGAAAGTCGTTTGTCAAGTACCAACTAAAAACAGCTATTAACTGTATTAATTTTGTGGTAATCTATAGGTGTAATATAAATATTTATCCAAAAAATACAATGAACAATATTCTTAAAAAGAGTGTAGTTGAAGATCAAAACCTAAAGTACCCCGAAGATTTTATCAATAAAATTATTTGTGACGATTGTATTGAAGTGATGAAACAAATGCCTGATAATTCTGTTGACTTAGTAGTCACTTCTCCACCCTATAATCTAAAAAATTCAACCGGTAACGGTATGAAAGATGGCCGTGGTGGTAAATGGGCAAATGCTGCCCTACAAAATGGATATAGTCACTATGACGATAATATGCCTCATGATAAATACGTAGCCTGGCAAAGAAAAAGCCTAGAAGAAATGATGAGATTAATTAAGGATACCGGTGCTATTTTCTATAACCATAAAAGGAGAGTACAAAATGGATTATTACAAGATCGGCAAGATATTGTTAATGGTTTTCCGGTAAGACAAATAATTATCTGGCAAAGAAAAGGCGGACTTAATTTTAATCGTGGATATTTTTTACCTACTTACGAAGTAATTTATTTAATAGCTAAACCAAAATTCAAATTAGTTCCAAAAGCAAATGCCTATGGTGATGTTTGGGAATTTACGCAAGAAATGAATAATCCCCATCCCGCAGCTTTTCCAGTTGATTTAATTGAAAGAATTATTGGATCAACCGACGCACAAATTGTTCTTGATCCTTTTATGGGTTCAGGAACGACTGCTCTTGCTGTCAAAAATCTAAAAAGAAAATATATTGGTATCGACATTTCCCCTGATTATTGTGAAATGGCCAGAAAAAGAATTGATAATGGAGCAATTATAAAGGATGGTGAATTGTCAATGTTTTCTCAATCGTCTTTTATTTAAATAAAATATGAAAATTTATACCAAAGCTGAACTGATTAATAAACTAATCGAATTATCAAAAATGGGTTGGATTGTTAATGGTCGCTTTGGTAATCATGGAGGAATTGGAAATACTTTGGAAGATTATCTAGGAATAGAAGAAAATAATTTACCAATTCCTAATGCAACCGAATGGGAATTAAAAACACAAAGAGCCGATACTTCTTCCCTCACAACTTTATTTCATAGTGAACCTTCGCCTCGTGCAGTTAAATTCGTTCCTCAAGTCTTATTACCAAAATACAGCTGGCCTCATCAAGGAGCCGGTAAAGAATACGATAGAGACGAAATGAGTTTCAGACAGACCATTCATGGATTATCTTACAGCGATCGAGGTTTTATTGTAAAAATTGATCGAGAACAACAAAATATTAATTTTCTTTAGTGCCAATAAGGTTTCACCAAAACATAAAGACTGGCTTAAAAAAGTTAAAGAAAAAATTGGTCTTGGAGAACTTAACCCTCAACCATATTGGGGATTTGCTGATTTAGAACATAAAGCCGGTACGAAATTATTGAACTGTTTTTATGTTCAAGCTGAAGTAAAAAAAGAAAGAAAAAAAGAATATTACTGTTATAACAAAGTATTAATGCTTCAACAATTTAGTTTTGATAAATTATTGGAGGCACTGGAAAAAGGATTTATGCTTGTTGATTTTGACGCTCGAACCGGACATAATCATGGGACAAAATTTAGATTAAGACAAAAACACTTACCCGATCTTTACCAAAAGATCACAGAAATAATTTAACATTATTGTAACAATCTCATTTAATAAATGTTTTGAAGTTAAGCTCACTTTTTCCTTAGAAAAGCCGGAATGTCAAATTCAGAAGAATCATCGTCGATAAATTCTTCTTCATCATTTATATTGGTTTTTTCTATTGACTCCTCATTACCTGTTAATTTTTGAGGAGTAGGTTCTACTTCTTCAGACTTTTTAAATCTAAATAACTTTAAACGATTATTGTCAAATTTGGTGGCAATTATTGTTACTTTTATTTGGTCCATTAGTTTATCATCAATCACGGCTCCAAAAATAATATCAGCATCTGGATCGACTGATTTGGCAATGATTGAGGCAGCCTCGTCAACTTCAGCCATAGTTAGATCTGGACCGCCAACCACGTTAAATAAGACCCCTTTAGCCCCTTCTATTGATATATCCAAAAGTGGAGAAGAAATCGCCTGCTTAATAGCCGCTATCGCCCGCTTATCACCACTGCCGATACCAACTCCCATTAGAGCCGTTCCCGACCCCTGCATAATACTTCTTATATCTGCAAAGTCAACATTAATCAAACCAGGCGTAGTAATGAGTTCGGCTATGCCTTTAACTCCTTGATGAAGTACTGCATCTATTTTTTTGAAAGCTTCAAGAATCGGAGTTTTTTTATCAATGATATTTAAGATTCGTTGATTGGGAACGACGATTAAAGTGTCAACTTTCTCTTTTAGCTTCATAATACCGTCATCGGCGCAAAATTTTCTCTTACTACCTTCAAATTCAAACGGTTTGGTAACCACAGCAATTGTCAAAGCGCCGCTTTCCTTAGCTATTTCTGCGATTAACGGTGCGGCCCCAGTTCCAGTTCCTCCACCTTCTCCACAGCTCAGAAAAATCATATCAGCGCCAGATAAATCTTCTTTTAATCTTTCTTTTGATTCTTCCGCAGCCAGCCGACCAACTTCGGGATCGCCTCCACTTCCGAGTCCCTTAGTCAGATTTTCACCGATTTGAATCTTTACAGTAGCTTTATTATTAAGGAGAGCCTGAGCATCAGTATTAACAGCAATAAATTCGACACCGTTAATTCCCCCCTCTTCCACCATAAAAGATAGGGCGTTTCCGCCGCCGCCGCCAATTCCGACTACTTTTATTCCTGCCGCCTGCCCAGCCCGGGGTTTGATTAACATAATTTAGTTTATCAAGTTATAAAGTTCATCAAGTTCATCAAGAAAAAACTTACTTGATAAACTTGAAAAACTTGACAAACTTGATGAACTCTTATGGTATAAACTGCTTTATAAAATCTTTTAACTTTCCAACCGAATTGCCCAATTTAAAATCCTTTAATATTTTACCAAAATTTTTAAAGTTATCTTTGTCGATAGAAATATTATTTTTTCCATATAAAAGCAGACCTACTGTGGTCGAATATTGAGGATCAATAATTTCATCAACGAGCCCTGACACCTTTTCCGGAAAACCAATTCTAATTGGCAGGCCTACGACTCTTTTTCCTGTTTCCAACATTCCAATTGTTAAAGCCCCGCCTCCGGTAATCACTAGCCCTGAAGGAATTTGCTGGCCAAATCCGCTTTTTTCAATTTCTTCAAAAATTAACTTAAAAATTTCTTCAAGGCGGGGGGCAATAATTCCGTCAACTAAAGTTTTTAAGGAAACTTCTGTTATATCTTCCGGCAAATCAAGTTCCTTTAAATTTATTTGTGGTGTTTTTTTCTTTCCGTCAAAATTTTTGCTTAAAAAAATCTTTATTTTTTCAGCCGAGTCAAGAGAAACCCGCAAACCAACTGCAATATCGTTTGAAATATGACGGGCACCAATCGGAATCGATGAAGAATATGACAAGGCCCCATCAACATAGATTGATAGGTCAATTTTACCGCCGCCAATATCAACTAAAATTATTCCTAATTCTTTTTCTGTGTTGGTTAACACCGCTTCGGCTGATGCCAGTCCGGAAAAAACAAAACCTTGATTTTCAATTCCTAAATCATTTAAAATTCTTTCTTGATTTTTTAAATTTGTCGTTGACGCGGTGATGATATGTGTTTCCACTTCCAACCGCACTCCGCTCATTCCCACCGGATTTTTTATTCCGGATTGGCCATCAACAATATAGTCGCGGGGTATAACCTCAATAATTTTACGGGTTGAAGAAAGCGAAATTGCTTTGGCCGCTTCAATCACTCTTACTACGTCCTCTTCATTAATTTCTCCTTGAGGATTGGAAACAGCCACAATTCCATGAGAATTTAGTGACGAAATATGAGGTCCTCCGACGGCAACAAAGGCTTTATTAATTTTATGACCAGCCATTCTTTCTGCTTTCTCAACGCTGTCTTCAACTGCGTCAGTTGCCTCTTTTATATCAACGACCAACCCTCTTCGTACTCCGCGAGCTTGGGTCGTATTAAAACCGATTATTTTTAATTCATCTATTTCAGACGAATTCATTCCAACGACGGTCGCAATCTTAGAACTGCCGATGTCTATGCCGCAAATTAAATTGTCTGCCATATCAAAAGTTATCAAGTTATAAAGTTCATCAAGTTCATCAAGAAAAAATACTTGATAAACTTGAAAAACTTGACAAACTTGACGAACTAAAAGCTGATGATCGGTTTCTCAAACCTTAAATCAATTTTTTTAAACTCTTTTCCCTCAATCTTAAACTGTCTAATAATTAATTCCAGCTGATAATTTTGAACATCTTTATCCTTACTGCTGCTAAATACTATTATCTTGCTATCGTTCAAATTAAATACTAACATATCTTGTCCTTTGATATCAATAGTCAATGGTATTAGATTTATTTGCTTTAACTTGTCAATATAGAATAAGGTTCGTTTAATATCCTTGTAGTCAATCCAATCTCCTGTTTGAAAAGAACCCGCATTTAATTTTTGATAATAATTAATTATTGGTAAATACGGCTGGCTATCTTTTATTTTTTGTAAAATTCTTCCGTCGCACGATAAATTAAAAAAACCATTATTGACAATCAAGGAGGCGCAAGGTTTATAAAAAGATACAGAAATTTTTAGACTGTTAGGCCAAACTTTTTCAACAATGGCTGTCTTTATTAAAAAATTATTCTTAATTATTTTTTTGGCAATTTGATCTTGACTCACAAATAATATGCTTTTGTTAATTAATTCTTCTTTGTTAGTCAATGAGAATTTTTGGTCAGAAACAAGCTGAATGTTTTTTATTAAAAAAAATTGATTAACAAAAAATAGGATAAAAAAAGAAATTAAGCAAAGAAGAATAAAAAGCAAAAAAAATTTAATCTTGCTTAAAAATTTCATCAATAAGATATTTTGAGACATTTTTTTTATAAAATTTTGATAAATTTTTAAAATTACTTTTATAATAATCAATTCTATCTATCATCTGATTAATTAACCGCAACAATTTTTCACTTGGTGTAACCTGATGAAAAATTTCTCCGCAACCGGCTTTAGTAAAAATTTCCGCATGATGTTGTTGTTCCCGACCTGAAGACCACGGTAACGGTATAAATAATGCCGGTATATTTAGGCTCAAAAGTTCAAAAAAAGTATTGGCACCGGCCCTTCCAATTACTAAGTCGGTCTTACTATAAATATAGCCAATTTGATCATCAAAAAAATGTTTGACTAAAAAATATCGTGATTGTAGTTCTTTAGGTAATTTGTTTTTTAAAAGCAACAAGTCTTGATAATCATGATATTCCTTTGTATCTCCTACCTGGTGTATTACAATATAACCATATAACAATTTAACAATTATATTTTTTATGTGCATATTTATGCTATGTGATCCAAGTGAACCACCGGTGACATAAATCACCGGCCGGTCTTTTTTTATTTCAAAGGGTTTCCTCCAGATTTTAAAGATAGAGGCTTTAACGGGATTACCGGAGACATAGGTTTTATTTGCAGGAAAATTATTTTTTACTTCATCAAATGAAACAAAGATTTTTTTTGAAAAAAAGCTAATTAGTTTATTTGCTAAACCTGGTTTAATTGTTTGTTCATGAGTAAAAATTGGAATTCTAAATATAAAACTCCAAAATACAATTGGTAAAGCCAAATAACCGCCAAATGACATAATTTTATCAGGCCGGTATTTATTGATAATAAAAAATGCTTGAACAAACCCCAATGGAATTCTAATAAAACTAATCAATGAAGAGACAGAAATCATTTTATTTAATCGACCGGCTTCAATCGAAATAAAGGTTAGATTTTTTTTACTAATCTCTTTATATTCTAGAGATAGCGTTCTTTCTCTATCTAATGGGTATTTACGGCCAACAAAAATTATATCAACATCTTTCTTTGTTTTTTCAATTTCTTCAATTAAAGCCAAAGCTGGAGCCAGATGCCCGCCGGTGATTAAGAGCTTCATAATAAAATTCTAAATACTAAATTCCAAGTTCCAAATAAATTTTAAATAATAAGCACTAAATATTAAACTGTTTAGAATTTATTATTTAATATTTAAGATTTATTTGTGATTTGTTATTTAGAATTTAGGATTTATGCTTATATTATATCTTTATTCTCTTCTCAATATTCATCATAATTCCAATCAGCGCAAATGATATTAGCAAGTTACTTCCTCCATAAGACAAAAACGGAAGAGGAACCCCGACGATTGGAAAAAGCCCTGTCATTCCTGCTAAATTAACAATAAACTGCAAATTAAAAAAAGCAAAGATTCCGATCATTATTAATTTAGAAAGTCTGTCAGGTGCCAGTCTTATCAAATGATATATTTTATAAACAAAAACAAAATATAATCCAATTAAAATTAAACCACCTATAAAACCATACTCTTCTCCAATGATGGCGAAAATTGAATCTGTGTGCGCTTCCGGTAAAAATAAATATTTTTGACGGGAGGCGCCAAACCCACGTCCAAAAAATCCTCCGGAAGATAGGGAAATAAAAATTTGGTTGATATGATAGGAAATTCCTAAGGGATCTATCGATGGATTTAAAAAGGCTGACAAACGATTAAAACGATACGGTGAAAATTTTATTAAAAAATATATGCTTACCACAGAGCCGCCGAAAATATAAAAAAAGTCCATAAAATTTGCGCCGGAAAAATAGTAGATTATTAAACTAATTAAAAAAATGATTATGGCTGTTCCCATATCCGGTTGCAAGATTACCAAAAAAACTATCAAACTCATCAAACTGATAAAAGGTAAGAATCTATTTTTTTCTTTTTTACTAAACCAAGAAGATAGGTAGATAATTATTGAAAATTTAGCCAGTTCTGTAGGTTGCAGACTAAAAAAACCAAAATCTATCCAGCGCCTCGCACCTCCAACAGTCGACCCGATTCCTGGAATCAGCACTAACACGAGTAAAATAATTGTCAGAATTAAAGATATAAACGAAAGTAAATATAAATTATGATAATCTATGAAAGAAAAAACGGCCATAACAAATAAACCAAGAAAAATCCAAATCGCCTGTGATTTTAAATAGTATAAACTGTCACCAAACTGCCGAGCACTGCCGACGGCCGAAGCTTCAAAAATAAATATCAAACCAACCAGAGATAAGATTACGGGAATGGTAATTAAAGGTAGAAAAAATTTATTGCGAATAAATAATTTTTTAAACATCACTAATATTATATAGAGTAGTGGTGTGATTTATCACACCATCAATTTTTTTACTTCATAAACGCAATCATTAGGCCGAAGATGACAAAGACTATCGAGATCAACCACAAACGCATGACAATCTTTGGCTCTTCCCAGCCTTTGTGTTGAAGATACAGATGAAAAGGTGCGACTGACAAAAGCTTCTTGTGAAAATATCTCCTTCCCACAATTTGAATTAAGGATGATCCTATTTCGATAATAAAGACTCCTCCAATAATCGGTAGGGCAAAAGCTTTTCCTAAAATTAGACCAATGACGGCAAAAGTCGCCCCAAATGACAAGGATCCTGTGTCCCCTAAGAAAATTCTGGCCGGATAAATATTAAAATACAAAAAAGCCATTAATCCGCCGAGCCAGGCAGCAATAAACAAGGATGTTGGAACGTCAAGAATTGATCGGGAAATCACCCAAAAACCAACTAAAGAAAAAAGCAATATGCCACTAGCTAATCCATCAAGTCCATCTGTAATGTTTACAGCATTTGCAAAAGCCATAATCACAAAAGTTGAAAAGAGTATATAAAAATAAGAAATATCAAAAACACCGAAAAAAGGAATATAAATAATATTAATTTTTAGATTAAAAAATAACATAAAGGAAATTATCAAAGATAATACCAGTTCAATGATAAACTTGTGTCTGAACCTTAAACCAAAAAAATTACTTGTTTTCCAAAAAAATATTTTTTTAAAATCATCCATAAAACCTAAAATCCCAAATGACAAAAAAGTAAAAATAATAATCAATATTTCCGATGAGGCTGATGGGTAATTGCTAAAAATGTTCTTCTTAAAAATCGAATACATAAGAATAAAAAAGAAAAAGACAAAAACTGTTGTTAAAAGGATTAAAATCCCTCCACCTATCGGGGTTCCATGTTTGTGTTTATTAAAACGATCAAAAATTGGAGTTGGTTTATTCAAAAAATCTTTAGTCGTTTGTTGTTGTCTTTGAAATTTCAACTGGTAAAGGAAATTAATAAAAGGAACAATCAACATAAAATTGAGGAGGAAAGAAGCAAAGACGGCGAATAAATATGTTGACATAGTTTTTGATTGTCATCCCCGCGGAGGCGGGGATCCAGACTATAATTTCATTATAATTTTCGGTAAAAATATCATCAACGCTATAACAGTTGCCCCAATGGCATATATCAACATCGCTGCGGCTGAAATATCTTTGGCAATTTTAATATCTTCTCTTATTTTTGTATCAATCGCATCGGTGGCTTCTTCAATTGCAGTATTAATTGTTTCGATAGCTAATCCCACTGTAATTAGAAAAATAATTAAAAGAAATTCAAAATACGAAATTTTTAAATAAAAACCTAAAATAATTGATATTAAAGATAAAGACAGATGAATTCGGTAATTTGGTTGAGTTTTTAATGACCAAACCAAACCGTTATAGGCATTTTTAAAAGAAATTGTGTGTTTTCTAAACATATATATGAAGGTCAGTCCCTTTAGGGTCTGACCTTATCGAAAATGCCAACTAGCGTTTCCGCAACTTTTTCCGAATCATGACGTAAAATACTTCGATATAAAATATCGGCAGAATTTTTTTCAATCTTTTTGACATCGACTAAATCTTTCTCTATTATTTGATAACCATTTTTATTTAAATCATTGATAACCTTAACTTCATTATAGCGCTCATAACTCGATAAAACTTCCGAAGCGATGGTGCCATTATTTATTAGGACGTAATCGGGCTCCCTTCCTAGATATTTAACTAAATCTTTGACATGATCTGAAGCTTTATAATTGGCTGTTTGTCCAGATTTTGTCATCAAATTCATAATATAAATAATTTTTGCCTTACTTTTTTTCATGGCTTCTTTTACATCATTAACTAGAAACACGGGTATAATACTTGTGTATAAATCCCCCGGTCCAATAACAATATATTCTGATTCTTCTATGCTTTTAATTGCTTTGGGATTGGCTTTTCCTTGAGGTTCCAAATAAGCTGTTTTTATTCGCGATTTTTCTCCGTGATTTTCGTCTATCAAGCCTTCGCCGGTAACTTTTTTTCCATTCTCATATTCCGCAACCAAATGAAGTTTATTTAAGGTAACGGGAATGACTTTGCCTTTTGTTTTCAGAACGTAAGAAACAGTTTCGATAGCTTCGTCATAAGAATTACTTACCTTTTCTAGTGCTGCCAAAAAAATATTACCAAAATTATGCCCCTCTAAATCACCCTTTTCAAAACGATATAAAAAAAGTTTTCTCCAAAGTAAAGGCGCGTCGGAAAGAGCCACCAAGCATTGACGTAAATCACCCGGTGGCAAAATACTAAGCTGATCTCTTAAACGGCCGGTTGATCCTCCCGAATCCATCATCGTCACCACAACAGACAGATCCAAAGGATACTTTTTTAAGCCGGACAAGACGACAAATGTTCCCGTTCCCCCACCAATTACAGTTATTTTTTTCATAGTTATTTTTGTTTATTATTTAAAATCCAAGTAAAAGCGGGATACTTAATTTTTTTCGACTTGGGAGTCCCCGAAAAGGGGAGGGTTCCCACGGAGAAATAAAATTCAGTATCACGCTTTTAATACTTGTTAAACTTTAATATTGTCCTTCTCTTCTCCATCAGCTAAATAGGTTCTATCATCAATATCATATTTTACTTTTTCTCCAGGGCCCACCCAACTTTTTTTACCGATTTTAACACCTGGAAAAATTGTTGTATTCACGCCAATCTTAGACAAATTGCCAACTATTGCTCCCAACTTATTTAAGTTAGTATCAACTCTTTCTTCATTAACCAATGAGTAAACTTTTTCACCATCAAATTTGAGATTTCCTGTCACTGCTTGAGCGCCAAACATGACATCATTATCCAAAACCGAATCACCAATATAATTGCGATGTAAAAAAACATTATTTCCAATATAAGATCGGGCCACTTCAGAAAATGAACCAACTAAACAATCCTCCCCAATCTGACTTTCGCGAATCATTGTATAATCCCCAACAACAGTATTGTCTCCAATAAAAGTCGGACCAACTATCTTAACAAAATCACCAATTTTCACGTTTTCACCAATGATTACCGGCCCTATTATCAAGGCTTTTTCAGAAATCATCGCTGTTTCAGAAATACGTTTTTCTTTGACGGTCATTAAAAAATTATGCATCATAGTCAGGACGTGCCATGGATATTTTAAGGCTAACCAAAAAGAGTCATAAATAAAATATGACTGCTTTAAATCGTCAGACAACATTTTATTAATGGCTAATTCGTACAGGTCATCGTTTTTAGTTTTAATTTCAGAAAAATATTTTAAAAGTAAGTTAATGTCAGAAAAATAGTCAAAAACCAACTTTGTTATAGGTGATGGAATCTTATCTTTTCCGGGCTTTTCAACAACTTCAATTATTTTTTTATTATCGTTAAATTTGAAATATCCGCCGGGAAAATATTCGTTAACCTGTTTACCAACTAATATTAATTTATTTTGCTGATTAATTAATAAACTTAATTTTGAAATTATTGTGTAGTCAATTAAATCGCTGCCGTTAATAATAAGAACTTCGCCTTTGATATGATTTTTTGTCGAAAAAACGGCTCCGGCCATCCCCGGATAATCATCTTTTTGAATCAAAATCTGAGCCGATTTAATATTGGCATTATCTATTAACCTCTTAATCGCCGTTGCATTAATCTTATTAGCCACAATTGTTACCAGCTCGCCATACTTTAATAGTTCCTCTATCTGAAAAAGAATTAACGGCTTTCCTAAAAAACTAAAAAAATTTTTATTCTCCAATGGCCAAAATCGCGTACTATCCCCCCCAGCCAAAAGCAATATATTTCTTATCTTTCTCATGTCTATATTTTATCATAAACAAACTTTGCGTGAAGAGTTGTATAGGGTCAGACCCTAACACAGGGTCTGACCCTATGTTAAGGTCTGTCCCGAATCTAATAATAAGCTACTATATTCTTTTGTCTCACTTCCTCCCTCTTCAAAATATTTATCAATAAAATTTTGATATGAAGTATATTTAGTTTTTTTGGTTTGATTAAAATAATTCAATAAATAATTTTTATTCAACCACTTTATTGAATAATTATTCACATAAGCTATATAGCTTGACCAAGGATAGGAAATAAGTTTTTGATTTTTATTAAAAATATTAAATGGGTTTAGATGAATATATCTACTTAAATCCAAAAGGTATTCTACGCTATGAATAAAGACCGCTTTATATCTTCCTTGGAATAATGGCCCAACATGTTTGTATTTACGATTAAAATACATTGTATATTTTGTAATTAAGCTCTGCATAAAATGACCCATATCCATTTTACCTATTTGCTTTAATTCAAGGTGAAAATGATTTGGCATTAATACATAACAAAGCAACTCAATTTTATTAAAATAATTATTTATGGAGTTTATTTTATATATCTTGATATTTTTATCTTGATCATCTAAGTTCTCATTTTCATTAGTGTTTTTTATAGTTTCCTCTGTTGGGGAAAGATACAACTTTAGGTATGATAAAAAGACACTGTAGTCCTGTTCATCTAAAAATATATTTCGTTTTTCTACACCACGATTATAAACGTGGTAAAATCCATTTTCGATATATGTTTTAAGCGAATTTTTTACAGGCATATTTAGGGTCAGACCCTAACACAGGGTCTGACCCTATTTAATAGCACCTTCAAAATCTTGTCAACCGCTTATAACCTACAAAAGTAGTAAATTAGATGATATTACCAATATAATTTGCTCGAATGAGGTATTAATTTTATTTTCGATTAAACCTTCTTTATCTCTCCTCCTAATTTCTTAATCTTTTCCACAAAATCCTCGTAGCCTCGCTCTAGGATTGAAGCACCATTGACGACTGATTCGCCTTCGGCTAACAAAGCCGCACAGGCTAAGGCGGCACCAGCCCTTAAATCGGAAATATTTAGAATCGCATTATGAAGTTCTTCTCCTCCCTGAATTTTTATCGTTTGCTGATATACTTTGTTTTTTTCATGATTAAAGTGGTAAAAAAATTCTGGATGTTCAACTTTTATATCTACAAAGTCAATGTTTGCCCCTAATTTTTTTAATTCATCAACATAAGAAAAACGGTTTTCAAAAACTCTCTCATGAATTACCGATTCGCCGGTTGCCTTCAACATCAAAATCGCCCAACTTGGCTGCCAGTCGGTCATAAATCCTGGGTGAGGCGAGGTTTCAATATTAACCGGCTTTATTTTGCCTTGATAAAAAAATCTAAACTTAAAATTTGATATTTTTTCTACACCGGCCCCTGACTCCTTCATAATTTCTAAAAATGAAGTTATTAAATTTTCGTTAATCGGACTAATTATTACATCGCCACCACTGGCAACCGCTAAAGTGGCATAAGTTACTAATTCGTTTCGATCAGACATAATGGTAAAAGCATCTTTTTGTATTAATCCAGAACTTTTGTTGATAGTAATTTTATTTTTATCTTCTACGATATTGCCCCCGGCTGAATTTAAATATAAAATAAGATCATCTATTTCGGGCTCATTGGCAATGTTATCAATCTCAACTTTCTCATCAGTCATCAGTCCAATCATCATCAAAAGCTCTGTTCCAGTGTGACTGGGTTTTTCAAAATGATACTTTCCTTTTGGTTTGTCGACGATTTTTGCATGATAATAACCCGTTTCCGTATCATAATCAATTTTAACTCCAAGAGCCACTAAACCTTTGATAATCCTATCAATCGGGCGAGCACCAATTCTACAACCTCCGGGATTGGGAACAAAACATTCACCAAAACGATTCAATAATGGAGCAAAAAGCATAAAGGAAACTCTTATTTTAGAGCCATATTGTAATTCAACTTTATTACTTTTCAAAGTATCGCCATTTATTATCAAGGTATTTTTTTCCATAAACCTTGCTGTGGCTCCAAGAGATTTTATCAGTTCAATTAAGTCCAAAACATCATTAATTTTTGGAATATTTTTTAAAATAACATCACCTTTGAACATTAGGGCGGCAATAATAGTCTTTAAAGCTACGTTTTTGGCGCCTGATAAAATAACCTCACCTCTTAGTGGTTTCCCACCTTTTATCAAATATGAATCAGTCATAAAAAATATTAAATAACAATTACTTCTTCCTCTAACTCCACCCCAAACTTATTTCTTATCTTCTCTTTTATTATACTAACAAGTTCCATCAAATCTTTTGACTTACCGTTGCCCCGATTGATGATGAAATTCGCATGAATTGGTGAAACAAAAAAATCACCAACCGCAAAACCTTTTAAACCCGCCTGATCAATCATTAGGCCGGCTGATTTCCCATCAACGTTTCTAAAAAAACACCCTGAAGTTTTTTCTCCCATTGGCTGTGTTTTTTTTCGATATTCAAAAGTGAGTTCCGATCTTTTTTTTAGAATTTTTGGGTTAATTTTTTTCAACCGAAAAACTGCCTCAAGGAGAATTTCTTTAGTTTTTTGCAAAATGCTGTAATCATAATCAAACTTAAAATAATTTTTATCAACTTTTTTATCTCGCATGCAGCCGTCCACAAGATAAGCACATTCCAATGAATCTCCAAAGTAGCTAACTGGTTTTGTCCACTTGGAGTTCATATAAATTGCCCCACCAACCGTTCCCGGTAATCCTTTATGATATTCAAGGCCTTGATACCCCTTATTAACTGTTTCGTTTACCAACAATGAAACTGGATAGCCTGAGGAAACAGATAGTAGAACATATTCGTCTGTTTCTTTGAGAATTTTTAACTCTTTGTAACTATTTTTTATTACCAAACCGTTAATCTTATCTTTAACAATCGCCAAATTTGATCCACCGGCCAAAATAAATAAGGGAAACTTGTTTTCCAAAGCAAATCTCTTGCCTTCAATCAAATCTTCCCTTGTCCTTGCGTCTAAAAAATATTCCGCAATCGCCGAAGTTCTTAAAGTATTAAATTGTTTTAAATCCTTGTTTTTCTCAATCCGTAATCCGTAATTCATTATTTTATTAATTGAATTTTTAATTTTATTTTTGAGCTTATACACGTCCCCTGCCCCCATCGTAAAAACTACATCCCCTATCTTTAATATCTTGCCTAATTGATTAATTAACTGTACGCTTGAGCCTGAATAAAGACAGTCTTTATTAAGACTGTCTTCTTTAAGACTGTCTTTAATTTTGCTAACAATATCCTTAGTTGAGACATTAAAGTCTTTTGCATTTTCTCTCGCGGAAGCAAAGATTGGCAGAATCAAACAAACATCAGCTAACGATAAACTTTCCGTAAATTCTTTCAGCAAATTTTGCGTTCTCGAATAAGTATGGGGTTGGAAAATAACGATTATCCGTCTGTTTTTAAATCTGGCTTTTGCAGCCTTGATTGTGGCGGCAATTTCAGCCGGATGATGAGCATAATCATCAAATAAATAAATATTATTTTTGAAATAAACTTGTTCAAAACGTCTTTTGGCTCCGGTAAAACTAATTATGGACTCCTGAATTTCCTTTGCTTTAAAACCTAATTCAATTAATAGAACAATAACTGCTGTAGCATTATAAATATTGTGTTTTCCAAAAAGCGAGATTCTAAATTTTCCAACATTTTTTATTTCAAATTCGCTCCCGTCTTCTGCCACATTACTGTGAATTATTTGATAATCAGCTTTTTCCGACTCGCCGTAAGTTATAACCTTCAATGTATCGATACATCGAAGTAAATTTTTATCATCAATGTTGGCAATAATTTTTTTGTTATCAAAAAATTTTATAAAGGCTTCTTTTGTTTCCTCAATATCTTTATAAACGTCAGGATGGTCAAAATCAATATTAGTTGCAATAATATAATTTGGATTTAATAAATGAAACTTGGGAGTTTTATCAACGGGTGGGTTAACTCCATACTCATCGGCTTCAACGACAAAATATTTTTTGTCCAGAAAATCTCCCCCCTGATGTTCAGAAAAAAATGGAGCACCAACTAAATAACTTGGACGCTGATTCAATTTACTTAATGCATAAACTAACAGTGATGACGTAGTAGTTTTCCCATGACAACCACAAACAGCAATCTTTGATTCAAATTGATCCATTAATTCACCTAGTAATTTCGCCTGTGAAATAATATTTATTTTCTTTTTTAATGCTTCAATAACGAGCGGATTATTTGTCCCACCATGGGCAGCTGAATAAACGATGAGGTCAGTTTTCTTCGGAATTCTATTGAATTCAAATCCTGTTTGCCAGGTTATTTTATTATCCTTAAGAAGTCTGTCAGTAATAAATTCTTCTTCCAAATCACAGCCGCTGACATTTTTACCCATCTTTTTTAAAATGACCGCCAAGTTAGCCATGGCCACGCCTTTAATACCTAAGAAAAATATGTTTTTGGATTGTTCTAACATTATGTGATTAAATTATACATATAAAACTCATCATCTCTCCATAATCTTGTCTTTTATCCCTTCTGAAAGAGAAGAAACGTTTTTTATCACAGCGAGTACAAAATGGAAAGTGGTCGATGTTTTTTTCTGTGATTCCTAATTCTTTAATTTGGAAATAGTTTAGAAGTGCAAGGTTGAGATGAAGTTTTCCTTGATGACGGTGAAAGATTTTTTTGGCATAACCATCAAACTCCGAAACAAATTCATAGTAACGTTCATCATCAATATCATAACAACATTGACCGATTGACGGACCAATTGCAACAAATATATTTTCTTTTTTTCCTCCTAATTCAATTATTTTTTTAACCATCTTTTGTCCCAGTCGTTTTACGCTACCTCTCCAGCCAAGGTGCGCAATTCCAACAATTCCTTGTTTTTTATCTACAAACATAATAGGACAACAGTCTGCCGTAATGATCGTCAAAACCGAATTAATATCTTTGGTAATTAAACCGTCGGTTTCTGAAACTCTTTCAACATTATCAATTAAATTGGCGCTGAAATTTGTTACATTCGTCGAATGAATTTGTTCAGGAATAACGATTGTTTTAAAGTTAGGAAGATTTGCCTGAGCAAAGTTTATTGCCGTATCAATATTACGGCCATCGCCAAGTGCCCTAGTTCCAAACCCACCAAAAAATTTTTCATCGTTGATTAAAGTAGAATAAAATATTTTCAAATCAGAATCGTAGATAATCATGAAAAAATGTTAAATATTTGTAATGCCTTAATCACTGCCTCATACTCATCCCACGGATACTCCGTCTTTCCCCTGCATAGGCTTTTTTCATGGGCTTTGCCAGTCAAAACAACAACATCATCTTTTTTAGCAATTTTAATTGCTTTATTAATTGCTTGTTGACGATCTAGAATAATTTGATAATCTTTATTTTTCATTCCAGTAGTAATCTGTTGACAAATTTTTTTTGGGTCTTCAGTTCGGTAATCCTCTTCCGTAAGAATAATAATATCCGAGAATTTATCCGAAGCTTCACCCATCAAAGGCCTTTTGGTAAAGTCACGCAAACCGGCCGAGCCAAAAACGTGAATAAGGCGTCTACCTTTTTTTAAATATAGTTTTCTGATGGCGGGCAGTAGCTGTAACAAAGCATTTGGAGTGTGGGCAAAATCAATAATTACTTTAAACTCTTTATTATAAACCAAATCAAATCTCCCTTTAGGAAGTTTGAAAGTCTTCATCGCTTTTAAAATCATTCCATCTGACAAACCTAATTCTTTACAAACCAAATAAGCTGATGAATAATTGCGTTGATTAAATTCAGTTAGATTGGGAATCTTTTTAACAATATTTTCTATTTTTTCTGTATTTTTTACTCCAACTTTTGACATTTCTATTAATCTTAATTTTGTTTTTGTGTAGTCTTCAAATGTTTTGTGATAATCAAGATGCTCATGCGTGATATTTGTGATAACCCCTATCTCGTATTTAATCCCCCAAACCCGGTTTTGATCTAAGGCGTGAGAAGTTGTCTCTAAAACAAAGTACTCGTCATGATTGTCCGCTGACTGTTTTAATAATTTCTGCAATGCAAATGAACTTGGAGTTGTTACATGAAAGCCTTCCGCAACTACAGAAGAAATAAAAGAAACTTTTTTTCCAGCCGATTTTAAAATATGGGCAATTAAGTGAGTCGTCGTTGTCTTTCCATCGGTTCCGGTAACCCCGATTACTTTAAGCCTCCGACTGGGAAAGCCATAAAACAGATTAGCTAGTATGGCTTGGAATAAGTGATAGATATTTTTAAATTGTTGCATATGGTTTAAAGGTTAAAGATTAAATATTAAAGGTTAAATAAATATTAAACTTATAAATATTAAACGTTTTTATGTTTAACTGTTTAATCTTTAACAGTTTATTTAACATTTAACCGTTTAAGATTTAACATTTAATTATTGGCTTGGTAATATGCCATAGTATACTATAAGGTCCTTTACGATTTCAAAAAATAAAGGTGCGGCTGTCTCCGACCCCCACTGGGAAGTTTGAGGTTCATAAAGAACTACAAAAGTCAAAAATTTTGGATTTTCAGCTGGAGCAAACCCAATAAATGAAGCAATCGTTTTTGAAGTGTCATAGATTCCTTTGATTGGTACTTGGGCTGTTCCGGTTTTCCCTCCGATCGAAAATCCTTTTGGCCGATCCCATTTAGCCTCAGCGTTTTCAACCGTTGAAATTAACATTTTTTTTATAATATCAGAAGTCATTTGAGAAATAACTCTTCTATCTATCTTTGGTTTAATTTCTGTCACCTTATTTTCAGAAATAATTTTTTTTACCACATAAGGTTTCATTAAATATCCCCCATTAATAATTGAGGCAAAGGCGCGAATCATTTGAATTGGAGTAATCGCAATGCCCTGGCCAAAGGTTACAGTTGCGTAGTCAATTGGGTACCAATTTGCTTTAGGTTTTAAATAACCACCCGCCTCTCCTTCAAGATCAATATTAGTATTTTGGCCAAATCCAAATTTTTCAAGATAATTATAGATTTTTTTATTTCCTAATTTTTCTCCTATATAGACCATGCCAACGTTTGATGATTTTTCCAAAATCCTTGTCATCGAAATTCTTCCTTCATACTTATCATTCCAAGTTTTTATGTTATATTCACCCACAGATACTTGCCCTGTTTCATTATAGATATCATTAGGCTTAATTTTTTTTTCTTCCAAAGCCGCCGCTACAATCAGAGGCTTGAAAACGCTCCCTGGCTCATAAAGATCGGAAATAGCTAAATTTTTGTAAAAATTTTCGTTAAACAAATAATATTTTTCTAAATCATAATCAGGCAAACATATAAGGGATAAAATCGCCATTGTTTTAGGGTCGGCTGTAATGATGCAGCCTTTTTTGGCTTTATATTTATCCAGTCCTTCCAGCAGCCTTTTTTTGCTTATTTCCTGGATATTTTTATCTATTGTTAAAGTAAGATCACGGCCATTTTCCGCCTCAACTCTTTGTTGTACTCCTATTAGTATTGGCCGACCAATTATATCTCTTTCCGTTTCTAAAAAACCAGGCAACCCTCGTAAGTCACGATTGTAAAATCCTTCCAATCCCAAATAACCAACATCTTCACCTTGATTATCCTTGCCTAAAAAGCCCAATAAGTGAGCCGAAAGAGAAGCTTCCGGGTAGAATCTTTTTGTCTGATAATCAAAACCTATCCCTTTTAATTTTAATCTATCGATTTTGTCTTTCTGTTCTTGAGGTAGGCCACCAGATATCGCCACCCAATCTTTTGACATATCAAGCTTGGCAGAAATCGATGCTTCTTCTATTTCTAAACTTTTACTTAATAATTGCAAAAGCTCTTCTTTATCTTTAACTTTTTTTGGTTCAATATATAGTTGATAACTGTTTTGATTTAAAACCAGGGACTGATTTTTTTGATCATAGATTTTTCCTCTGACGGGATAAAGTTTATTTGTTTTTAAATATGAACTTTTATTCGAAGGCGCATATATAACCTGAAGAAAAAACAATCGAACAACGATAGCTAAATAAAAAACTATAAAAAGAAGAAAAATAAATTTAATTTTCATGGTTCGACTGCGCTCACCATAAATTAACGATGTGCGTACTTTAATTGATCGATATATTGAGGTGCTGTTGAATTGGTAAAACCAAACTCCTTCGCCTGCTCTTGAGCAAATTTTAAAGAACCAAGATTTGCGACTTCTTTTTCTAAAGTTAAATTAATTTTATGAAATTTATCAGTTTTTTGCTCAAAGTTATCAATTTCATCGCTTATGACAATACCGGAAATAACCACAAAAAGGTTAGCAACAATTAACCCTGTTATTATTAGCCATGTTGTTTTTAGAAATATATTTTTCATATGTTTTTGACTATCACTCGTAATTTAGCTGATTTTTCAAAATTTCTACCTCTTCGGTTCATAATCGGTTTTTTATTTGAAAGTTTTATGCCGCTGTTTTTTGAAAAATTTTTAACGATTCGATCTTCCAATGAGTGAAAAGTAACAACGGCCACCTTGCCATCATCTTTAATAATCTTCATTGCGCCCAATAAACCGTTTTTTAGATTTTCAAATTCATCATTAACTTGAATTCGCAATGCTTGAAAAATCCGTTTGTAAACATTATTGTCAGGTTCTCCGATTGCATGGTCGATGCAATTTATTAAATTTCCAACTATTTCTAATTTTTTAAATGAGCGTCTGACGACTATTTCCCTGACGATCTTTTGTGAATTGATCTCTTCTGAATTCTTGGCAAAAACTTCGTAAAGTTCCGCTTCAGACAAATGATTTAATAGGTATTTGGCTGTCATTTCCGTTTTTAAGCTCATTCTCATATCCAAAGGTTCATTTAGTCTTTTAAAAGAAAATCCCCGTCCCGACTGACTTATCTGTCTCATTGACAAACCCAAATCAAAAACTACTCCATCAACTGGGAAAAAATTATTATCCTTTGCTATTTTTTCTATATCCCCAAAGTTTCCCTCAATAAGTTTTAGTTTTAAATTCGTAATTCGTAATCCGTAATCTGTTAATTGTTTCTTGTCTAAATCAATTCCTAAAACTTTCCCTCCCCTTCTTAATATCTCCTGACTATACCCACCTTCGCCATATGTTGCATCAATATAAAGCCCGTCCTTCTTAATATCTAACGCATCAATTACTTGGGTCAAAAGTACAGGCGTATGCATAATTCTTAACTCTTAATTCTTAATTTGTATGTTTCCCATTTTTTTGCTTCCCAAATCTCAAAATGGTCTCCAACTCCAATGATGACCACCTTATTTTTTAATTGACCATATTCCAGCAAATTCTTAGGAACTACAAACCGGCCTTGTTCGTCTATTTCTAAATAAACTAACGAGGAAAAGATATAACGTCGATTATCCATATCTGTAGGTTGAAGAAGAGAAGGATTTAACAGCTCTGCGGCTCTTTTTTCCCAATCGTCTTTATCGTATCCTGATAAACAACTGCCAAAACCTTTCGTTAAAATAAAAATATTTCCTTTTAAAAGCTCTCGAACTTTTTTAGGCAATAATAAACGGCCTGATCCAGAGAAATTAATTTGATATTCACCAAAAAACACCATATGATTCCATTATTAACCAAATCCAGCAGGTTGTCAAGCGCATTTAACCACAAATCACCCTAAATAAACTGTTATACTTTCTCTGTGGAAAGATTATTAAAGAAAACCCAAGACTTCATATTTACCAAACAAAAAAGCATTTTTTCTTCAGCGATTTTGTTATCTTTTATGATTGTCCTGACCAGTCTATCTGGTTTTTTGCGTTACCGAATCCTGGCGGGCTATTTTAATAAAGAAGAACTTGATATTTTTTTTGCTTCCTTCCGTATTCCGGATATTATCTTTGAAATTTTGATAACCGGAGCTTTAACCTCAACTTTTATCCCAATCTATCTCAAATATAAAAATAATAAAAAAGAGCTGTCAGAAAATATTTCTTCAATCATTAACCTGATTTTTTTGGCATTAACAGTTTTTGTTGTTATAGTTTCTCTTTTCCTTGACAAAATAATTCCAGCTTTAACACCAGGATATGATCTTATTAAAACAGAAAAAATAATCAACCTTTCAAGGTTACTTCTTTTAGGTCAGCTGCCATTTTTTGTTTTAGGAAACTTTTTGACTGGTATCGGTCAAGCTAATAAGACTTTTTTTCTTTCCGCCTTAGCTCCAATCATTTATAACTTGACCATTATTCTAACAACAGTATTTCTTTATCCTACTTTATTCCTTTTGGCCCCAATTTGGGGCGTCGTCATTGGGGCTTTCTTCCTTTTTATAATTCAAATGCCACTTATATTTAAATCAGATTTTGACTATCAATTCATCTTAAAAAAAACTAAGGGGTTAACAGAATTCATTAAAATGGTTATACCTCGAGCCTTTACCGTTATTGTTGCTCAAATTGATGCTACCATTGACCTGACTTTAACAACTTTTTTAGGATCAGGAGCTTACACAGTTTTTTATCTCGCCCAACATTTACAGCTTTTACCGGTATCTGTTATTGGAATCGCTTTTGGGCAGGCTTCCCTTCCTTATCTGACCGAAATGTTTCAAGAAAAAAAAATTGAAGAGTTTAAAAAGATTATTTCTGATTCACTCCTTAATTTATTTTATCTGACCATCCCGATTGCTTTCTTTTTTATTTTTGCTCGAACTCCCTTGGTCCGTTTATTTTTCGGTGGCCAGAAATTTGACTGGGAAGCAACAGTTTCAACAGCTGTTACCTTATCTTATTTTTCTTTATCTTTACCTTTTCATGGTAGTTATTATTTTTTAACCCGTTGTTTTTATAGCATGCATGACAGCCGTACTCCGTTTTATGTCAGTATTTTTTCAATTTTTATTAATACTTTGTTGAGCTTATTATCAATTTTTATTTTTCATCTACCGGTCTGGTCTTTAGCTTTATCTTTTTCCGTCAGCATGATTATAAACACATCACTTCTTTTTATTATCATTTCTTCGCGCCTTCACGGTTTAGGTTTAAAAAGTATTTTTGTTGAAATTGGTAAAATGTTTTTTTCCGCTTTTTTGAGCGCTTTTGTTAGTTATTTTTCCATGAAGTTTTTTGATGGCTTAATATTTGATACCAGTCGGACAATTAACGTCTTTTTTCTGCTAGGATCAGTCGGATTAATTCATTTTATACTATACTTATTTTTGTCTTGGCTGTTTAATCTTAAAGAAATTTATTTACTAACGTCTCTAATCATAAAGATAAAAGAATATCAGAAAAAGTTTACGGAAATTTATATTCAATATGAATGACGATAAAGAAAAGCTGTTGGCAATTGGTGCAATTCAAAAAAAGCTTTTAGGTAAAAAGCTCAATTACCGGGAAATTTATGCTGTCATGGACGAAATTGCCCATGAAAAACTTTCAGATGTTTTAACTACGTATTTTGTTGCTTCTTCTTTTAAGGAAGGTTATAGTCCCCAGGAACTTTTTTATTTTACCAAAGCTATGGTTGAAACTGGTAATAAGCTTAAGTTCAAAGGTGTCGTCGCTGATAAACACTCAGTTGGTGGCATAGCGGGCACTAGAACAACAATGATCATTGTTCCAATTATTGCCGCCGCCGGATTTAAGATACCAAAAATTTCGTCACGTGCAATTACAACTCCAGCCGGTACCGCTGATGTTATGGAAGCAATTGCTTCAGTTGAGTTTACACCGATTCAAATCGAAAAAATTGTTAATGAAGTTGGTGGTTGCATTGCTTGGAATGGCAAATTGGGTATTGCTCCGGCCGACGATATTATTATCAGAGTCGAGGAACCCCTATCCTTTGAATCTTTCGATAAGATTATTATTTCCGTTATGGCAAAAAAAGTCGCCGCCGGCACGACTCATTTGGTTTTAGATATTCCAATTGGTAAAACTGCAAAGATTCATCGTTTTTCTGAAGGAGAAAATGTGGCCAAAAAATTTGAAAATTTAGCTCGTCATTTTGGCATTAAAGTCGTTTGTGACGTTAATGAAACTTTAGAGCCAGCTGGACGAGGAATTGGACCAATTCTGGAAGCTCGCGACGTCTTATATGTATTGGAACAAAAAACCGATCGACCACTTCGATTGGAGGCAAAATCTTTACGACTGGCGGGAAAACTACTTGATCTTTGTTATAAAGATAGAAAAAAATCGCCAACCGGCGGAGGAGAAGATGAGGCAAAAAAAATCCTTGAATCTGGAGAGGCTTTGAAAAAATTTCAAGAAATTGTTAAAGCTCAAGGTGGGAATAATAAAATAACTTCTGATTCTTTAAAGTTAGCAAAAAATAAATTTGATTTTTGTTCATCGGTATCTGGTAAAATTAAAGATATTAACAATCATAATTTAAACACCGTAGCAAAAATTTTAGGAGCACCAAATGATAAAAAAGCCGGTATTTATTTATTAAAAAAATTAGACCATTCAGTCAAAAAAAACGAGGCAATTTTTATTTTGTATTCAGATGATAAATATCGATTAAAAGAAGCCGAGGCAACGTTAAGGAATTTACCAATATTTAAAATTGAGTAGCGTGTCATTCCCGCGGAGGCGGGAATCCAGGACATCAAGCACTGGATCCCCGACTAGATCGGGGATGACAAAAAACTAATATGAATAAACTAAAAATCTTGTTATTTTTATTTATCTTAATTTCTGTCTTCTTTTACCTTTTTTACAAGGAGGGTTCTCTTCCAGTCAATAAAAACAGTCAGGTTTCCAAGATGTTTTTAATCAAACAAGGCGAACCTCTTAATTTGATTGTTAATAATTTGGCCAGTGAAGGCTTGATTAGAAACAAAATTATTTTTTATTTAATCGTCAAAAAACTGGGAATAGAAAGAAAAATTCAGGCCGGTGATTTCAGAATTTCTGAAAATATGAATGCTCAAGAGGTTGCTACTAATTTAACTCATGGAACCATTGATACTTGGTTAACACTGATTGAAGGAATGAGAAAGGAAGAAATGGCTCAAATAATTGCTAAAACGCTCGACATTCCTGAAATTGAAATAATCAGATCAACCAAAGAAGGTTATATATTTCCAGATACTTATCTAGTTCCAAGAACTGCAACAGCTGAAACTGTTTTATCAATTATTAATAAAAATTTTGAATCTAAATTTGACGAAAAACTTCACCTCCAAGCAAAGAATAAAAAATTAACAGAAAAACAGGTTTTGATTTTGGCTTCGCTAGTAGAAAGAGAAGCTAGACAATCTTCAACTAGAGAAAAAGTGGCCGGAATTATTTTAAAAAGATACTTGGCAGACTGGCCATTGCAGATTGATGCAACAGTTCAGTATGTTCTTGGCTATCAACCAAATGAAAAATCCTGGTGGAAGAAAGAGCTGGCTGATGATGATCTGAAAATTGACTCGCCTTTTAATACTTATAAAAATAAAGGTTTGCCCCCAGAGCCGATTGCTAATCCAAGTCTGTCTTCAATCAAAGCTGTCATCAACGCCGACGAAAACACGCCATATTGGTATTATTTGACTGACAAAGACGGAGTCATGCGCTACGCAGTCACCTTAGAGGAACACCAGAATAATATAAACAAATATTTGCAGTAATTAGCCTTATCCAACCTACGAGGTTGTACGGCCTAAATAATTCTTCTTCGTCACAATTGAGCGACTAAATCCATATATCTTTAGAATTATTTCTGTCTGTTTCCCAATTTTTCGGATTATCTCTGACGTATTGTTTAACACGGTAAAATTCTTTTTCATTTCGGATAATGTGGTCGTAAAAACGGGATTGCCAGAAAAAATTTATTTTATTGATTGTTGCATATTTTTTGACTCCAATTTTAAAACCGCGAACGATTGACGCTAGATTTTTTGATTGTGGTCCAAATTTATTTTGTGTTTTTATTTGTTTTGCCTGTTGTAGAGACGCAAAATTTTGCGTCTCTACGTGGGGAATAACATTTTTTATTATCAGAATTCCATGAATGTGATTTGGCATTGTTATAAATTCATCTAATGCTACAAACGGAAAATGATTTATAATCTCTAGCCAACATTTATTAGCTATTTCCCCAATTTCTGACAAACACATTTTATTGTTTATAATATTGCCGAAAAATTCTTCTTTATCTTTCGTGCAAATGGTAATGAAATAATAACCGTTATCCGAATAATCCCAATTTGGTAAACGAGACGTGGGAATTCTATATTTGTCTCGAAATTTTTCGGACATGTTTTTTTGTAGAGACGCAAAATTTTGCGTCTCTACCATTAAATACAAACAATACTATTCACGAATGTCAACCGCTTATAACCTACAAAATGTAAGAATTAGATTGTTGGAAAGGCAAATAAATCACGATATCAGTTGTCCGATTTTTGCGGACAACTCACTAAAAATCATTCCAAAGCATCTGGTTGTAGACTTCGTGATGATAGATGACTTCGG
>JBBTSR010000013.1:0-1096 GCA_038064615.1 Patescibacteria group bacterium
TTATAGTAACCGCAAAACAAAATGTCATATTTCGTAGGGAAAGATTTGATTGTCTGTTAGCCTCATAAAATTTTGTTTTGTTTCTTCAAAAGTTTTCTGCTGGATATTGGAGAGTTTGTTTTTTACTGTGTTCCACACCTTTTCTATTGGATTGTAATCTGGAGCGTATGGAGGCATATTGATAACATGAACTTTTTGGAGTAATCCACCTTTGGATAGAGCCTGTCTCATAAGTATTCCTTTATGACAGGTGGCATTGTCCCAGATAATACAAATTTTCTTATTAGGATAGAGTTTAATAAATTCTGTTGTTGCCCTAATTATTTCATCCTGACGTCCCCAGGCAATCTCAAGTACGTGACACTTAAATGTACGTTGATTTAAAAATCCTAAGTAATTTTGATAGTCGTCACTCCTTTCCACTTTAAGAATAGTTTTCTGTCCTTTGACAAGCCAAGCTCTTCTTTTAATAGCCTCCAACTGCATTCTTGTTTCGTCAGACACAAATACTTCCCATGTTGGATCATTAAGTAGAGGAATTATTTCTCCATAAATTTCATCCATCCTGTCAATAATTCGTTTTTTATTTCTTCTGGTTGAAAATTTATCAGGATATTTAAAACTAAGGTTGCCAAATTCTAAAAGAAAGTGATAAGAACGCTCTGTTTCATAGACAACTTTGAACTCCGCCCAGATATATGTTTTAAGTTGGGGAACATCCCAAAATTCTCTTGAGAGTCCAAAATCAGATGGTTTTTGAGAAAGTATCTTTTTAATTTCTTCTCTTTGTTTATGAGTTAATTTAGAAGCGTTTTCATTATCTTTGTGTCCAGTAAAGATGCTTGCCAATCGTCTTTTTTTAAAATCCCAAAGCCATCTACTTATTGTCCTATTATCCTTATCCAGGACATCGGCAATATCTTTTATTTTCATTTTCTTGAAACGTAAAAGGACTGCCTGGGACTTTAATCTAACAAGAATTAATCTACTTGTTTTATTGTAGTTTTTTAGAATTTGTTTTTCTTCTTTTGATAGCTTAATTTTTACCACTAATTAAGTGTATCAGAATCGGTCATTTTGTTTTTCACTAACTATA